>DAOVGN010000054.1 GCA_030672385.1 Deltaproteobacteria bacterium | reverse complement strand
AGCCCTATGGATCAACTAATTGCCAATTGTGTAATCAATCTTTAAAATAAATTCCTATCTTATTTCTTTCTCTTCATCCTTGGGGAAAAGTAGGGGAAAATTAGGAACACTTCCCAAATTTTTTGGGTGCGGAATAATTAGGTCTTGCAATAGGGCATTTTGATATCAGCCTCGCCCTCCCCAAACAAATTCCTCCCACCTTTTTATCGATAACCTCTTGTACTCTCTTTTAATGAAATGTCCATCGAATATTCGGCCTCAAACTGCCGTCTAAATCAGCGACGTTAGATACAAATAGGGTGCACATAGTGCTGTGGGGGAAGTATTCAGATATAAACCTTTTCATCTTGCAGGTGTCTAAATAAAAAAGGGGGGAACAATGTCAAAGAACATTATTATCGGTTGTATGATCCTAGGGCTTCTGGTGTTCACGCAATCAGTTGAGGCTCGTTATGATTACGAGCTTGCCTATGGCTACAGTGGCCGAGATTCAGGGTACCGAGAAGCCGTGGATATGGACGATTGGCTTGAACGAGGTCGCGCCGCGGTGACCGAAAGCCCCGTATTTTCCAATGGCATCAGGTTAACCGCATGGGGGGGAGAAGAAGTATATGAACCCGGTCTGGCGAGCGCTATCTATTATTTCACTGTCCCCCGCTGGTCTCAGTATCTGAAGATAACGATCCGGTATCATGACGCAGCCCAGGATGACAGTATAGCGGGACGACTCTGGATTAAGAGCGCTGATCGAGATAGGTACGGAGCGTTGGATGCGGACGAGGAAGCTCCCTTGTATGGAGATACGTTTGTCCTTCGATCTGAACGGACCTCGGAAACCATTATTGTCCCCCGCAGCCGTCACGTGGAAGGCAACAGGGTGGAGATGCATATTGTGGCCGAGGGCCGAGACTGCCTCGATGTACGCGATGTGCGCATTGCGTTTCTTGAGACAAGGCCCGGCAGCATTACCATCGTCCATCGTACCTATAACGACTACTGGGATTGGTGGCCTCGCCATCGGTATGTCTATCACTACTATTACTGGGGCCCCTTTTTCTGGCCGAAGACCTATGTCGTCTACGAATGCTGGGATGTGCCACACCGTTTCTACTGGAGGACGTGGCGGCCGTGGTTCCGCATCAATATTATTCGAGTGCACCATCACTATCCGTGGTGGGGACCGCGGCGCTATACGGTTGTCTATCACTGTGACGTGAAACATCCACCGATCAAGAGAAGACACCTGCTTCGCAAGCGACTCAGGGAGCGGCACGTGCACGTAACGCGAATAATCCATTCAAAGACCGTGATCCACAAGACTGTTCGGAAGCCGATGCGGACACACCCACCCCAGAAACAGGAGATACGATTAAAAAAGGAGGTTAAAACCCCCCGTACATTCGAAACCAAGGTCAATCAAAATCCAACCCAGAGGCACCTGAAGCAGCAGCCTATACGGGCGGATAAAGGGCGAGAAAAACTTATAGTGAATACCCAGACTAAAACGATGAAGAGGCCTCAGGTGGTTAACAAACCCAATCCTCGTTCAGCACGCCCTTCTTATACTGCCCCGCAGCGCATAAAAAAGGATCAACCGCAACCCCGTGCTGTTGAGCGTAAATTCCAACACAGGCCGGTGGTGCAAAAGCCCATTCAGGCACCAGTCCAAAAACAGTTGAAGAAACAGAGCAAAGAGATCCAGAAGGTCAACACGAAGGTCAAACCCGCTCCGATATGCAGACATAACCAAGCGCAACTGGTCCAGGAAAAGAAACAGCCAGAAAGGCTGGCGGTGAATAAACAGACCCGCGTGCAAAAACGTTTCGAACCTCATGTGCTCCACAAGCCCAATTCTCACTCAGTCCGACCTCCTAATACCGCATCAAAGCAAATACGAAAGGACCAAACGCAGCCCCGTACAGCTGAGCAGACGTCACGACCCAAGTCGGTGGCTCGAGAGGGCGTGCGAGCACCAACGAGGGTCCACACAGCCCAAGATCACGGGACAAAACAACAACAGACAGTTCAGAGACGTTCAAAAATTGGACATGGAACCATGCCTCAATCCCATCGGGAGATTCGCCAGCCGCGGCCTCACGCTGGGACACGAAGGCTACGGTAAAAGTAGGGACACCTCCCATATTTTTCTGGATGCGGGATAATTAGGTCTTGCAATAGATTATTTTGATATCAGTCTCCCTCCTCAAACAAATTGCGCCAACCTTCTTATTCCCCCTCACCCCTGTCCTCTCCCCCAGTGGAGAGGGAAACACAAAGTTCACTCTGTAGCAAGCTACAGGGAATAGACAATTAAAGGTGTACTATCAGTCGAAACCTTTATGTATTCTCCTCCTTGAAAAGGGGGAGAAAATGCTTATATTTACAATAGCTTTATCAATTATTACAGAAAGACAGGAGGTATGAGAAATGGCCAAGGCAATAGGTATTGATTTGGGAACTACCAATTCGGCCATTGCGGTGATGGAAGGGGGAAAACCCACCGTTATCGTTAATGCAGAAGGTTCCAGGACAACCCCCTCAGTGGTGGCTTTTACCAAGGAGGGGGAACGTCTGCTAGGGCAGATCGCCAAACGGCAGGCAGCCCTTAATCCGGAGAACACCGTCTTCTCCACCAAGAGGTTCATCGGGCGCAAATACGATGAGGTATCGGAGGAGATCAAGATCGTCCCCTATAAGGTGACCTCAGGTAAGGACAGTGCCGTACGTTTCGAGGTGATGGGGAAGCAATATGCGCCTGAGGAGATCTCCGCCATGGTGTTGCGAAAGCTGGTAGAGGATGCCTCCAAGTATTTGGGGGAGAAGGTCAATGATGTGGTCATCACTGTCCCCGCCTACTTCAACGATGCCCAGCGCCAGGCCACCAAGGACGCCGGGACCGTTGCAGGGCTCAATATGCTGAGGATCATCAACGAGCCCACCGCAGCTTCTCTGGCCTATGGGATGGACAAGAAGAAGGACGAAAAGATCCTGGTCTTTGACTTTGGTGGAGGGACCTTTGACGTATCCATCCTGGAGGTAGGCGAAGGGGTGGTCGAGGTCCGGGCCACCAGCGGTGACACCCACCTTGGCGGCGATGACCTAGACAAGAGGATTGTTGATTGGATGGCGAATGAGTTCAAAAATGACTTCGGGATAGATCTCAGGGAGGACCAACAGGCCCTGCAGCGCCTCTATGAGGCGGCGGAGAAGGCCAAATGTGAGCTCTCCAGTACCGTGGAGACCGCCATCAATCTTCCCTTTATTACGGCGGATGCCAGCGGTCCCAAGCACCTCAATATGAAGCTCACCAGGGCCAAATTCGAGGAGTTGGTCCATGACCTCATCGAACGGCTGGAGGGGCCGGCAAAACGGGCTTTGGCCGATGCCAAGATGAAGGCCGACGACATCAATGAGGTAATACTGGTGGGTGGTTCCACCAGGATTCCTGCGGTGCAGAACCTGGTCAAGAGGCTCACCGGTGGCAAGGAGCCCAACCAGAGCGTCAATCCTGATGAGGTAGTGGCCGCAGGAGCGGCCATCCAGGCAGGCATTATCGCAGGCGAGGTGAAGGATGTGCTGCTGTTGGACGTTACGCCCCTTTCCCTCGGTTTGGAGACCTTGGGAGGGGTAATGACCAAGATCGTTGAGCGCAACACCACTATCCCGGTGAAGCGCAGTGAGATCTTTACCACCGCCGAGGACAGCCAGACGGCCGTGGATATCCACGTGCTGCAAGGTGAGAGGGAGATGGCCAGGGACAGCCGAACCCTGGGGCACTTCCGCCTCGAGGGCATCCCGCCCGCACCGCGGGGTGTCCCCCAGATCGAGGTGACCTTCGACATTGACACCAATGGGATACTCAACGTGAACGCCAAGGACAAGGCCACGGGGAAGGAACAGCAGATCACCATCACTGGATCCACCAGCCTCTCAAATGATGAGATCGATAAGATGGTCAAGGATGCCGAGATCCATTCTGCCGAGGACAAGAACCGTCGAGAAGAGGTGGAGGTCCGCAACCAGGCGGACAGCCTCGCCTATCAGGTGGAGCGGCAGTTAAAGGACCTCGGGGACAAGGTGTCGGTTCATGAAAAGGCCCGCTGCGAGCAACTCATCAACGACATCCGCCAGGCCGTCAAGGAAGGGGGCGATGTGGACAGGCTCAAGGGCCTCATCAGCGACCTCCAGCAGGCCGCCCATGCCCTGAGTGCCGCTGCCTATCAACAGGCCGCCCAAAAGGGTCAGGCAACGGAGGCTCAGGGAACCGAAGAGGGTGCAAAGGGTGAGGACGTGATCGACGCCGAGTTTGAGGAAAAGAAATAAAGTAAGCGTTTAGCCGTCAGCAATTAGCCGTTAGCTTTGGTAAGTTGGCAGAAAACTAAATCCTGAGGTATTAAGTGAAAGGTTTCAAATTACAGAAGAGCCCAGAGGATGAGTGTATCGTCAATGATGTGACTGAGGCGAAGTGCATGCCTGCATCTTTCATCGAGAAACTGAGTGCTGACCACTGAATGCTGACCGCTTACGAAATATAGGGAGGTAGGCGAGAATTATGAACATAGATCGGTTCACCCAAAAGGCCCAGGAAGCCCTGCAAGGTGTGCAGGCCTTAGTTGCCAGATACAACCATCAAAAGGTTGAGCCTGAACACCTGTTGTTGGCCCTCCTGGAGCAGCCCGATGGTCTCATTCCCCTCCTCTTGGAGGAGATGAATATCACCCCGCATGGCGTGAAGGGGATGGTGGAGGCACACCTAAGGAACATCCCTAAGGTCTCTGGTGCTGCTGGGCAGATATATGCTACCCAGGGGTTTAACCGAATCTTGGCCGGCGCTGAAGAGGAGGCCAAGAGGTTTCGAGATGATTACGTCAGCGTGGAGCACCTCCTGTTGGCTATGTTGGAGGACGATGGGGCCTGTGGCCGTATCCTGAAGGAGGCCGGGGTCACCAGGGATGGGTTGATGAAGGCCTTGCTGACCATCCGGGGGAGTCAGAGAGTGACCAGCCAGAATCCAGAGGATACCTATCAGCCCTTGGAGCGCTATGGGATGGACCTCACCCAGCTGGCACGTCAGGGGAAGCTGGACCCGGTCATCGGCAGGGATGAGGAGATTAGACGGGTGATACAGATCCTTTCCCGCCGGACCAAAAACAACCCCGTCCTCATCGGTGATCCGGGGGTGGGTAAGACCGCCATCGTAGAGGGCCTCGCCCAGAGGATCCTGCGGGGGGATGTCCCCGAGGGGTTGAAGGAGAAGAGGATTGTGGCCCTGGATATGGGTACCCTCATCGCCGGGACCAAATATCGTGGAGAGTTCGAAGAACGCCTCAAGGCGGTCTTGAAGGAGATCCAGGAGTCCGAGGGGCAGATCATCCTCTTCATTGATGAGCTCCACACCGTGGTAGGGGCAGGGGCGGCTGAGGGGGCCGTGGATGCCAGTAATCTCCTCAAACCCATGCTTGCCAGGGGGGAGCTGCACTGCGTCGGGGCCACCACCCTGGATGAGTACCGCAAGCATATCGAGAAGGACGCCGCCCTGGAGAGGAGATTCCAGTCTGTGCTGGTGGACGAGCCGACGGTAGAGGAGAGCATCTCCATCTTACGGGGGCTCAAGGAGCGATATGAGGTCCACCACGGGGTCAGGATAAAGGACTCCGCTCTGGTGGCGGCAGCGGTCCTGAGCCATCGTTACATCTCCGATAGGTTTTTGCCAGATAAGGCCATTGACTTGGTCGATGAGGCCGCCGCCAAGATCCGCACAGAGATCGACAGCATGCCTGTACAACTGGACGAGATCACCCGGCGCCTGATGCAGTTGGAGATAGAAAGGGAGGCCCTCAAGAAGGAGAAGGACGCCGGCTCCAAGGAGAGGCTCAGGCGGTTGGAGAAGGAGCACGCCGATCTCAAGGTCCAAGCCGATGATCTAAAGGCCCAATGGGAGGCGGAGAAGGGGGCCATAGCCAAGGTGAGGGACCTGAAGCGGGAGATAGAGGAGGTCAAGGTACAGGTCGAACAGGCGGAGAGGGACTACGATCTGAACCGGGCTGCGGAGTTCAAGTACGGCAAGCTGACCAGTATGGAGCATAAGTTGCGGGCGGAGGAGGAGCGACTCCAAGAGAAGCAGGGGGGCACGATGCTTCTGAAGGAGGAGGTGGATGAAGAAGACATCGCACAAGTGGTGAGCCGCTGGGTGGGTATCCCTGTGAGCAAACTCCTGGAGGGGGAGAAGGAGAAGCTGCTGCGTCTGGAGGAGGAACTCCACCACAGGGTGGTGGGGCAGGATGAAGCGGTCCAGGCAGTTGCCGACGCAGTCATTCGGGCCCGGGCCGGGATAAAGGATCCCAACCACCCCATCGGCAGCTTTATTTTCCTGGGGCCCACGGGGGTTGGCAAGACCGAGCTTGCCCGCGCCCTGGCCCAGGCCCTCTTCGACGATGAGAACAACATGATCCGCATCGACATGTCCGAATATATGGAGAAACACACCGTGGCCAGGCTCATCGGTGCCCCCCCGGGGTATGTGGGCTATGAAGAGGGTGGTCAGCTCACCGAGGCGGTGCGAAGGAAGCCCTATTCGGTGATCCTCTTTGATGAGATCGAGAAGGCCCACCACGACTGCTTCAACATCTTGCTGCAGATCTTGGATGATGGCAGGCTCACCGATTCCCACGGTAGGACAGTGGATTTCAAGAACACGGTGATCATCATGACCTCCAATATCGGTAGCAATTATATCCTCGAGTTCAGTGGGACAGATGAAGAGAGCTATCAGGGAATGAAGGAGCAGGTCCTGGCGGCCATGCGCCAGCACTTCCGGCCCGAGTTCCTCAACAGGGTGGATGAGATCGTGGTCTTCCGCTCCCTTACCAAAGAACAGCTGCTGGCAATCGTCCAGATCCAGGTCGCTCATCTCCAGGCCCGCCTTGAGGGACAGGGGATCACTCAGGAGTTGACCGAGGAGGTCAAGGGACATCTGGCCGAGGCGGGATACGATCCGGTTTATGGGGCGCGTCCCCTCAAGAGGGTCATCCAGAGGGAACTTGAGACCCCTCTTGCCAAACAGATTGTGGAGGGGAAGGTACTGGATGGGAGCAGGGTGATTGCAGAATTGAAAGGGGGGCGGATAGTCTTCCGGATCGAGTCCCCCTCCGTTGCAGAGAGGGGGGAGGCTGCCTACGCCAGTTAAAGTCTCTGGGTAAGTTTCCCCACCCCCCTCTCCCCCTTCACTTCTTTGAGTATCACCTCTACCTCTTTGCCCATCAGCTCGTCTCCTCCCTCCAAGAGACAGAAGATGTAGTTTCCAGAGAGCCCCCTTAATATCCCCTCTTCCCGACGGTGCTCGATCAAGAGGGAAAGGGTTTTATTTATATAGCGTGAGTAAAAGTCCCTCCTTTTCTCCCTGCTCAGATCGCGCAGGGCCTTCACCCTCTCCTTTCTACCCCGCATTTCCACCTGCTGGTTCATCCTGGCGGCCATGGTCAGCGGGCGGGGGGAAAAGGGGAAGACATGAAGGTAGCTGATGGGGAGGTCTTCGAGGAGATCATAGGTCTTCTGAAAGGCCTTTTCATCCTCCCCGGGAAAGCCCACCATGACGTCGACACCAATGGCCACGTTGGGAATCTCCTCATAGATTTGAAGCACCAGGTCATGGAAGAATTCCCCTGTATAAGGGCGATTCATGCGCCGGAGTATCTCTTCAGCACCGCTCTGGAGGGGGAGGTGGAGGTGTGGGCAGACCTTCTGGGAGGAGGAGATAAAATGGACCAACTCCGGGATTACCTCCTGTGGTTCCAGAGAGCTCAGTCGAATGCGGGCAGGGCTTTTCTCCTCTTCAATATGGCGCAACAGGTCCAGGAGGGTGGTCTTGTGGTTGAGATCCAGACCGTAGGTGCCGAGGTGGATACCAGCAAGAACGACCTCCCGATAGCCTGCTGCACTGAGACTTTGAAGGCTGGCAAGGATCTGGGAAGGAGGGATGCTGCGACTTCTGCCCCGGGCCAGGGGGACGATGCAGTAGCTGCAACGGGCGTTGCAGCCATCTTGGATCTTCAGAAAGGCCCTGGTGTGACGGCGGAAGTGCGTGGCCTGCAGGGCGGGTGGGGTCTCGGCCTCCATGATATCCCCCACCCTTATCACCGGCCTCTTTCCTTGGTTTATCTCCTCTATGATATCGGGTATGGATTCCTTCTCCTGATTTCCAGCCACTCCGTCGGGGCCGAGGGTGATGACACTTTGGAGATCGATCTGTGGGTAACATCCAATTACCAGTAGAAGCCCTCTTGGATTTACCCTCCTGGCCCTGCGAATCCAGCGCCTGGAGTCTGCCTCCGCTCTGGTGGTGACCACACAGGTGTTGACGATGGTAAGATCCAACCCTGGAGCAAAGGGGACCACTTTCCAGCCCATTTCCTCCAGGGTCTCTCCAATAGCCTCACTCTCGAATTGGTTGACCTTACAACCTAAGGTCACGATGGCGGCCATTCCCCTGCTCACCGCAGACCTCCCATATCCATCCTCCCCCCAGCAACACATCGTCTTGGTACAGGACCAAGGCCTGTCCAGGAGTGATGGCCTCTTGGGGTTCATCGAAGTTAATGATGCATTCATCCTCTCCGCGGGGCGTGACAGTACAAAGGTCCCCGGGATGGCGATATCTAATTTTACCCATCGCCCTGAACTCCTTCTGCTGAGGTGGTATGGAGACCCAGTTCATCCCCTGGGCTACCAGCCCCTTGGCAAACAGGTCTTCCTTTGCTCCCACCACTACGCGGTTGGTGGTGGGGTCTATCCTCAGGACATAATAGGGCTGCCGCGAGGGGATTCCGATCCCCTGTCGTTGCCCAATGGTAAAGCTGAAGATCCCCCGATGTCTCCCCAAGGGTCGGTCGTCTTTGTCGACGATCTCCCCTCCAGATGGTAGCTTTCCCTTGAGCCTTTTTTGCAGGAAATCCCGGTAGTCGCCCTGGGGGATGAAGCATATCTCCTGGCTCTCCCCCCACTCGCTCAGGGGCAGTCCTCTTTTTTGTGCTATTTTCCTTACCTCCCCCTTGGTCAAGCCCCCGTTGGGGAGGATGCATCGGGATAGCTGCCCCTGGGATAACCCCCAGAGGAAATAAGACTGATCTTTTGCACTGTCGATGCCCCTGAGTATGATGAACCTCTCCGCATTTGGATCCCATTTTATCCGTGCGTAGTGGCCTGTGGCGAAGCGTTCCGCCCCCAACTCCAGGGCCTTTTCCAGCAATGCGCCAAACTTGATCTTAGGGTTGCAGAGGGCGCAGGGATTTGGGGTCCTGCCGGACATATATTCTTGGAGGAAGTAGTTTATGATCTTTTCTTGAAAGAGGGAACGAAGGTCTACGGTATAGAGGGGGATTCCCAGAGTCTTGGCTGAGCGATGGGCATCGTGGAAGGATGGATCTCTTTCTGTGGTTTCCTCTCCCAACAACTGCATCCAGAGACCGATGACTTCATACCCCTCTTCTTGGAGGAGGGCGACGGCCACGGAGCTGTCCACCCCTCCGCTCATAGCGACAGCGACCTTCTTGTGCCTGGACCTCATGCAAGAGCCCCACCCTAAAAACTGGCCTTCATGGCCCGTACAGGACAGGCCTTTATACAGAGCTCACATCCAACGCACATCTCGGTGGAGAAGAGCACCTCCATGGTCTCCCTCTTGATTGAGAGGGCTTCGGTGGGGCACACGGCGGTACAGGCCCCACAGTGGATGCAGGTGGTGTCATCACGCTCGATGTCGTGCTCGATGGGCTCAACGGTGATCCCCTTGTTCATCAGGTACTCTATCCCCCGGTGGTAGTTCTCCTCGGTGCCGCTCAACTCCAGGATCATGACGCTTTCCTGTTTTGGGAAGATGCTCGCCTTGAGGATATTGAAGACCAGGTCATACTCCTTGGCTAGCCTATAGACGATGGGCTTGTCCCATGTCTTCTTGGAGAAGCGCAGGACTATCTTTTGGGTATACATATAGGTCATTCCCTCCTACAGTTTTACCAATTCAAAGTCCCCCCAAGCCCCCAGTGCATCATCCGATATAATTACTATTCCCTCCAACCCGGAGATCCTCTGCCCCTCTTCCAGGGCCCTTTCAATGTCCTTTTTCCCCTGCACGATAGTCCCCAAAGAGGTAGCTGCCGCATCGGCCAAGGTGGCTGAGGGTGAAATGAGACAGACTGCACCTGCCCTGCCGAAGCTCTTAGAATGCCCCACTGTGCCAGAGGAGGTGCAGACCCCCAAAGGGGTCCTCTCAGGGGGAATCCTGATCCCCACCCTCATGCTCAAAGGAGAACGGCCGGCAAATATCCCGATCTTTCTCTCGTTATTGATTTTGAGAAAGATGTCCCCGCCGTTTTCCACCACCACCTCTGGGGAGAAGGCCAACAGGGCCTTGCCCACAAACTCCGCAATGGCGCCGGCTACCCCGGCCATTGGTCCCACCCCTGCCTTCCGAGAGGCGGCAAGCATCTCACCCACGATCTCCGGTGCCCAGGGATTCATGGGGAGGGGGAGGAGGCTCTCCCTAAAGAGGGGTTCCCTCTTGATATATTCATCTATTTGATGGCGGAAGCGGATGGTTGCCTCCTCGGCCTCCCTCTCCACAGAGGTACAGGCTAGGATGTAGAGGTCGGTTTCCTTCACTCTTACTCGGCAGGGGACCAGCCCGTCCTTTTCCTCCCACCTACGATAGCGCCTCTCTCTCTTCAAGCGGGTTTTTTTAACCTCTTGGCGATATGCTTCATCAACCCCCCATCCTTGATCAACTCCTGCATGAAGGGGGGGATGGGGTGTGACATAAAGGTCTTTCCTTGTGTAAGGTTGCGGATCTCCCCCTTGTCCAGATCCACCTCCAAATCATCCCCTTGTTGGCATCCTTCCGCCGCCTCTGGAGATTCCAAGATGGGGAGCCCCATGTTAAAGGCATTGCGGTAGAAGATCCGAGCAAACCCCGTGGCGATCACAGAGGATATGCCAGCGGCCTTAATGGCAATGGGGGCATGCTCTCTGGAGGAACCACAGCCAAAGTTCTTTCCAGCTAGGATGATGTCTCCCGGTTGAACCCTCTGGGCAAAGGTGGGGTCAGCGTCCTCCATACAGTGCTGAGCCAACTCCTGGGGGTCCGATGTATTCAGATACCTGGCTGGGATGATGACATCGGTATCCACATCATCACCGAACTTCCAGACTCTTCCTCTGGCCTTCATCATTACCTCTTTGTCTTTTGGTTTATTATAGCATATCATTATCGGCCAAATAGACTGGCGTGTCAATATATAGAGCAATCGAAAGCTGGGCTGAATTCTTGACTTTCCCAGGGGTATGTGTTAGCACACTACGAAGTAGATCTTAGGGAGGTTTCGATGGCCCTTTACAGGTTTGGGGAGCGTAGGCCGAAGGTAGGCAGGGGGTCATATGTGAGCGATTCGGCGAGGGTGATCGGGGATGTGGTCATCGAGGAGGACTGTTACATCGGTCATGGGGTTATCCTGAGGGGTGACTACGGGAGTATCAAGATTGGCCCCGGCACAGCCATCGAGGAGAACGCTGTTGTGCACATGACACCCAATGGCCTCAGTCAGATAGGGGAACGGGTAACCATAGGGCATGGGGCAGTGGTCCACGGGAAGGTGATCGCCGACTATGCCGTCATAGGGATGGGAGCGGTTATTTGCTTCGATGCCGAGATAGGTGAGTGGTGCATCGTGGGTGAGGGATGCGTAGTGTCAAATGGTCAGCGGATACCGCCTGGAAAGATGGTGGTAGGGGTACCAGCCAAGATCATCGGTGATGTTCAGCAGAAGCATAAGGAGTTTTGGGTGTATGGTAAGCAGCTCTATGTCGATCTGGCAAGGAGATATCCCAAAGAATTGGAGAGAATAGAATAGGCAAGGGGGAATGGGCGATGATAGTTAGAAATATAGATGACCCTGAAGTGCTTGAGACCACCTACATCGCTCACGGCGGGGCTACGGCCAAGATGGTCATGACCAGCCATTTTCTCAAAGGGATAGAGTTCCTCGCCCATGCTCTCATTCCCCCTGGGAACGTGATAGAGGAACATGTGGACCCTGTGGAGGAGATCTACTTCATCCTCAAGGGTGGTGGGGTGATGAAGGTAGGGGAGGAGGAGAGGGAGGTCAAGGAAGGAGACGCCATTTGGATCCCGGTAGGTGCTCCCCATCGCCTGGAGAACACCCGGGATGTGACTACCGCCATTATCGTTATCGCTGCCTACCCCATAAGGTGGTGATGAAAGCGGGGAGGGATATCTCCAACTCTTCCCTTCGAAGATTAGCGTGGGTGTTGATTAAGGACAGCAACAACGACGCCACCACCGATACCAGCTTCAAAACCCCGGACGGATTTGTCTTTATCAGGAGAGTGGTCCAACCCACACCCTAGGGCGTGTTTAACAAAGGAATAGTATCAAGCAGGGGATGAGGGTGAATTGGGTTGAAAGACTAGCTGTACGTCCTGAAATGGTGAGACATGTGGGAATATGAACGATAGAATGCTAAAGGGGGTAAGGGGTAATATGACGACGCTAAAGTTTGATGAAGATCTCTGCAAAACCTGTCCAACCGGTGCCTGCTTGGTGAAGTGTCAATATATTGATGTCGGGAAGGATGAGGCAAAAGAGGAGATGTTGAAGATAATTAAAGGAGAGGATTCTATTGTCTTAGACGATTGTGTTACATGTTACGCATGTGAGGAATATTGCAAAAGAGGGAATCATCCCTTTTATCTCATTACCCAGCGAAGAGAGGATAAGGGGATTCTCACCGCACCACGCGCCATAACGAGGCAGTGGATCAATATCGGGGAACCCCGGGGGAAGTATAAACTGGGAGAAATGAAAGAAAAGGCGTTGTCATTTGGTTTTATGGCCCAGTTCTTGGAGCTGGTTAAGGGAAGGCTGTTTGAGGACGTCATGCCCTCTTATTTTTTCGGCCAGGAATACTTCTGCAACGTGGTATATATCCATTTTGCCAATACGTCGATCATAAAAGAAAGACTGCCCATGGTGATCGACAACATTAAGAAACTGGGCGTCAAAGAGGTCGTGTTTATGCATGATGAGTGTTACGCTGCATTCACCTCCCTTGCACCTGCCTTTGGTATGGAAGTTCCCTTCAAGTCCGTTCATTATTTCGAATATCTATATAACAGATTGCAGGAATTACGCGATGAGATAAGACCTGTGGGTGTGAAGGTGGCCTACCAGAGGCCATGCTCATCTCGCCTTTGCCCTGATACGCATCATTATGTGGAAGATATCATGAAATTGATCGGCGTTGATCTGGTTGACAGGACCTATCAGGGAGAAAATGCCCTGTGCTGCGGAAGTATTTTTAGAATGATGTATGGTTATGAGCTTGCGCATGATGTGCAGAGGAGGAATATAGATGACATGGTGGCGCATGGTGCAGAGTATTGTGTATTTAACTGCCATGGCTGTCAAGATGCACTAGCCACTGAAATCGCCAAGAGAGGGATAAAGCCCATTCATATTGTTGACCTTTGTAGAATGGCCATAGGAGAAGAGCCAGAGACGGAGGGGGAATAGCATGAGCGATATCAACCGTTCACTTACTGAGATAGTGGGGGAACATTATGTCTCTAATCAGCCTGAGGAGCTTTATTTCTATGCACGAGACCCTGGTTTGATGCCTCCCCATAAACCAGACTATGTGGTTGTGCCCAAAACCGTGGAGGAGATACAAAAGATTGTAAGGCTTGCAAACCAAAATAAAATACCGATCGTCCCCATGGGCGCAGGTATGGCCTTAACCGGTCTGGTCATTCCCCTGAGGGGGGGAATAGTAATTGATATGAAAAGGATGAATAAGATCATTGAGGTCAATGAAAAAGCACGATATGTAATTGTTGAAGGAGGAACTTCACATGGTTTATTGAAGTCATACTTGGACAAAAACTATCCCAGGTTACGGCACAGTATTCCTGATTCTCCTGCAACAGCAACAATAGCGGCAAACGTGATGATACATGGCCAGGGTAGGCTCACACAACAGTATGGCTTCAATTCAGACATGGTTGCTGGATTAGAAGTTGTGTTACCATCTGGGGATATCTGCAAGATTGGATCTTGCTCTCTATCCCCGGATTGGTTTTCAAAGGGGGCACCACTTCCAGATCTATCAGGACTCTTTTTGGGATGGTTTGGGGCTACTGGTATCATTACCAAAGTGGCACTTAAGCTCTATCCCAGAAAGCGGATGAGAGACGTAGAAATATTTGTGACGGATAGGGGAAATCTTGTCCCAGATATTATATATGAGCTTACCCATACTGAAATGGTAGAAGATATAAACATCTTCACCCAGCCATTACCCATGATATTCAAAGATAACCACCATATAACCATATTTATGACCGGTGATACCGATGAGGAACTTGAGTTTAAGAAAAAGTTGATCTTTGGTGCACTTGATAGGTTTATAAAGGGCAAAGATGGTGGGTTTATGTCGGTTGGGTTGGCGATGAAGCAAACGCTCCTAGAGATGCCTCAGAGGAGTGTCAGTAGATTTGCAGATGTAAAAAAGGGTGGTGGCTTTGAGTATTCCGGGCCGATCCTCTTGGTTGAGCGGTATCTGGGGTGCACCAGAAAATTAGTGGAGCTGGCCTCAAAGTATGATCTTGCATACTCTGCCATGGCTAGGATTATCGGGCGAGGTCACTGTATGATGTTTGGGTTTTCCTTTACGTTCAATCGGGCAGATCCTGACATGATGGATAGAGTGAGGAAGGCATTGCAGGAGGTAAGCGATTATGCCTTGGTAGTTGGTGGCGTTTTTTGGAAGCCAACAATAGAGGAGCAGAGAATGGCCATTGAGAAAATGGATCCAAATACATGGAATCTAATGAAGATGATAAAAAAGAATTTAGACCCCGATGGGATTATGAATCCTGGAAATTGGGAGGTCGCGTAGATGAAATATGAGGAGATTATTCATAGGTGTTTCAGGTGTGGTTACTGCAAACTTACGGGTGATTATGTCGATTTTAACTGCCCATCGTACCGGAAATTTCGGTTTGAGACCTACGCTCCCGGAGGCAGGATGTGGTTGATAAGGGCATGGCTCAATGATGAGATACAAAACAGCGAACGTTTTCAGGAAATCCTCTTCTCCTGCGCTACGTGTGCCAACTGTGTTGAGAACTGCGTATTTACCTTCAGCGATGATTTGGTCAATATCTTCATCGCAGCCAGGGAAGAAATGGTAAATAAAGGGGTGATACCATCTGTTGTAAGAGATTACCTGAAAAACATTTATGTCCACGGTAATCCCTATAAGGAGCCAGCTAATGAGAGGGGGACATGGGCAGATGGTACCTCTATTGAAACCTATGATGGTCAGGAGTACCTCTTTTATATTGGCTGTGTCGGCTCATATGATGAGCGGGGGCAAAAGATTGCGAGGGCGGTGGGGAATCTTCTTATGAAGGCGGGGGTCTCTTTCGGCATCCTTGGCAGTAGAGAGGGTTGTGATGGAAATGAGGTGAGAGCCCTTGGTGAGGCAGGTTTATTTCAGTTGCTGGCCGAACAGAATATCGCTTTATTCAAGGAGCTTAGAGCAAAAGAGATCATCACCCTCGATCCACATGCCTTTAATGCCCTCAGACAGGATTATCCAGGCCTTGGGGGAGAATTCGAAGTCTATCATTATACTCAGATTTTGGCCCCCTTGATCCAGTCCCAAATGATGCCATTAAAGGAATACAGGGCCAGGATAACCTATCATGATCCCTGTTATTTAGGGAGACATAATGGGGTGTATGAGGTCCCGCGAAAGATCCTGAGTTCCATCCCTGGGGTTGAGCTGGTCGAGATGGATCAAAATAGGGAGAACGCCTTCTGTTGTGGAGGAGGAGGCGGAAATTTCTTTACCGATATCCTGGGTGGGGGTGAGGACAGCCCCAATAGAATCAGGGTAAGGCAAGCCCTTGATACCGGGGCCAGTGTCTTAGCTGTTTCATGTCCACAATGCGCCAAGATGCTGGAAGATGCGATTAAGGTAGAGGAGATGGAGCATAGATTAGAGGTTATGGATATTGCAGAGATTGTTACCAGGGCTTTATCATGACCTATTTCGGGGTTGGACAAAGTCTCTCTAACCATTTTGTCTCATATTAGATCATGCGATTTAAAGGCCTTGCCAGTCCTCCATCAAGGTTGTCTGTTAGCTACCCTAAAGTTTTAAAAAAGGAGATATATTGATTATTTAAATAAATTAGATAGAAAATCGCCAATTCTCCCCCTTTATTTCCTTTAGATTAGCTATTTTTAGGTTTGACAAGGATTTGGTGTTTCGCTATTTTATTGGCACTCATTTAAGGTGAGTGCCAATAATTTTGGGGTGATAACTATGAACGAGAGCTTGCCTGTCTTAAGTGATAACCTCAGCCATTACCTGGCCCAGATCAAGCAGTATCCTATCTTGAAACCGGAGGAAGAGTTTGATCTGGCAATAAGGTATAATGAGAAGAACGATGTGGAGGTTGCCCACAAGCTTATTACCTCCAATCTTAGGTTTGTGGTAAAGGTGGCCTTGGAGTACAAGGGCTACGGGATAAAGCTACTAGACCTAATTCAGGAGGGAAACATAGGCCTGATGATGGCCTTAAAGAAATTTAATCCCTATAAGGGTTACAGGTTTATCTCTTACGCCATCTGGTGGATAAGGGCCTATATCCAAAACTTCATCATAAGCTCCTGGAGCTTGGTAAAGGTCGGGACCACCCAGATTCAAAAGAAGCTCTTCTATAAGATGGGGAAGATAAAGGGCCTGGCTGATGAGGAACATAAAGAAGAGAAACTCCAGGAGTTGGCTCAAAAGCTCAATGTGCGATGCTCAGACATTGAGGAGATGCAGGAAAGGTTTGCCGGGCGGGATCTTTCCCTGGATGCCACGCTGGGATTTGATAAGAAAGTTAGTTTTTTGGAGCTTTTACCCGATTTTTCCCCTGATCAAGAGGAAATCCTGGGTGATAGGGAAGAAGATACAGCCCTCAGGGATAAGGTTGAAGAGGTCCTGGGAACACTGAACGAGAGGGAGAGGTTTATCATCCGCCATCGGATTATGACCGAGGATCCCATGACCCTGCAGGCGGTGGGGGATAAATTCCGCATCTCCCGGGAACGAGTGAGACAGATTGAGGGTGAGGCCCTTAAAAAACTGAAGGAGCAATTGGCAGGGGCTGAATTGACGTGGGGCTTGGCCTAGTCCAACTCACCAGTTGTGAGGCCAGGGTTGATCTTTCTCCCTTTTCTTAACCAATTTTACCACTTGATCCAAAACTAGATTGGCCACCTCATCCTTGCTCAGGAGGGGGAATTTTCTGGCCCTTCCGCGGGCATCTAATATTTTGACGATATTTGTATCTGCCCCAAAACCCGCCCCGGGTTGTGTGACGTCGTTGGCAACGATGAGGTCGAGGTTTTTCTTTCTCAGCTTTGCCTCAGCATTCTCCATTAGTTCACTGGTCTCGGCGGCGAAACCCACCAGCAGGTGGTGACCCTTGTTTTCTCCCAACTCTTTTAGAATATCGGGGTTTTTCTCCAACCCTAAGAGGTAGGTATCGGATTTCTTTTTAATCTTCTCCTGAAGGGTATTTTGGGGACGGAAATCGGCCACGGCCGCGGCCATGATGACGATGTTGCAGTCTTGGTAGTGTTCTAGTATGACATCGCGCATCTCCCGAGCAGACTGGACCACGATCTGCGGGATATCCCTTCGGGGGAGAGAGAGATAGTTTGGTCCGGTGATCAAGGTCACCTCAGCCCCCCTTCTGCGTGCTATCTTCGCCAAAGCGAAGCCCATCTTACCAGTAGATCGGTTGGTTAAATATCTGACCGCATCAATTGGTTCTAAAGTAGGACCGGCCGTTACCAGGACGTGCTGGCCTTGGAGGTCCTTTTTGGTGAAGATATCTTCAATCTTCTCTATGATCTCTGCGATGTCGGCCAACCTTCCACTACCCATACTCCCGCAAGCCAGGTCCCCCTCTGCCGGCCCTATAAACTGATACCCATGGGCCTTGAGCTTCTGGATATTATTTTGCACGAAGCTACTCTCCCACATATTTACATTCATAGAAGGGGCTAGGAGCACGGGGACCTTCATGGCCATTACCATGGTGGAGAGGAGGTCATCGGCGATGCCGTTTGCTATCTTCCCCAGGGTGTTCGCCGTAGCTGGGGCGATCACCATGAGGTCTGCGATATCAGCCATGGCCACGTGCCCAATCTTAGAGCCCGTAAAGAGGCGGAACATCTCACACAGGACAGGGTTGCCCGATAGGGTCTGAAAGGTGAGGGAGGAGACGAACTGTTGGGCGTTTTGGGTCATCACCACATGGACGTTTGCCCCCCCTTTAATCATCTCACGGAGGAGTTCCACCGCCTTGTAGGCGGCAATACCTCCGGTAACACCCAGGATTATCTCTTTGTTTTGCAACATCCCCTTTCCTTTTAAGACGATTATTATAGGAAGGGGGGGTAAATGTCAAGGTTCAGGGCAGATTTTCATTGACATTCTCTTCGGCGAACCCTATTATAAATTGTAGATAAAAAGTGGATAGTCATTGCTAGGGGAGCTCGCAAGGGCTGAGAAATCCCGCTTTGGGGATGACCCTTTGAACCTGCATGGGTAATTCCAGCGTAGGGAAGCGGCGTAGGTTAACACAACGGCCGTAACTTCCGGCATGGAATTTGCGGCCATTTCATTTGAAAGGGGGCTTATTGTATGGTTATAGATGAGGTCGTCATTTCTCGGGCCATTATCGAGAGATTTTTGCAGAAGCTCAAGGCCTACCTAGAGGTTGATGTAGCAGTTGTCGGAGGAGGCCCTGCAGGGTTAATAGCGGCGTACTACTTGGCCAGGGATGGCTATAAGGTATCCCTCTTCGAACGGAAACTGAGCATCGGAGGGGGGATGTGGGGTGGGGGGATGATGTTCAACGAGATAGTGGTGCAGGAGGAGGGGAAAAGGATCCTGGATGAGTTCGGCATCAGGAGCGAGCTATACGAAGATGGTTATTACACGGCCGATGCCGTGGAGTCCACCTCGACCATCTGCTCCAAGACCGCCCAGGTGGGCGCAAAGATATTTAATCTGATGAGTGTAGAGGATGTAATGGTGCGCCAGGAGAGGGTGGTCGGTCTGGTCTTGAACTGGACGGCGGTTCAGATGGCCGGCCTCCATGTGGATCCTCTGACCATTAGAAGTAGATATGTAATCGATGCCACAGGGCACGATACAGAGGTGGTCAAGGTCATTGAGCGCAAGGTAGATGCCGATCTCCTTACCCCTACGGGAGGGATCATGGGTGAGAAGTCCCTCTGGGCGGAGGTGGCGGAGCACAAGACCCTGGAGAACACAAAAGAGGTCTTCCCCGGGGTATTCGTGGCGGGGATGTCCGCCAACGCCACCTTTGGTGCCTATAGGATGGGGCCTATCTTCGGGGGGATGCTGTTATCCGGGGAGAAGGCCGCCGCCTTGATTGCCGAAAGGCTTGAGAAGGAGCGATGAGGAGGGTTTTGACCATCGCGGGCTCTGACACAGGGGGTGGGGCTGGGGTCCAGGCAGACCTGAAGACCATCGCCACCTTAGGGGGACATGGGATGAGTGTGATCACTGCCCTCACCGCCCAGAACAGCCTGGGGGTCCAGTCGGTATATCCAGTTCCCCTCCCTTTTATCGAGACGCAGATGGATGCCATCTTCTCCGACATGGGGGCTGATGCTGCAAAGACGGGGATGTTATGGGATGCCGGGGTGGTGAAGCTGGTGGCGGGAAAGATGGCTGAATATCGGATGAAAAAGTTGGTAGTAGATCCCGTTATGATGGCCAAAGACGGCAGCAGCCTCCTGAATGAGGAGGGGCGGGACGCACTGCGTAAGGAATTGTTCCCCATGGCCTTTTTGGTGACCCCTAACCTCCCCGAGGCCGAGGCACTGGCAGGCATCGAGGTAAGGAGAGTGGCGGAGATGAAGGAGGCTGCCCGCCGGATCCGCAGTTTCGGTGCTGAGGCCGTCCTGGTGAAGGGAGGACACCTGGGAGGAGACCCGGTGGATCTCCTCTTTGATGGATCAGAGTTCACGGAGTTTAGCTCGGAGAGGGCGGATGTGAAAGAGGTGCATGGGACAGGATGTGTCCTCTCTGCTGCCATCGCCACGGAGTTGGCCAAAGGGGCCTCTCTACGGGAGGCGGTAAAGAGGGGTAGATCTCTGACCCTCTTGAGCATCAAGGCGGCCTTTGCAATCGGGAAGGGGATAAAGTTCACCAATCCCTATGCCTATCTTGCCAAGGAGAGGGAGCGGTATGAGGTGATAAAGGTCTTAAACGAGGCCATCACTCGATTGAAAGGGGAGGAGGGGATAGGAAGGCTCATCCCCGAGGTCTCCTCCAATCTCGGTTATGCCCTTCCCTTTGCCCAAGACAAAGGGGATGTGGCCGCCTTTCCCGGAAGGATAGTACGGTTAAAGGATACCATTGTAACGGCTGATGCCCCCGAATTTGGCGCCTCCCAGCATATCGCCTCGGTCATCCTGGCCGTCATGGGGTACGAACCCTCCTTGCGCTCGGCCATGAACATAAGATTCTCCCCCCATATCTTACAGGTCTGTCAGGAGGGAGGGTTGCATCTGTTCAGCTTTGATCGGAGGCAAGAGACACAGGAGGTCAGGGAGGAGGAAGGGCGTTCGCTGGCATGGGGGGTGGGGAATGTCTTGACAGGGGCAGGCCAGGTGCCGGATGTGGTCTATGACGAGGGGGGATGGGGAAAGGAGCCCATGATCCGGGTCCTGGGCAGAGACCCTGGAGAAGTAGCCCAGAAGGTCATTGAGATCAATAGGAGAGAATATGATAGAGACTCAGCTCGCTAAGGCAAAGCGAGGAGAGATCACCCCTGAGATGGAGGAGGTAGCCCGCAGTGAGGGGGTGGAACCTCAGGTACTCATAGAGGGGGTGGCCGAAGGGAAGATTGTCATCCCTGCCAACAGGGGCCACCGAGGGCTTCAACCAAAGGGGATTGGGGAGGGTCTGACCGTCAAGGTAAATGCCAATATCGGGACATCATCAGACCACGCCGATCCCGCAGAAGAGCTCCAGAAGCTCGAGGTGGCGGTTGAGGCCGGTGCCGATGCGGTTATGGACCTGAGCACGGGAGGGGATATCGATTACATCAGGAGGCTCATCTTGGAGAGGTCCCCCCTGCCGGTGGGGACGGTACCTATCTACCAGGCCGCCATTGAGGTGGCAGGGCGCAAGGGCGGGATCGTCTTGATGACCCCCGACGACATCTTCGAGGTCATCGAGAGAAACGCCAAGGACGGGGTGGATTTCGTCACTGTCCACTGCGGGGTTACCCTGAGCACTCTGGAGAGGCTCAAGGCCCAGGGGAGGATAACAGATATCGTCAGCAGGGGAGGGGCCTTTCTCACCACGTGGATGATCCATAACGAGCAGGAGAACCCCCTCTATGAACATTTCGATCGTCTCTTGGAGATCGCCCAAAGGTATGATGTGACCCTGAGCCTTGGGGATGGCCTTCGTCCAGGCTGTCTCGCCGATGCTACTGACCGCCCCCAGATCCAGGAACTCCTCCTTCTGGGGGAACTGACCGAACGGGCCTGGGAGGCGGAGGTGCAGGTGATGATAGAGGGGCCAGGCCATGTCCCCCTGGACCAGATTGAGACCAATGTCGTCTTGGAGAAGAAGTTGTGCAAGGGTGCCCCCTTTTATGTATTGGGGCCGCTGGTGACTGATGTTGCACCCGGTTACGATCATATCGTGTGTGCCATCGGTGGGGCCCTGGCCGCTTACTATGGGGCGGATTTTCTCTGTTATGTGACGCCGGCCGAACATCTAAAGCTCCCCACACCTGAGGATGTGCGGGAGGGGGTGATCGCCACACGTATAGCGGGTCATGCCGCCGATGTCGCCCGCGGCCGCAGGGGTGCGATGGACTGGGATGAGGATATCTCCCAGG
>DAOVGN010000018.1 GCA_030672385.1 Deltaproteobacteria bacterium | reverse complement strand
CTCCTCCTTTTAAATAGTTTTAACAGGCTAAAATTACAACCATTTTAGGAGCCGCTACCCTAAATTTCAACTAACTTTAGTACACCTTCTCTTGCTTTTCCCACGGGCGTTTTTTATTTATTATAAACAAAGTAAGCGATTATCAAGAGGACAAAGATAAGGATCAAATTAGCAGTAAGGTTTCCCATTAGGCACCCCCCTTCTGTATTCGTACATGTTTCTGGTCTTTTTCTCCCTGCCTTGAGCTTATAAGGTACAAAACGAAGTCAAACAGAAAAAACCCGGCGAGAAAGGACAATGCGATAGCCCATTTGGGAAGCTGAATCTTTGAAGTTCCCTGAAACCCAATAATTCTCTCAATGATGTTCCAGTGCAATGCATAGCAGGCAAGGTAGGTGATCTTGACTGCAATTATACCTGAAACTACACGACCGAGGACCTTCAGTAGTTTTCTAACCCTCATAATATTATCGCTACATTATTGGCTTCTAATAATCCATTTCCTCTGCGAGTCCTGGTAAACCCACATTTTGCTGCCATCAGCTTTGTATAACCAACCACCAGACGCTCTGTTATTTTCCCATCCGCCTACATATTTATCTCCATTAGGCCAAATGTAAGTTCCCTGCCCATTCATCTTGCCGTTTTTCCATTCACCCGTATATTTAGCTCCACTAGGCCAGATATAAGTTCCTTGACCGTGCATCTTGCCATTGACGATGTCACCAACATATTTGCTACCATCGGCATAACTTGTTTCACGTAGGGAACTTTTTTCTTGAGCTTGAGGAGACTTAACTTCTTCTTTAATTTTCGAAGATTCTAAAAGCAAGACATTTATTTTGTGTTCATCCAAAACATACCAAGCACCGGTGACAGCATCTACAATGACAGGTATAATGTCAAAGAGAATGTCAAGTAAAACCCATTCAACTCCAATATGGTTAGTGACGGTGTAAGTCTGTGTTTTAAAACCCTCTTTTTTGATCGTAATATGGTGTATGTCATCCGACTTAAGCTTTAACTTAATAGGAGTGCTGCCCATTTGATGTCCGTCGACGTAAACCTCTGCCCCAGAGGGTTCGGAGCTAACGTAAACCTTGTCTGATGTGCCCTTAAAAACGGTGGCGCATCCGGTGAGCAACCACATCATTACTGCGAAAGAGCAAGCAACAGTACCAAATCCTGTTAGTTTTTTCATGGCTAAGGTCTCCTTGCTTTGATTGTTTCATCGGTGATAAGCATTTTAACTAATTTGCTTATATCCGAATTGGTTCGTTTATACCTCTTATTTTGGTAGTATAAGCCAACCAGTTACTATTTTATCGGGGGCAAAAATACAAAAGCCTCCCCAAAAGTGCATACCAACACCGTACTCACTCCAGAAAATTGGAATTATGATGTTAGGTTATTAATAACAGCATAATTTGTGCCAACTTAATGGTTTCGGGAAGTACTTGTAATTTCTTGTTTTGATCAGCATGAAGGGGTTTATACTTTGGTATATGTACCAATTTTTGTCAGTTGTTCCGACTTATCTCGGCACTCTAGCTACCTATCTTAATGTCTCTGCTCGGAAAAATCAGTGATATGTTTGCACTAAATGGAACAAATTACAATCGGGAAATCCCTTATTTACATAGAAATAAATTTACTTAAAACATTCTTCTTCTGAGGCTGAGGATCTCCAATTTATCTCCTCTCCCCAAGGGGAGAGGATTAAGGTGAGGGGAGATTTTATCTTTCCACCCTCACCCCCCCCCCTCCCGCCAGCGGGAGAGGGAGATATATCAGATTTTCATGGTGTATACGAACTTGACAGCCACAAGACGATTTTACCATGCCTTCTCTGGAGGAAAAAGTGGCACATTTTGGCTATCAACCTGCTTAACACCATTATGTATCGTAATGATACGGCATACCCATATTTTCTAAGGTCCGTCTGATCATCAATCGCCAGAGCTTAACGTTGCTCTCCCGTGGAAAGAGGGCCAAGACCCCTCTTTTGTGGACATCAGTCATCTCCCTGCCCACCTCCTCCTCATCCCTGCCTGCACCCAGGGCCTCCTGTACATATCCCTTGAACCTCTCAACATCTCTAAAGGCCAGATGGAGGTAGTCCCGGACCTTCTTCTTACCAATCACCATCCCCTGATGGCCCTTGCACAGCACCTTGGCCTCTATATCTCGGATCCGTCGCAAGGAGGTCTCGTACATGCCTAAGTTATAAAAGTAGTTGGGCCTGATATGGTCAGGAGGATAAAAGACCCCCACGGCATCCGAAACGAACAAGACCTCCTCCCCTTCCAGGTAGAGGCTGATGCTATCCGGGGCATGGCCTGGGGTCTCTAAGACCCTCAATTTCACCCCATCCCCGAGCTCGATAAGATCCCCTTCCTGAAGGGAGAGATCCATGGGGAAATGGGGCAATGGTGAATGATAGATCTCGCCGTCCCCTATCCCGGTCTTGTACAGGGAGCGCGTGACCCTCAGATCTGATTCCTTGAGTTTTCCCACAATCCTTTCATCGTCGAAGACCTCCTTGCTACTGGAAAAGGCCGCCACCCGCAACCAGGGAAAGCTCTCCCGCATGGGTGGGAAGGTCATGATATGATCGGCATGAGAGTGCAGTACAACGAGATAATCGATATCTTGGGGGGAGACCTCCAGATACTCCAACTGCCGCAGCAGAAGGGGGAACTGGGTGCTAACCCCACCCTCAATCAGGGCACACCTCCTTCCCTTTAGCAGATAGATGTTGAACTCATAACTCCCGAGGAGGTAGACCCCGTGGGAAACCTTTATAGGGAGAGGACCAATCATAATAACAGGTTAAGGGTACTCGAAGAGCTCTTGGCCGCCGAAGAGATCCACGATGCGCACCTTCACCTCTTTACCCCCTATCTCCAGCAAGGCATAGGTGGGAGGATAACCCTTCTTGTCCTCGTCCTTCAGGTGCCCAGGATTCACCCAGATCAACCCTGCCTCCTCAGCTACATCGGGGACATGGGTGTGGCCGAAGAGGACCATGTTGACCTCACCCCTGGAGGCCACTTCCTCGGGTTTGAGGTCAGTGGGTAGGTCGTTTTTGTGCCCCTCCCGGGTGTGAGTGAGTAGCACCCTAATCTTCTCCCACTCCTCGATGAGACGATTGGGGATCTCTGGTTCTTGATAGTAGGTGCTGAAGACCCCGGGTACCTGGATGATCTTCACCCCCTGCATGTCGGAGAGGGCCTTTACATCGTCGTAGTCATCCCCCAGATGGACGATGAGCTCCACACCCTCTTCCTTCAGGGCCTTGGCTGCCCTGCGGAGATTCTCAATATGGCCGTGGCTATCGCTCACCACCCCTATCTTCATAATCTCCTCCTCGTCCGCCGTCCAAGACCTCCGGTAGTATGCGGAGGTCTTGTATGACTTCAGGACCTTCCCTCTCACCCCTTCGGTCGAGATAAAAGGCGACTATCCCCATCCCCTTGGGGATCTCGTAGTCGAATTCCCAATGGTCCCCGACATGGACCAACTCTTGGGGGCAAACCCCTAATATCTCGCATATCCGGCGGTAAAACTCAGGGCTCTTCTTCACCAGGCCGAAATCGGAGGTGGCGGAAACGACCCGCTCGAAGTAACCTGCCAACTCCCCCTCCCTCATCTCCACCTCGATGAACTCACGAGCGGCATTGGAGAGGACGATCAACGAATACCTCTCCCTCAGCCGGCTCAACACCTCGTGGACCTCTGGATAGACTCGCACCTTATTGGAGTACTTCTCCAGCAGGTCCTCCCATCCCCCTGGCAGACCCAGATAATTGAACCAGTATCCTATATCATACCACTCCAGGACACCATCTCCCATCTTACGGTACTCCCGCAGGACCAGCTCTTGGGCCTTGGATAGATCCAGCCCTTCTCTCTGGGCGTAGAACTCTGGGATGCCCTGGTGCCAGACCAGCTCAGTGAACTCACTATCTACCAATGTCCCATCCAGATCGAAGGAGATATATCCTATTCGCCTCTCTTTTGCACCCACAGCAACCCCCTTATCAGATCATAATCTATCCCTCACCAAAACTCTTTTCAACCCCTAAACCTGATCCTGGGATCCACCCATCCATAGAGGATGTCGGTCAGGAGGTTGACCAGCACATAGCTGAGGGAGATAAAGAGGACACACCCCTGGACCAAGGGGTAGTCCCTCGCCTCAATGGCGTTTATCAGGAGGGTCCCTATCCCGGGCCAGGAGAAGACGTTCTCGGTGATGATGGCCCCCGAAAGGAGGGCCCCGAACTGCAACCCCATTACCGTGATGACGGGGATCAGGGCATTGCGCAGGGCGTGCTTCATGATCACCTTCCACTCTGACAACCCCTTGGCCCTGGCCACGTTGAGATAATCCTCCCCCAATCGCTCCAGGAGACTGGAGCGGGTCATGCGAGAGAGGATGGCCGCAAGGGCAGTCCCCAGGGTAATAGCGGGCAACACCAGGCTCCCCACCCCCCCTCTACCAGAGACCGGGAACCAACCAAGCTCGATGGAGAAGAGAATGATAAGCAATGGCCCCAGCCAGAAATTAGGCATAGATACCCCCAAAAGGGAGAAGAGGACGGAGGCGTTGTCCAAAACGGTACCTTCACGCAGGGCGGAGACGATCCCCAGGGGGATGGCGATTATGCCTGCCACCAGGAAGGCGGCCAAGGCAAGTTCGATGGTGGCGGGGACCCTCTCGGCAATCACCCTTGTCACCGGTCGGCGATAAAAATAGGAGTCCCCCAGATCCCCCTGCACAACCCCCTTGATAAACCGACCATATTGAATGTGTAAGGGGAGGTTCAGCCCCAACTCCTCTCTGAGGGTCTCCTTATCCGCCTGCTGGGCCGTCTCCCCCAACATCACCTCCACAGGGTCTCCCGGGATCATGTGAATGAAGAAAAAGACGAGGGTAATTGCCCCCATGACGGTGGGGATCAAAATGGCCGATCTCCGCAGGAAAAAACCCCTCAATCCTCTGCCTCTATCATCTGGGCAAACCTCCCCTGAAAGACCACCCTCTTGAGCCTCCAGGGAAGTTCGCCATAAACTCTCCTCTCCTGTGGGTGAAACCTCACGACCTTATAGATAAGATAGCCGTGAGGTACTTCGATCACCGGAGTGATCTCCCCCTCCTGGAAGGAGGAGACGATCTCGGCGAGATCCCAACCGTCTTGAATGTAGACCCTTTCCTGAACTCCCCCCAATCCGGCCGTGACCCCCTGGGAACACTCCATAGCCACCCGGGAAAACTCCTCCCCCTCAATAAGCCTTTGGTAGGCCTCTTGGATAACCATATAGGCCTCCTCCCGCGTCTGATGGCTATCCTTGGGATGGACATACCGAAAGACCAGCTGGAGGTCCACGCTGGGGGGCAGAAGAACCTCCTCGTCCGGGGAGGGCTGGGCCTTATTATAAAACTCCTTGGTCATGACCTCAAAGAGGGCCGCTTCCTCCTTCAACCTCTCCCGAAAACTATCCTCCTCCATCCCCAAGCAGCTCAGAAGGGCCTGATAGTCCTCAAGGGAGAAGAACTGTTTCTTCAAAGAACGCCAAAAGACCTCCATCCCATCAGCCTCAAAAGGGGGAAGGAGTGGATCGACGTCCTTGGATCCCCCACTCATTACCTGGGGGATGGAGGCACGGCGACGGTGCAAGGATCTCCTTACCTGCTTAATATACCCCTCATCTTGTTCCCTCATCCCTTGATAGGAAAAATAGGAGAAACCATCGACCCCTATCTCTCTGAGCCCCTTCACCTCCTGCTGGATCTGGGCAGGGGTCTTGATCCAGGCCCCCAGCCCGGCGAATACCATCCCCCCCTCCACCCTACTCTTGGCCTCGGCCATCTGCGCCACCACCCTTGCCTGATCCCCGTGGTAGGCCATGGGGGCGACCAGATCTACATACCCCTGTGCTAGCCAGCTGGGCCAATCCTGCCCTTTAAGATAATAGGCCACCTGGGAGTCGGGAAACACCGCCGCAGAGAGGATGACCTGAGGCCTGATGGATTTTACCTCCCTATGGACATCCCTTACGAGATCGGTAACATAGTGGCTCCTTGTCTCAGCCCATAGGGAATAATAATAGTAGTGCCAGCGCAAATGCAGGGGAAGCTTCTCTTGAATAAACCTCTCGGGCATGGGCCTTCTTACCCATGGAGATAGCAGCCGAGGGTCCACCCCCCAGCGCCGGATAAAGACCTCCAAGGCCTCATTGTTGAAGCCCCAGCGGGATCCTGGATAGCGGACAAAGTCGAGGTGTACACCGTCCACATCATATCCCTTGACCACCTCTTTGCATACCTGCAGGAAATAATCCCTGACCTGGGGGTTGGCGGGGTCAAGGTATAAACCCTCGCTGGGCTCCTTGGCCCTCTCATATGGATCGTATTGGGTAAGGTAGCGCCCCTCCTCGTCCACAAGCAACCACTCTGGATGGCCATTAACCCCGTGCTCTTGGGAGAGGGGGTAAGGAGGGGGACAAGGCCATACATAGAAGACGTTGAGCCAGGCGTGGATCTGCAACCCTGCGGCATGTCCCTGTCGCAGGATATAGGCCAAGGGATCGTAGTCAGGGGGGGTATCGGCCAGGACCTCGGCCCGCGGCTCGAGCCGGGAACGATAGTAGGCGTCCCCCCGGCCGTGGACCTGCACAAAGAGGAGATTGAACCTCCCGCGTCGGGCGTCCTTCACAATATCATCTAAGACTTCGGGGGAGGCCAGCCGATGGCGCACCACCCATATCCCCCTCCCCTCGTGCAGGAAGCAGCAGCCGATGGCGAGGAAAAACAAAATCATCAGCTCAAGGACGACTAGACGACGCAACTTCACCTCCCTCTATATAGATGTCCTTTAGGGATGTATACTCCCCTCCCGCATAGATCTGGAATCCCTTAAACACCTCCCTGATGACCACAAGGTTGTCCCTGTACCAGAGGCTGGTATATACAGCATTCTCCGCCAGGATCTTCTGGATGCGGCTGTATAACCGTTTGCGCCGCCCTTTGTCGGCGCTGCGCCGCGACTCCTCCAGGAGCCTGTCCACCTCGGGGTTGCGGTACCGGCCCCGATTGGCACCGTTAGGAGGAAAGCTGCTGGAGTGAAAGAGGTAATAGAATATATCCGGGTCCACTACCCCTATCCAGCGCAGGGAATAGACCTGAAAGTTCCCCTTCTTGATATCATCGAAGAAGGTCCCCCATTCAAAGCTACGCACCTCCAGACCAACTCCCACCCTCTTCAGATAGCCTTTAATGACTTGGGCAATCTCCCTGGACTCCATATCAGTGGAGGTCTTAAAGGAAAGAGAGAACCTCATGCAAGGGCCATCCCCGTCGGGATCGGGAAAACCAGCGGCATCTAAGAACTCCTTGGCACGCTTGGGGTCATAGTCATACCTGCTCACATCCCCCTCGTAGGCCCAATTAAGGGGGGAAAGGACTACTCCATCGGCCTCCACCGCCAGGCCCTTGAGGGTATGGGTAATGATGGCGTCACTGTCGATGGCATGGGAGATGGCCTGACGCACCTCTTTATGTCCCACAATGGGATCGGTCATATTATAGCCCAGATATTGATATGTAATCCCCCTCTCCTTGATGACCCGCACGCCTGGGATCCTCCTCATAAACTTTACCGCATAGGCAGGCACACAGTTCTGCAACAGGTCTATCCCTCCCTTTTTCATCTCCAGCAAACGCGTGGTGGTGTTGGCCAGGATACGGAAGTGGACCCAGTCGAGCCTCGGCCTCCCCTCGAAATAGTTGGGGTTGGCAACCAGCACGACTTCCTCCCCCGGCCTCCATACCTGGAGGCGGAAGGGACCCGATCCAACGGGTGGGGACTTGCGTCGAAAGGGACTCCCCTTGGGGACGATCCCCACCGTCAGGGCATAGGGGAAAGAGACGTAGATTTCCTTTAGAATAAACCTTACACTGTATCTGTCTATGACCTCGATGCGCCTCACAGATTCATAGGAACCTCTCTTGGGGGAGCCATTTCGGGGGTCCATAATGAATGAAAAGGTGGCCTGCACATCTTCAGCCGTAACTTCCCTGCCATCATGAAAACACACCCCCTTGTGCAGTCGGAAGAGATAGGTTACCTCATCTAATTGAAACCACGTTCTGGCCAGATCAGGGGTTAATCGCCCCTTTTCATCCAACTGAAAGAGGGAACTGTAGATGAGAGGACCTATCCGTGAAGCCCTTGCCCCAACCGCAAAACGAGGGTCCAATGTGGATATGCTTCCATCCAGCCCCACCCTTATTCCCTTTCCGGGTAGGGTCCCACTCGGCCCACATGCCAGCAACAGGAGGAGGGGAAGGATGAGGATGAATCTACTCATATGGGTTTTAAGGAGGAAGGCCTCGGGAGAGATAAGTGAAGTAAGGCTCAGGAATGGTCCTCGCCACCCCCTCAGCATCTACGCAGAGGTGTTTAGTCTTCCCCCCTACCAAGGCCTCCTCCGTCCCCTTTCTCAACACCAGATAGCTGAAATCCACCAAGCGTCTCTTAAGGAAATCTAAAGAGGTCCGTACAGTGATCAGATCGTCGTACCGAGCGGGTTGCCGATACTTGCAGTAGGCCTCGGCCACCACCAAGCGGTACCCCAACTCCTCTAGTTCAAGGTAATTGAAACCTCTCTGTCGGCAATATTCTGATCTGCCCATTTCAAACCAGACCAGGTAATTGGCGTAGTAGACCACCCCCATGCGATCGGTCTCTGCATAGCGAACCCTCAGATCGAATTCCACATAATCGCTGCTCTCAAGACCTAGCTGGCCCAAACCAGCTCCTCTCGCTAAAGGGCCCGGAAGTGCTCAGGACGCAGGAGGGTTGGGTCCCTTCTGGCCAGAAATTCATGGATGAGTTTAAGGGTGGGCTCCTTGTCCTGAGGCATTCTGGCCTTGATGGGAAGGTAATTGGAGGCATGGTTGGAAAAGAAGAGCCCGTGCATATCTGTATGGGCGATCATTGTCCCCAACTCTTCGATCAGCTCAAAGGGAGTCGGGAGGATAAACTCCTCCTTCTCTATCTCCTCATAGATGGGAGTTCCAGGAACGATGATTAGTGATAAGGCCCCAACATAATCCGGATCCATCTCCGTAAGGATCTGCCCGGTAGCAATGGCATGTTCCTTGCTTCTCTCCCTCCCTCCAATCCCCAACAAAACCGTCACAGAAAGTTTTATCCCCGCTTCCTTCACCATCCTGCCCGCTTGCACCAATTTCTCGTAGGTGGTCCCCTTCTTAACCCTGTCCAGGACCACCTGATCCCCTGATTCCACCCCCAGGTATACGATCCCGATCCCCGCTTCCTTTAACTCCCGGAGGTCTTCGACCTCCTTCTTCAAGATCCCTTTGGCATTGGCATAGATCCCTACCCTCCTCAGACGAGGAAGTTTCCGATTGAGGTAATCCACAACCTCTATCAACCTTGGTTGGGGAACAATGAGGGCATCCCCATCGGCCAAAAAGACCTTCTCAATGTCCCAGTTGAACTGGGCAGCTTCGTCAATATCCTCTTTGATCTCCTGGAAGTCCTTTATCCTAAATTTTTTGTCCTTATATGATGGACAGAAGGTACATTTATTATGAGTGCACCCTACCGTAATCTGCAGGATCAGACTATCTGCCTCGCTGGGGGGACGATATATGGTCCCTTCATACTTCATCTTCTTTGGCCTCCTCTTTGCTGATCTTTCAAAAAGATAATCCCCCGGCCCTATTCTTCAACCCCTTCATCCTCGAAGATAAAAAGGATCTCATTCTCCTTGATCAAACCCAGATCCCTCCTAGCCACCGACTCCAGGTATTCGGGGTCCTCTCGCAGGCGTCTGATCTCCTCTTTGAGCCTTTTGTTCTCCTCTCGCATCTCCCTCACATTACTGACTATCTTGTCCCGCTCACGCCTTAGTTGGATGATCTTGACCACCCCCTTCTCCCCGAAGAGGGCAAAATACCACACCGCCAAGATGAGTCCTATTAAGAGGATTAGAAGCCCCTTTTTTTTCGTCCTGGGGGTGTTGCTCATCTCAACACTGTCCTCACAGGAATCACTCCCCACATCTTCGTCTGGGGGACATCCTTGGGTAAGGAGTTAAACCTATATCTCTTGATGTGGCTTATGGCTGCCAGCTCTATTTGGTCATCCCCCTTGACAAGGGGGATGACTTTACCAACTGTGCCATCAGGGAGGACCCAAAACTTGATTAGTACATCTGTCTCCACCGAGACCTTCACCTTCGGAGGAGGGGGAACATAGAGGACCTTCCGGCTGGCCACCGGCCCCTCTATCCCTAATTTAACGATCTCCGGCATGATCCTTTCTGACCTCTTTTTCTCCTTCCCAACCCCCTTCAGGCTGGCAATGATACGCTCGGCCTCGATGTCCTCCGGCAGGAAAGGTTTTGTACCCATCACACCCTTAACAGGGGCTTTGGGCACATCGTAGACCACCCGCCGCTTCTCTTTCTGGAGTATCTCTTTCAATTCATGATAGAAGCGGGAGGTCTTCAATATCCTCATCTTCTCTTGTTCATCCATTTTCTCGGTGGGGAAGTGGCTGACTATAGAAGGGGGCGGTTTATGGTACTCGCTCAAACCCATCTCCGACAATCTTCTGAGCACCACCTCGTCCCTGATCTTCTGCACCGGAGTATCCTCCCATAGGCCAATATCCTTCCCTACCATTCTCCCACCCCTCCGAACAGATTCCAGGTAGAGGTCTGCGGTCTTGATCAGGGTCACTGGAATAAGGGACACCTTTGTTGGCTTCAAAAGGTCTGGCACCACCAACAGCGGCATCAGATGGAGAAAAAAGGAAAAGAGGATGAAGAGGGAGATCCTCCTCATCATTGCCCACGTCCTATCTTCTTCCACCTTCTCTCTCTTTCGGTTGTGTAGCAATGGCCAACTGATTCAACCCGGAAGCCTTGGCGGAGTCCATCACCTCCACCACCCTTCCATGAAGGGACTCGGCATCGGCCTGAATGATAACCAGTGCTTGGGGACTCTTCTGGGCCACTGCTCTCAATCGCTGTTCCAACTCCTGCACGGTGACCAGCCTCCTCTCCAAGAAGATCATGTTGTCCTTGGTGACGACCACCCTCACCTCTTTCTTTTCCTGAGAGACCTTCTCGGCAGAGGCCTTGGGCAGGTTGACCTTAATCCCAGGGGTCACAATGAAGGTGGTGGAGAGCATAAAAAAGATCAAAAGCAAAAAGACCATATCCACCAAAGGGGTGATCTCAATACGCACATCATCTCTCCTAGGCCTTTTAAACTGCATCTTTCTAATCCTTCCTCTTCAGGAGGTCCACCATCCTGATGGAATTTTCCTCCATCTCCAAGATCAGTGAATCAGCCTTGTTCATTAAATATCGATACATGACGAAGGCGGGAATGGCCACTACCAACCCTGCCGCGGTGGTGATGAGAGCCTCGGATATCCCTCCTGCCAGCGAGGCAGGATCACCCACCCCTTGTAATGAAATGATATTAAAAGACTTGATCATCCCGGAAACGGTCCCCAACAACCCCAGAAGGGGGGCAATCCCGGCTATGGTACCGATCACATTTATATACCTCTCCAGAGATGCCACCTCCCTTCTGCCCAGCTCTTCTATCCTCTCTTTAATGACCTCACGCCTTTTACCGTGATTTTCTATTCCCACCCTGATCACATGGGCGATAGAGGAGTTATCACGCTTGCAGAGGGTAACGGCCTCAGGGAGTTTCCCTCTAAGTACCAAGTCCTCCACTTCGATCAAAAAATCTCGTGGCAGGACCCTACTCCCACGCAGTATCCATATCCTCTCCAAAAATATTCCCAAGGCGATGATGGAGCATAGGCCAATAGGATACATCAAGATTCCGCCCTTTAGAAAAAGTTCATACATCTCATCCTCCTAGTCCTCTTTCTCTCCTTTTCTTCTTCCTCCCTTTTTCCCTATCTTCCTCAACATCTCTCGCGCCTCCTCCCCCTGGCCAAAGGTGGGAGGAAAAGTGAAGAAAGAGAGGGTGATGAGGGATGTCTTTATTGGTCTTGATCTCATCATCGGGATAACTGAGTAATTTTTAAAAGAATACCAAAACCCATTCTGAGTGTCAACCAAGGTCACCGCAGAAACCTCTGTTCACACTTGGGAACATACCAGCGGATGAAGTTGTAGCCGATCCCGGCAGGGGCAGGTCTTATCCCCCGGAACCGAGCATGGATCACAGGAAGGGCATAAGGAACATAGAGGAACGTGTAGGGCTGTTCTTCGGCCAAGATCTCCTGGAAGCGAAAATAGTACTTGCGCCTCTCATCCTTATCGAAGGTCCTCCTTGCCTTTACCAAGAGGGCATCCACCTCTTTGTTTTTGTAGGAAATAAAGTTCAGTTCCTTATAGTCCATCTTGCTGGAATGCCAGATGTCATATTGATCGGGGTCAACCCCAGTGGACCACCCCAGGATGACGGCCTCAAACCTCTTCTTGTCGATATATTCATTGATAAAGGAGGCCCACTCCATGACCCGCAACTTCACCCTTACCCCTATCTGCCGCAAGCGCCACTGGATGATCTCCGCCGCCTTGAGTCGGTTTTGATTCCCCCAATTGAGCAGAATGGTGAACTCCAAAGGCGTCCCCTCCTTGTCGAGGATGCCATCGCCATCGGTGTCCTGCCACCCTGCCTCCCGGAATAACTCCCTCGCCCGCTCTGGATCATAAGGATACCTCTTTAAATGAGGGTTGTAGTACCAGGTCCCCGGTTTATAGGGACCGTTAGCAACCACCCCAAACCCCAAGAGGACCACCTTGATGATCTCCTCCTTATCGATGGCATAGCTGATGGCCTGTCGCACCCTCTTGTCCTGAAATTTGGGGGACAATAGATTATATCCCAAGTAGGTGTAAGAAAAAGGGAGGTATTCGTACTTGTGAAACTCCTTTTCAAAGGCGGGATAACTGGTCTGGCGTTGGTACTGGATGGGGGTGAGACCCATCCAGTCTATTCCCCCTGCCTTTAGCTCGAGAAACATGGTGGCTGGGTCAGGTATGATTCTGTAGATGTAGCCATCGATATATGGCCTTCCCTCAAAGTAGTCGTAATTCGATTCCAGGATGATCTTTTCTCCGGTGACCCATTCCTTGAACCGGTAAGGTCCTGTCCCTATGGGGTGGCGGGTAAGCTTGCTTTTGGTGATGTCGTGCCCCGCCAGCAGGTGTTTGGGCAGGACCACCAGATTCGTCCACCTCGACAGTGCCGGGGCAAAGGGTTTACGGTAGGTAATGCGAAAGGTATACTTGTCCAGGACCTCGGCCCGCTTCACCTCCAAGTAGTCGCCTGCATAGGCGGTAGGGGTCTTGGGGTCGATAATAGTGCGAAACCCAAAAAGGACATCCTCGGCCGTGAACTCAACGCCATCATGCCACCGTACCCCTCGCCGCAGGTGAAAGGTAATGGTCTGACCATCGGGGGAGACCTCCCAACCTTCGGCCAAATCCCCTTTAAGATTCAAGTCCTTATCGTACTTCACCAATCCGTTATAGATCAGGTCACATATAGCGTGAGAGGGGCTGTCCGAGGCGAGCATGGGAATGAGGTTGCTGGCATCCCCTATAGACCCAACGATGATGGTGTCACCATAACATGGACCCTCATCCTCCTGTGCCAAGGACGCAGGGGCAAAAAGGAGGAAAATTACCAAGATGAGGGCTATCCATTGACTTCTCCCCCTTTTGGTGTTATACGGTGATCTCTTTTGAGAGAGAAACGTAGGAATGCGTCGCATACACCCCCTGGCGGGGCTCACCATCATCTTTTTGGGAATTATCCTCTCGTTAATCATCCTCTGTTACCCACAAATCCCCGGGGGGTGGAGGCTGCTTGCGAGATTCATCCCACTTGTCTTGCTGGCGTTTGCCTTGTCAAAGGCCAGGAGGAGGTGGGAGAAAATAAGAACAGTCCGTTTTATATGCGACTTTTCCCCCATCTTCTTCGCCATCACCATCTACGAGTTGCTGGGAGACCTCATTCCCTATCTGCGCCCTGATGTCGATGACCTTCTCATCAAGATTGACCTTGCCCTCTTTGGGGTACACCCCACCATCTGGCTGGAGCGGTTCTCCAGCCCCTGGCTGACCGACATCCTCTCTTTGGCCTATGCCTCATATTTCTTCATTCCGGTAATCTTGATCACTATCCTCTACTTCTGGGGAAAGGAAGAAGAATTTTCCGTGACCATCTTCACACTCTTACTGGGATATTATATCTCCTTTTTGGGGTATATCGCCATGCCCACCATAGGCCCTCGGTTCACCTTGGCCTCGTTGCAGACAACACCTTTAAATGGAGGTGCCATAACGGAATCTGTCATCCATATCGTAGACCTCCTAGAACATAACAAGAGGGATTGTTTCCCCAGCGGGCACACCCAGATGGTCTTGATCTCTCTCTGGTTTGCCTTTAAATATAAGCGGCCTCTCTACTGGATCTACCTCCCCATCTGTATCTCACTCATCTTTTCCACTGTATATCTGAGATATCACTATGTAGTAGATGTAGCAGCCGGATTTGCCTTCGCCGGGGGGACCCTGCTGATCGGCCCCAGGCTCTGGACGTGGTGGGTCAAAGTGGTGACTGGTAGATCCGGTAGGTCTTATACCTCCTCCCCCCCAAGGCCTCTATCCCCTTCTGCATGAGGTAATTGTCCTCCAGGATCCAGGACATCTCCCCCCTCTTATAACCTCTGGCCTGTCCCCGCCGAAATATCTCCATATAAAGGAGAGTTTCAATCCCCCGCTTTTGGTACTCGGGCTTGACCCCGAGGATCATGACCCTGATCTCATCAATCTTGCGGGCATAATAGAGAAACTTCACCAGGCCCAGTAACCCCAACCGCCCATTGAGCCTCTTGAGGACGAGGTTGTAATTGGGCAGCGCCATGGCAAAACCCACCGTCTCCCCCCCTATCTCGGCAAAGAGGATCAGGTCAGGGACCACCAAGGGTTTCAATCTCTTGACCTCGTTGTCCATCTCTTCATCGGTCAGGGGGACAAACCCCCAGTTATCCCTCCAGGCCTCATTGTAGACCTCTTTTACCTTCGCCACCTCCCCCCCGATCCTCTTCAGGTTGATGGGGCGAATGGTAAGTCCTGGAGCCCTCTTCTTGATGCGGTCGCTGATGCGCAGAAGGCGCTCGGGAATGCTCCCATCATCGACAATAAGGTTGGCATAGAGGTCTTTGGCCTTCTGAAGGCCACAGCCCTCAAGCAGCTCCTGATAATAGGGGGGGTTATACGGCATCATGAAAAAGGGGAGAGAGTCAAATCCATCTATGAGGAGGCCGCATTCATGATTGGTAGAGGGACTCGCGGGCCCCATCACCATCTCCAATCCCCTTCCCCGCAAATAACCCTTCACGTGATCTAACAGAGAGCGGGTAACCTCGAGGTCCTCTACAAATTCAAAAAATCCGAAAAACCCCACTCGCTCCCTGTGGAACTTGATGTAGTTCTCATCCACGATGGCGGCAATGCGCCCCACTACCGTGTCATTTTTTACTGCCAAATATGGCACGATCTCGGCGTGTTTAAGAAAGGGGTTCTGGGAAGAAAAGAGGAAGGCATGTTCTTTGAGCAGTGGAGGGACCCAGTTGGTATCTCCCCGGTATATTTCCCAAGGGAACCGGAAAAAGGCCCTGAAATCCTCCTTGGTCTTGACCTCTTGTACTGCTATTCCCCCTGGGAACATCTCAAATAACGCCCAGCTGCCGCCCCGCCCGCTCAAAGGCGTCCAGGATCTTGTCCAACTGCTCCTCGGTATGGGTGGCCATATAACTGGTGCGCAGCAGCTCCCTGCCAGGAGGGACAGCAGGGGAGATGATGGGGTTTACAAAGATCCCGTACTCCTGCAGGAGCCCGCACATCCCAAAGGTCCGCATCTGATCCCCGATGATGATGGGGACGACAGGGGTTTCACTGGTCCCGGTGTCGAAACCGAGCTCCTTAAACCCCTTGAGCATCTTATGTGTATTATACCAGAGCCTCTCCCTTAACTCGGGCTCCTCCAGAATGATATCGAGGGCGGCGCTTACCGCTGCCACAAGGGCGGGTGCGAGGCTGGCGCTGAAGATGAGCGAGCGACCAGTGTGCTTGACGTAGTTCACCACTTCTTTGGAGGCAACGATGAACCCACCGATGGCTGCCAAGGTCTTGCTGTACGTGCCCATGATCATGTCCACATCATCCTCCATGTGGAAATGCTCTACGGTGCCCCTCCCCTCCTCACCCAACACCCCGATGGCATGGGCATCATCCACCATTACCCGGGCCCCATACTTTTTTGCCAGGGGTACAATCTCGGGCAGGGGGGCGATATCCCCCTCCATACTGAAGAGTCCATCCACGATGATGAGTTTTCCTCCCTTGTCGGATGTGTTCCGCAACACCCTCTCCAGGTCCTCCATATCGTTGTGGCGGAACTTCCTCACCCCGCCGAAGGAGAGACGGCACCCATCGATGATGCTGGCGTGGTCAAACTTGTCCAATATGGCCACGTCATTTCTTCCCACCAGGGCAGATATGGTGCCGAGGTTGGTCTGGTATCCGGTGGCAAAGATCACGGCAGCCTCCTTCCGGAAGAAGGCTGCCAGCTTCTCCTCCAGTTCCTCATGGATGTCCAGATTGCCGTTGAGGAACCGAGAACCAGCGCAGACGCTACCGTACTTCTGTACCGCCTTTATGGCCGCATCCTTCACCTTGGGGTGACTGCTGAGCCCCAGATAGTTGTTGGAACCCGCCATGATAAGTCTTCGGCCATCGACGATCACCTCGGTGTCCTGCGCGGACTCGATGCGACGGAACACGAAGTAATAACCGGCGGCCTTGGCCTCATCCACCTTTTTGTACTCATAGCACTTGGCAAATATGTCCATTACATGTACCCCCTCATAGCCACCCTTTCTCTTTATACCACTGGAGGGTAACCCTCACCCCTGCCTCTAGGCGAAAACGAGGGCGGAACCCTAACTTTTTCTTCGCCTTGGTTATGTCACAGACCCAATTTCGCTGGACAGCTTCGGCCCATTTGCTCCTTTGAAAAGGGGCTGGCCTTCTCATCACGATCCCGCGCCCCTCTGCCACTAGGGCATAAACCCAAGCTACCCACACCGGAACCTTGATCCGCCTCAACCTGACATTTAACGCAGAAGATACCACATCAGCAAAAAAATCCAAAGAGTATTTTTCTCCATCTGCAATGAAGAAGACCTCCCCTGAGGGATGATCCAGCATGATGGCCAACATAAGGGCGGAGATCAGGTCGTCTACATAACAGAGGCTCAAAAATACCGGTTCCTTCCCGATAAAGGGCATAAACCCCCTGGAGACCACCTTGAAGTATTCGTACATATACTCATCTCTGGGGCCATAGACGGCGCAAGGGCGCAATACCGTCACCGGGATCTCGTCCCGATAGCTCAGGACCGCCTCTTCCCCCCTCAGTTTGCTCTCCCCATAGGGGGAAACAGGGGAAGGAGGCTCTTCTTCTCTTTGTGCCCCCTCCGGGGAGGAAGGCCCCGCGGCGGCCTGGCTGGAGAGATAGACAAAACGCTTTATCCCCCCGGCCTTTCTTGCCGCATCCACCAATCTCTCCGTCCCTCCCTGGTTCACCCGGTAAAAACCCTCCCTGCGCACGACCCTGGTCACCCCGGCCAGGTGAAAGATATAGGAAAATCCATCGAGAGGGGGGATATTACCATCCTGCAGCAGATCTCCGTAGATGAATTCTCCTTTTTTACCCCTTAACCAGCGTAGATCACTACTCGTGCGTATTAAGGCCGCCACCTCGTAGCCCTTCCAAAGAAGTTCCTCCACGAGATGGCTCCCTATAAACCCCGTGGCCCCGGTGACCAGGACCCGTTCGCCCATGCTCAACTCCCCCGATTCAAAGTGTAGGCCCTTATATCACACCTCAGGGAAAAAGACAAATACCCGAAAATCCATCCCCCACCCTCGTAATCCCGATCTCATCACCCTCCGCACAACAGACCATGGAACATTTTCACTTTGCTAACACACGGTAAGCACTCCGAAGTTGACAAAATCCAGGGGTGGTATATCTTAAAGAAAAAATCATTCTGGACTAGGAGGGCAAGTGAAGAGGATCGCCGACCTACTCTTTGAAGTGGGGATGTTGAAGAGGACCCCCCGAACAGGATACCGTTTTCTGGGCACAGGAGAGGAGTCGGTGGCCGAGCACCTCTTCAGCGCTGCCTTTATCGGATACGTGCTGGCCCAGTTGGAGAAAAACGTTGATGCCTTTAAGGTGATAAAGATGTGCCTCTTTCATGACATCCCTGAGGCCAGGACAGGAGACCAGAACTACGTTTACAAAAAGTACGTCCAGGTGGATGAAAAGAGGGCGGTCGAGGATCTGGCCGCGGGGCTCCCCTTTGCCGAGGAGATCAAAGGTCTGATCGCGGAGTTCAACGACCAAAAGACGCAGGAGGCCCTCCTATCCCACGATGCCGACCAATTGGAGCTGCTGCTGCGACTCAAAGAGCACAAAGACCTGGGCAACCGCTATGCCGACGAGTGGCTCCGCAATAGCGCCAAGAGGTTGCAAACGGAGGTGGGCAGGAGGTTGGCTGAGGCCATTCTGCAGACCGATTTCTCCACGTGGTGGCTCAAGGAGGAAGATGAGGAGTGGTGGGTGAGGGGGAAATGAATAAGTTTTTCGCCATCGGGGACATCCACGGTAACCTTTCACACCTGGAGCAAATAATGGAGAAGATCCGACCGTCGCTGGACCCGCAGAAGGATACCCTGGTCTTCCTGGGGGACTACATCGACCGCGGGCCCGATCCCAAGGGGGTAGTGGATTTCATCCTCCAGGTACAGGAAGAGTTCAGCGAGGTAGTCTGCCTCAAGGGAAATCACGAGGATATGCTCCTCGATTGGGTCCTCAACGGGAGGAACTATGATCTCTATCTCTATAATGGAGGAAGTTCGACCATCAGGAGTTATTCACAGGAAGGCAGCTTCCACCTACCCCCGGAGCATCTTGATTTCTTTAACACGCTGCGCCTGTACTATGAGACAGATAGATATATCTTCGTCCATGCAGGGCTTAGAGAAGGTATCCCTCTGGCGGAACAGAATCCCCACGACCTCATTTGGATCAGAGAGGAGTTCATCTATTCCCCCCATGACTTCGGTAAGACCGTGATCTTCGGGCACACCCCACTGCAGAGGGTATTAATGACCCCCAACAAGATCGGCATAGACACCGGGGCTGTCTACGGGGGAACACTCACCTGTCTGGAACTTCCCACCCAGAGATTTTACAGCGTTTGAGCCTGCACACTTTCGTTATTTCGTTAGGCTTCAAGTAGAGTCCTTCGTGTTGGCGGCTGGAGAGGTGTAGATGTCTATCATGGCTAGACAAATGGTGATGACGAGAGGTCCCGCAACAAACCCCAAAAAGCCGAAGACCTTCAGCCCACCCAAGACCCCGAAAAAGAGCAGAAGGGTGTGGACTTGGGTCCTCCCGCTGATGAGGATGGGACGGAGGAAGTTGTCCGAGAGGCCCACCAAGATCCCGCCCCAGGCGAGTAGAATCAATGCCTTGAGATAGGACCCCTGGACGAAGAGGATCACCGCGGCAGGGCCCCAGACCAGTAAGGGACCCACAATGGGCAAAAAGGAGAGGAATGCCATCATCGCACCCCAGAATACCGGGGAATGAAGCCCCAGGACCCAGAAACCCAGCCCCCCTAAGCCCCCTTGAATCAGGGCCACCACGATCCCCCCGTAGATGGTGGCCTGGACCATATCGACCAACCTGCTCAGGATATTCTCCCGCTCCCCGGCGGAGAAGGGGATGAGGGCTTTCACCCTCTTCATAATCCCCTCCCCATCTCGGAAGAGATAGAAGATGGAAAAAGACATCAGAATGAACTGGAAGATAACGGTGGATAACCCCTTGATGAACTTAGAGGTCTGGCCTGCTGCATATTTGCTAAGCTTCCTGAGATTGTCCAGCAACAGTGTGCTGAGGTCGACCTGGGAGAGGTCGAGGTAGCGGTTCAGGGTATCCCATAATTTTTGAAAGAGGGCCGACTTCTTTAGCCCCTCTAGCAAAGTCAGATGCCTTTCTTCTCTAATGTATTTCTCAACGTAATGGTATACATCCACCAGCTCATTGGCGAGGAGATTGAGCAGGATAACCGAGGGAAGAATGATGACGACGATGACTAAAAAGGTCATAACGATGGCAGCCAATCCCCTCTTGTGGCGAAAGGCCTGGTTCACCTTCTTGTAAAGGGGGTAAAAGACGATGCTCAGGATAACAGCCCAGGCAAGGGGGGAGAGGAATGGAAAGATTATGCGGTAAAGAAGGTAAAAGGATACGATAATAAGCGCTAGCATCAATAAGTTGAAAAAGCTCTCCTTTTTCATACCATCTCCTATCCGAGGGACCCGACCCTCACCCCCCTCACCTGGCGACGGAAACGCTGGCTCTTTTCCGCCCAGAAGGCCTGATTATCGGGGGTGATCTCCCCTATCTCGGCACCCGACAGATGATTAAGGAGCCCCTCCCCTACCCCGACGCGGCGCAGGACCTCCTCACCCCACTGGGCCAGCATGGACATCACCTCATCCGTGCCCCCTGCGGCGAAGAGCTGGGCCACGATGGAGATGATCCCCGTATCTCCCCCCAGGCTGGCTAACTGCGCTTCCTGGATGGCATAGGCGTTTCCATTGAAGGAAACGGCAAGCCCCCCTCCTGTCCTCACCAACTCCAGGGCCTGGAGGTCGGTAATGCTATCCCCCACATACATAACCTCGGAGACCTCTCCACCGGTCCCGCGCAGGATATCTTTGAGGGCCGCCGCCTTCCCCTCCCCCCCTATTGGGTCCACCTCCTCCAGGACCCTCCCGATCCTCATATCGGTCATCTCCCCCCAGAAGATCTGATTGAGTCTCTGGACTACCTCCCTGCACTGCGGCGGGAGATCGGCAATCCCCCCCGCTCCCTCCCCCCATTCGATCATCGGCATCCGGGAGATCTCCGCTGCCACTTTCCTGAGGTATCCCTCCTCATCCGTTGGCAGAGGGTAGCGGTCGATCTCGAGTTTTGTACAATATGCATCCTGAAAGGGAAAATCAATGACCTCACAGAGTGCCTTGATATAAGACTCGTAGCTGGTGCTGATGATAAAGACAGGCATCTTCCTTCTGATAAATTGTAAGGTCTCTTCAGCACCGGGCATCAGGAGGATGTGATCCCGGGAATATTGCTCTATTTTCTTGTCCGTCGCACCGAAGGTCTTGAGGAAGGGGAGGATGAGGCGCAGGGTATCACCGGCCTTATAACCAGGCCGCTTCTCCACATATGCCAAATAGTCGTCGTATTTACTCAGCAACGAGAAGAACTCCTCACCCTGGGGGATAAAATGGGCGGCGAGCTCCATGGCATTATCATTTTTGGAGATAGGGCCTTCGCAGTCTGTGACAAAAATCCTCATCTCAGTCCTTCAGGTACTCCTCCACCGCCTGCGTCAGGGAAAGCCCCTTTACCTCCTCCAATCGGCTGTCCATGACTTTGCCATCTTGTATCCTTATATCCCCTTCGGCCAAGGCCTTCAGGGTGAGTACGATCAGCGGAATCTCCCTACGCACCCCCTCCTGACGGATCAGCCAGAAGAGCTCCCCCCTCTCCGAAGGGCCTTCCCCCCAGAGGGGGGTAAATGCACCTCCCTGAATAGCAAAGGTGCAATAAGTGACCACAGGTCCTCTGTCCAGTGCTTCGGTGACGAGGTGCATCATCGCCCCCGTGGTCTCCGCCTTCTGGCGGATCAACTCCTCAATCACCTCCTCCCATGCCCCGGTTGGTCCGCTGGGGAGGGCGGGGTGGAGGTTGATCATGGGATGGCGGCGGCACATCTGAGGGCTCACGATCAGCATATAACCGGCCAGGACGATGACGTCATGGTGATAGGGGGCTATCCTCTCCATCACCTCCTGGTGATATTCTGATCGCCAGCGTTCAAGGTCTCTCTGGCGTAGATCAGCTCTGAAGGCCTGAGAGGAAAAGGTGACAACCTTCAAACCCAATCCCCCAGCAAGATCCAGAAAGAGATCGCTCTGCTCTGCCTCCCCCTGTTCACGGTTGCACAAGACAAAGGATATCTTCCCGGGAATGAGACCTCCGTCGATCTTTTTACAAACCACCTGCAGCAGTTGTCTTGCCGCCTCATCCCTGCCCGTGGAGAACCAACCGAAACGAAAAGGCACCTTTACCCCTCCTGGATGACCTTCAGGTCCCCCGCATCAGGATACCGCTGTCTCCCATAACCACCGAGGCTCGTGGCTGCCACCCGATGGGCAAAGGCCAAACAGTCATCATACCGCCTCCCCAGAAGTAGGCCGGCCAGGAAACCGGCATTATAGACATCTCCTGCACCGGTGTTGTCTACCACCTCCGCCTCTGTCTGGGGATGAAATTCCATCACTCCCTCTCTAGAGACAAGATATGCCCCCTCCTCACCCATCTTGCAGACCATCACCTCAGTCCCCAGGGAGATGATCTCTTTGCATCCAGCCCTATGGTCGTCCCTGTCGGTAAGGGTGCAGATCTCATGGGCTGTGGCAAAAAGAATGTAGGACCTCTGGATAAGGGGAAAGATTTCCTTTAGACCCCTTTGCGCATAGAGCTCGCCTGGATCCAGACTGACTCTTACCCCGGGGGGAAGAACCTTCATAAGCTGTCTCTGGGCCTCCAGGGGACCCTCCCCCACAAAGGAACTCAGATGAAGATAGTGGGTGGCGGATAGATAGTGGAAATCAAGGTCCTCAAAACACAAAGCATCATTGGCATGGGGCTGTACCACGAGGGCCCGATCCCTCTGGCGGTCCAATATCCCCAGGCAGATGCCGCTTTTGCCCTCCCTCTTGACCTGCGACAGGTCCACTCCCTCCATCTCACGGAGGATGAATGCCCCCTCATCATCTGCCCCCACCCTCCCTATAAACCCTGTCTTAAATCCCATCCTGACCAGGGCCACAACTGTATTGGCCGCTGATCCTCCTCCACTCTTATACAGCAAGTTCCCCGTTCGCGCCACCTTCCTCAGGAACTGTGCGAACTCCTCTGGCGGGAGAGAGGTCTCTCCCCCCGCACGGAGTGGAACTTCACCCTCCTGCAAGGCCTTTAGGTCATCTACCTCATACAGGATGTCCAGATTCAGGGCACCAATCCCTACCACATCCCTCATCTTCCTTTTGGGATACAACAAATTAGGATAAATTGCAAGAAAAATAAGGGAGTTGAGGGTTGCTATAAGAGGGTGGATATGCTAAAAAAGAACTGAAGGAGCAGAGGGTGCTAGAACTTAATTTCGAGAAGCTGGGCGGTTTGGTCCCGGTGGTGGTACAGGATTATACCTCAGGGGAGGTCTTGATGATGGCCTTCATGAACAGCCAGGCCTGGGAGAAAACCCTGGAAACCCGCCGGGCCACCTATTGGAGTAGATCGAGAAATCAACTGTGGGTAAAGGGGGAGACCTCGGGAAACTTTCAGGAGGTGAAGGAGATCTATGTGGACTGTGATGAGGACACCGTCCTCCTGAAGGTGATCCAGAGGGGAGGGGCCGCCTGCCATACGGGTCACCGGAGCTGTTTCTATCGGAAGCTGGAGGGAGACAAACTGAAGGTAGTGGGAGAGCGGGTGTTCGATCCGGAGGAGGTGTACCGGTGAAGGTATTGAAGCTGGGGATACCCAAAGGGAGTCTGGAGAAGGCCACCCTTGAGCTCTTTCGCCGTTCGGGCTGGAAGATCACGGTAAGCTCCAGGAGCTATTTCCCCACCATCGATGATCCCGAGCTCCGTTGCACCCTGGTGCGTGCCCAGGAGATGTCCCGTTTTGTGGAGATGGGGGCTCTGGACATGGGTATTACCGGCAAGGATTGGATCTTGGAGAACGAGTCCGACGTGGTGGTCATACAGGATTTGGTCTATTCCAAGACCACCCAGAGACCAGCCAGATGGGTCTTGGTGGTGTCCGAGACCTCCCCCGTTAAACGGGTCGAAGACCTGGCAGGAAAGAAGGTCTTTACCGAACTGGTAAACTTTACCCGTAAGTACTTTGCCGAAAGGGAAATCAAGGTAGATGTGGAGTTCTCTTGGGGGGCCACCGAGGCCAAGGTGATAGAGGGGCTGGCCGATGCCATTGTGGAGGTGACAGAGACCGGAAGCACCATCAGGGCCAACGGTCTCAGGATCGTAGAGGAACTGATGACCACCTATCCCCAACTCATCGCCCATAAGGGGGCCTGG
>DAOVGN010000037.1 GCA_030672385.1 Deltaproteobacteria bacterium | reverse complement strand
TCTTCATGTAAAGGAGGGAAACAACATGAGGAGCGATAAATTATCCATGTTGAATTTTTCACGTTTACTCCACTATTCTGGAGGACAGCCACAAGTAAAAAATCAATATGATCCTCCAATAACATGCACAGGTTTTTGTATTTCTTGTGAAGAAAAAGGCTTTTTTGCGAATTCAGATAAAATGCTTAATCTGATGTCTCATGGTGCGGATACATGGGACTTTGAACAGATTCTTGGTGACTTACCATTGCCAGAGCAATATATTGAAGTTCCTATCATGTTTCTCCTAGAATCTCCTGGTGCAGATTATAAAAATGGAGAGCCAGTACCCTATAAAGGTGTAACTAAAAGTCCCCCTGTTAAACGTTATTATTGGAGTCCTAACCCTATGACCGAATGGCCTAATAACCCATGTGAATTACCACAGTTATATGGTCCATATTTTGCGTACCTGATGAATAAATTTCATCTTAAGGATGTATATATTACCAATGCAATAAAATGTGGGTTAAGCCTAAAGAATAAGAGGGATAAATTTATCTCTTATAAAACCCAACGCAATCCAGGACTGTTAGACACTCGAATAAGAGAAAATTGTTTTAGAGAATATTTATTTAGGGAAGTTGAGGAATTTAAACCAAAGATTATTTTCGCTTTTGGAGGTAAAGCAGACAACGTTTTGTATTTTTCAAGACTAAGAGATCAAAGAATAATCACCAAAAAACTATATCATCCTGTCGCAAGGAAGCCATTAAAGGAACGTGTCAACAAAAATAACGAACGGATTAAATCTGCGCTGAAAGAGGCTAAACTTTTATAAAAGCGTCGAAGCCTAACAATAGTTTGAAATCTCGCTTGTTAAAATTAGGTAGAAATAATAAATGGCGCACAAGCAAATAGATCCTCAGATTACAGGAATGGTGGAAGTGTTTTTAACTACCTTAGTTATAAAATATTCTCCATGAGTTTACAAAAACAAACGACATATCCTCAAATTTATTACCTCCGAGCCTCAGCCGGGGCCGGCAAGACGTATCAACTCACCGTCCGTTTTCTTTCCCTCCTCAAGAGGATGAAGCCCTCGGCAGAGGCCCTGCGCCAGATAGTAGCCATTACCTTTACCAACCGGGCTGCTGCCGAGATGAAGGAACGCATCATCCTTGCGCTGAAACAGATCGCCCTGGAGGAGGAAGAGGGGAAAAATCTCGCCCAAGAGACAGGGCTGCGACCTCAGGATGCCTCGGCCTGGCTGGATACCATCCTCGCCCATTTCAGCGATTTTCACGTCCGCACCATCGACAGCTTGGTCTATGCCCTGCTACGGGCATTCTCGTTGGAGATGGGGTTGCGACCGGATTTGGAGGTGACCTTTGACCAGAAAGCTATCCTGAACCGGTGTTTCGATCGACTCCTCTCCCATACTGACTGGGGAGAAGGAGATCAACTCTACCAGCTTCTCTCCGATCTCCTAGAGACCTATCTGAACATTGAGGAGGCCGGGGGGATGGTGGTGGAAAAGGGGATCAGGAAAAGGCTTCAGGAGCTTTATGAAAAAGCGGATGGCCCTGTTTCTGCTGGTCCCCAGCCTGATTTGAGCAGTGCAGAGGAACGGTTGAGAGTAACAGCCCAGAAGCTCCGATTAGGGATAGAGAAGCAGGGTATTGAGGATTATCTCCACAAGGGGGTCTTCAAGCCCTCGTATCTCCAGGAACCGTTGGTCCATCTGGGAAGAGCGTTTTTCGAAAAAGCCTCCTTCAATAACATCCTCACCAAAAAAGCCCAGGGTATAGAGGGTGATGTCATTTCTCAACTCGACACCCTCTATCAGGAGCTCAAGAATGATAGGAAAGAGTACCTCCTCCTTCTGGCCCTGGCGAGGGTCCACGCCTATATGAGGGCGTTGGAGAAATTGCAGGGGGAGATAAGGGGACTTTCCGAGAGGGAGGGCCTGATCTTGGGTGGGGGATGGCACTCGTTGGTAAAAGAGTTTTTACAAAAAGGGCAGGATGCAGGTACCTATGCCTTTGTGAAGCTGGGTTCAGGGGTGCAGCATTTCCTCATCGACGAATTTCAAGACACCAGCCGTCCTCAGTGGGATGCTCTCCTCCCCCTCGTGGAGGAGAGCCTGTCCAAAGGTGGGAGTTTCTTTTATGTAGGCGACGTAAAACAGGCCATATATGGGTGGCGTGGAGGAGACTGGCGTCTCTTCGAGGAGGTGGCAAAAGACTACTTTCACAGTGTTCCACCCCAGGGGAGGAAGGGGGAAACCCTTGCGGTGAACTACCGTTCTCTGCCCCAGATAGTCGAGTTTAACAACGAGCTCTATCCGCTCCTCACGGATGAAAACTTTGGAGAGAGGGTCGCCGAGATGATCTTGGGAACCAAGATTGGAAAAGAGTGGAAAATAGTCCTTTCTCAGTTGATAGGTAACAACTTCGAGGACGTGGAACAAAAGGTAGCCCCTCACCTGCAAGAAAGAGGAGGGGGCACAATCACGATCGCCTCCTTTGTTGCCCAGGTAGAGGAGCTGCGCCAGGAGGTGCGGGGAAGGCTCATCGGAGAGGTGAGAGAGGTCTGGGACAAGAGGGAGAAAAAGGGGATCGCAATCCTTGTTCGGAGCAACCGCGAAGCCGAGGATATCGCTACATGGCTGATGGCCGAAGGGATCCCAGTGGTAACAGAGAACTCCCTGCGGCTGCGTAGCTCTGATCTCATTAAAGGACTGGTTGCCTTTTTGAGATTCCTGGAATATCCTCTGGATGATCTCTCCTTCTGGGGGTCAGCCACCAGTCGCCTCTTCAGAGGTCTCCCCGACCTCTCCCAAGAAGCCTTGGAGGCCTTTCTTGCAGAAGGGAGATGGCAGCCGCCGCTCTACAAGGCCTTCGAAAAACGATTTTCTGCGATCTCCGAGGGATTCATCAGACCCCTACTGGCCCGCGTGGGCTTTGTCACGCCCTATGACCTCACCAGGGAGGTGGTAGAGAGGTTTCGTCTCCTGGAGCGCTTCGCTGAAGAGGCGGTCTTCATCTATCAGTTTTTAGAGCTTATCTTTCAAACGGAGGCCAAGGGGCAGAGGAGCCTCTCGCATTTTCTCCAGTTCTGGGCGGAAGGGGGGATGGAGGAGAAGATCGGTCTGCCCGAGGAGATCTCTGCGGTGAGGATCCTCACCATCCACAAGGCGAAGGGTCTGGAGTTCCCCGTCGTATTTATCCCCTTTACCAACTGGGGGCTGGAGTCTCCCCGCATGGCCAGGCTCGATGATGGAGGCTTTGCCAACCTTAAAAAACCTCTTCCTGATCTACTGGAAAGCAAGAGGCTCTCGATGATGATAAACAGTGCCCTGGAGACCCTCAACCTCCTCTACGTGGCCACCACCAGGGCAGAGGAGGAACTCTACCTCTATGTGACCTGTCTCCCCAGAGGTGAGGGGGTCAACACGGGGTATCTCTCTGCCTGGTTGAGGGAGATGCTTATCCAGAAAGGATGGCCTGTGTCATGACAGCGAGACCTCCTGAGATAAAGATCCACACCCACCACATCTCCCTTGTCGAGGACCCAGAGAGGATCAGATCAGCTCATCGGGGAGAACTCATCCACCTTGCACTCTACTTTTTGGATCATTTCACAGGGAGAAAGGGTATAGAGAGGGCTGTCCTTCAGGCCCTTTCCCTCCAAGGAGGGGATGGGGGGGGTTGGGAAATGGAAAAGGACTATCTAAGGCCCATCTTCCGTGCCCTCTCGCTCCCCCAGGCGAGGCCCTGGTTTGAGGAGGGGGGTACGAACCTGCGAGAGATAGAGGTGGTGGATGCCCGGGGGGAGCTTCACCGCATTGATCGCTTGGTCATCGGCCAGGAGGCGGTAGATGTGATCGATTACAAGGTGGGCCACCGGGAGGAGGAGCACCTTGTCCAGGTGGCCCTCTATAAGGGGCTTGTGGAGGCCATCTTCCGCAGACCCACCCGAGGGTACCTCCTCTATATAGACGAACCAGCTGTGGTAGCTGTACCGTGAAGAAGATTATCGTCATCCCACTCGGTGAGAACTTTCTGCAAAGGCTGGCAGAGGAGATCTTCAATCAACATTTCTCACCTGACGACCCCCTTGCCTTGTCTCAGGTCACCGTTTTGATCCCCCACCGCAGGGGGGCAGTATACCTGAGGAACTACCTCTTTCAACTCATCGCCGCCGGGAGCAGGCGGCCCTTTTTGCCTCCGAAACTCATCGCCATAGAGGATTTTATGGATGAGGTGGCGGTGATATTAGAGGACCCTCCACGGCGTCCCCTCTCTCCACCTGAGCAGGCGTGGGTGCTGTTCGGGATTGTACGGGACAGTTCCACCTATGGGAGGATCGCCACCAGCTGGGACAGATTCTTTCCCTGGGGGATACGGTTAGCGGCCCTTCTGGAGGAGATAGATAGGGAGCTGGTCACCCCCATGGACATCCCCTATCCCGAGGACGTCCCACAGGAGGCCAAGGCCCTTCTGGAAGGGCTGGAGGGGATATACTCTGCCTTTGACCGCCACTTGAGGGAAGAGGGCTTCACCACCAAGGGAAGGAGGGTGCGGCTGGTGGCGGATATGATAGAAGAAGCACCTATTGCTGAAGGACCTATCTATCTGGCCGGCTTCTACGCCCTTACTGGTGGTGAGCAGGAGATCTTCCGCCACCTCTTTGCCCAAGGGGCGCGGGTCTTCTGGCACGCCGATCCAGGGGAACTTCCTCCTTTGTACAGACGCTGGAAGGAAGAGTGGAATATCGAGATAGAGACCATGGGCAAGGCTACCCCCTCATCCCCCCACCTTCGGTTTTATGAGGCCTATGATCTTCATGCAGAACTCCTCCAGGCAAAGGATATCCTTCCAGAAGGGGTTCAGCGGCCTGATCAGTGTGCTCTGGTGCTTCCCAACCCATCGGCCTTGGTACCTGCCCTCTATATACTGCCGCCGGGGATGCCGGTTAATATATCCCTCGGCTATCCGCTTGAGCGCACAGCCCTCTTTTCCCTTATCGAACAGCTTATGCG
>DAOVGN010000099.1 GCA_030672385.1 Deltaproteobacteria bacterium | reverse complement strand
GGAACGGGCCACATCGGTATCCTCAATCCGCAGGATGAACCTGCCCCCATGATGGCGGGCAAAGAGCCAGTTGAAAAGGGCCGTCCTCACCCCCCCGATGTGCAGATAGCCAGTAGGACTGGGGGCAAACCTCGTCCTGACCTCGGACATCACCCCTCCTGCGCTATTACCTAGCTAAAAAAATTCCGCCCAGCAGAAGTGAAAAGATGAAATAGACCGCCACTGCTATCAGTATAGTAATAACCGCTTGGCCTCTGGTAATCCCGTGGATCTTTTCCAACCCCACCATCTGGAGGTAAAAACCATAAAGGGCTGCCAGGATACCCAAGATGGGTATCCAGGCCAAGAGGCTCACTGCACCGGCATAGCCCACCACCCTATATGTCCCCTCATACGCACCCTTTCCAGCGAAAAACTTCTGGGCGATGAGGTACAGAACCCCTGCCCCGATAAAGGAAAAGATCAAACCAAAGATGAGGAGCTTGAAGAAGATAAAGGGGTTCCCCCCAGTGATGATGGCGGCGATGATACCGGAGACCCCCAGACAGACCGCCAGGAAGGTCACCGGGGGGGCGAATCCTCCGGTTGTGGGCATGTGCTGGTAAAAATCCTCCGGCTTGATGACCACCGTCTTGACCACCTCGATAAAGCTTTTGATGAAGTTCTTGGTATTAAATTCGTAACTGTCTCCCACCCCTCTTTTCTCTTCCATGGCAAAACCTCCTTTTTTGAAATTAATCCCCTCGTCCCATCAGGAAAACTTATTTTATTTATTTTACCATAAACCAGGGGATAGAAAAACTCGCTTTTCTATGACAACAATATCACTATATTTTGAACTTCTTGAGCTAAATACCACAATATATGGTATTTGTCAAGGGATTTTCTCTCCTCTCAGGCAGAGGATGACGATAGGCGTCGCCGGATGATCTTGATTTCTTCGACCATCTCGTTCTTATCAATCCTCCAGATGGCGTCCGAAACCCTCATAGCCATCTCTTTCTCATAATAAACCTCCTTTTGTGCTTCTTGCCACTCGCAACAACTAGCAGCCGAATAACACTTATGCCCTCGGTTCAATGACGGCCAATTGGTGATCTTCTACTTGATGAACCTTATGCTTAGAGGATAACGGTACCTCTCACCACTGTTGGCCTTCACAGTGGCAATGATCACGACGATCATGTCAAATATCACCAAACCGATCAAAAGGATAAAACCAATGAAGATCAGAGTTAGAAGCGTCGCAACAAGAAAATAGATGGTCATGGATATCTGAAAATTAAGAGATTCCTTGCCCTGGTCTTCAACAAGAAACGATTCATCTTTCTTGATTAACAAAATAACCAGTGGTGCGATAACGTGGCCAAATGGAATGATGTACCCGGCAAAGGCCCCGAGATGACATAGCATCGCCCATATCCTCGCTTGCTTCTCGTCCATTTCAGCCATACGTATACCTCCTTTCGCCGATATGCTCATTTATGTGACTATCTAAGTTCAAAACTTACCCTGACTCTTGCGTTGACACTAATCTGACCAAGGGCAATACTACGCAAAGCGCGACATTTGGGCGCAGAGCCGCAAACGCCTTATTAGCCGAACTTCGTCTCCCCTTGTTCCCTTATGCTGTAGAATGCGCTCTCGATGGGGGCACAGCCGTTGAACCGAACAGCCGATCCCTACGATACAGTCAGCACACCCCTTGTTGTTGACTACAGACCCTTCACAAGAGCCGCCAGCGCAAGCAGTATAAAGGCTATCACCACAAACAAGAAGGCGTATCCCGAGAGACCAGCTATTGAGACAACGCCCAGGCGAAAAAGGATGCCAAGCACACCAAGGATCACGGCGATCCACCAGGTGGCCGCTTTAGGAGAATATAGTAACATCGTTCAACCTCCTTCTACGTATTTTTTGTTGACAGGGCAAGCCCCTCGGCCCGACTACCTTTCGGTCGGTTGCAGAGAGCGCCCAACATTGTGACATCGCAGAACCCTCCAAGCGAAATTCAGCTAACGTTCCCAGCATATAGGACGTTGTCAAAAACAATGTCCCGCATGATGGTCTGTACTTCATTTTTCAGCCTTCACCCTCAGCCGTGGAATAAACATTGGTACCCTTTTCTTGTACTCAACATATTCTTTACCAAGTCGTTTCCCCAGTTCCGGCTCTTCAACTGCTCTTAACTCCAACACATTAAGCAGAACAAATAGCGGGGTGAATATAAAAACAAGAGAAATTGATCTAAATAAAACACCAAGTCCAAACAAGAGCGTGAACACACCGGTGAGCATGGGATTTCTAGCATAGGCGTAGGGACCGGTGGTAACCAGCTTAGGTGGTGGGTTGAAGGGCACGGGCGTTCCCTTTACTTTGATAAAATGCAGAACTGACCATAGCATTAAGAACAACCCTATAGCAAGAATAGGCACAGACACAATAACATTCAATGATGCGGGAAGGAGTTTTGGAAATCCCAGAAAGTTATCCAGTTGGAGCGAAACGACAATAAAGAACGCTATAAGGAGAAAAAAGAGGCCTGCTCCTACTGGGGTAAGAAGAGTTCGAACCCGACTACTACCTGTTGCCGCTTTATAGAGGATGTTAATCCATTTTTTCCGTAAGCTCACAATATTCATCTCCTCTTTTATGTAAGGCGAGCTTTCGTCTAGCATTCCCAGTATATCTGAAGTCCTGAAGTCTCGGAATTTGAGCGAAGTATCAGAGGAAGCCGCACAAATCATCTCATGAATCTACCATCATCTTTTGATTTCGATAGCTTATGCACTTTCTTCTCAAGCCAACCCGTGCTTTCCACCTCTCTTATATCAAATTTTGGAACATATGGCTTGATATCCAAAAGGGGGGTGGCATCCACAATGTCTACATCTTGAATATGGAGTATGTTCTCTTCAATCCTGACAAGACGCACCGTCGAGATGCCGATTGGGTTCGGTCTACTTGGACCTCGCATTGCAAAGATTCCGTGTACTTCATCATCTATATAAGGTTTCACTTTTAAGGACGACTTCTTGGATAAATGAAAGTGGTATATCAAAATAATGTGAGAGAAGCCTTCGACATCTTTTAATCCTTCAGCATATTCTGTGAATACCTCAACCGTCCCATCAATACCCTTAGCACCTGCGGGTTGTATAGGTGTACCTTTGGGTTCTTTGAACGGAGAATGGATGACTCCGATTGGCTTGTACCTTATCTCATCCATAATTTTATCCATTTATACATGCGATTTTCGATAACGTGGCTCGGATTGTGCGAAGCCGCCCCTTGGGGGCAATTCTTACCGCAGGCCGTACATCTGGGCAAAATGGCCAAAGGGCCTACCTTTTATAAAACCATTCTTTAATCTGATAGAATACAGATGTCAATCACAAAAAATATCAAGACTGGAATAATTATGACCTTTAAAATGGTGCATTGGAGGTAATAATGCAAATGTAGATCACGCCCGGGGGTGGAACTGGCGGTGGAGCCGTCTGAGATACTCCTGATTTACATGGGTGTAGATCTGGGTGGTGCTGATATCAACATGGCCCAGCATCGCCTGGACAAACCTGAGGTCCGCCCCCCGCTCCAGGAGATGGGTGGCAAAAGAGTGGCGTAGGATATGGGGGGTAATCCTCTTGGTGATCACGGCCTGGAGGGCATAATTCCTCAAGATCTTCCAAAACCCCTGCCTGCTGAGCTTTCCCCCCCTGGTGTTCAAGAAACAATAGGGGCTTTCCCTCCCCTTGAGGATGATCGGCCTCACCCTCTCCAGATATATCCCCATTTTTTCCATGGCCACCTCCCCGATGGGGATGATCCTCTCTCTATTCCCCTTCCCCCTGACCGTTACAAACCCCACCTCCATGTTCAGCCCACTCAGGGATAGATCGACAAGTTCTGAAACTCTCATCCCTGTAGCATAGAGGAGCTCCAACATCGCCCCATCCCTGATTCCTCGGGAACTCTCAGAATCAGGTTGTGCCAAGAGCCTTTCCACATCCTGAATGGAAAGGACATGGGGGAGGGTTGGGCCCAGCCTGGGGAGCTCCATATCCTCTAAGGGGTTGACCTCCAGATACCCCTCCTGCGAGAGGTATCGGTAGAAGCCGCGCAGGGCTACCAAGGCCCTGGTGATGCTCCTGAGCGAAAGCCCCCTCTTTCTCAATCTCTGGATAAAGGCCATGACGGTGAGCTTGGTGGTCTCAGAGAGAGAAGTGATCCCCTCCTGCTCCAAAAAGTCCAAGTAGGCGTTGAGGTCTCGACTATAGGCCTCTAGGGTGTTGCGGGAAAGGCCCTTCTCCACCGTCAGGTAGTAAAAAAAGGGGTCAAGAATCTCTCCATTCATAGGTCTATGATCTCGGCCTCGAGGGTGTCCAAACGTGCAATAGCTACGGTGCAACGCCCATAGAGCCACCCACCACACTCCCCCGGATTCACCACCAAGGTCTCACCCGCCCTCTTTACCTCGGGTCGGTGGGTGTGGCCATAGACGACGAGACGATATCTGCTGCTGGCCTGCACGGCCTCCAAGATGGGCATCTCGTGGGCTACCAGGACCCTCCAATCCCCCAGTTCAAATTCCGCCGGCGAGGAGTAGAGCTTACCGTCAGCGGCCTTCTGCAACCCTAGCTTCTCTCCATCGTTGTTGCCGAAGACTCCCAAATAGTCACTTTTGAGAGTTTGATTAAGGGGGCGGAGGGAAAAGGGGGCTACATAGTCCCCAGCATGGATCACCATCTGAACCCCTTCGGAGTTGAATAGTTCGCAGGCCCGCTCTATAATCGGCACATGATCGTGTGAATCGGCCATGATTCCTATCTTCATCTCACCTCTCCATTAAAGGCCAGTGTGTCCAAATCCCCCCCCACCCCTGGTGCTGATGGGTAGTTCATCCACCTCCTGCAGTTCAATTCGGCAAACTTGATGGACGACCAACTGAGCGATCCTGTCGCCATCCCTGATCACGAAGGATTTATCCCCCAGGTTGATCAAAATCACCCCTATCTCACCCCGGTAGTCGGCATCGACTGTCCCAGGGGAGTTGAGCAGGGTCACCCCGTTCTTTAGGGCCAGCCCGCTGCGGGGCCTCACCTGGGCCTCGTAACCCTTGGGGAGACCGATGGCGACCCCAGTAGGGATGAGGCGCCGTCGGCCAGGGGCTAACGTGACATCTCCCTCCTCTAAGGAGGCAAAGAGATCCATCCCTGAGGAGGCCGGCGTCATATACTGGGGAAGCCTTGCCTTCTCTCCCCTGAGCCTCTTCACTTGCACCCTCACCATCTTACAGATCCAATCCCTTCCAAGGAAGTCCTTCCTCCTCCATGGTCCCTAAAAGGGTGAGGCAGAGGGTACGGGAATCCAGCATTTCCTGTGCCACATCGTCAACATCCCCTTCCGAAACCCCCTTCAGCTTTTGCAATGTCTCCTCCAGAGGTACGTGGCGGCCGAAGTATATTTCGTCCTTGGCCAGCCTGCCCATCATCCCATCGGAACCCTCCAAGCTGAGGATCATGCCTCCCCTTAGATACTCCTTGGCCGCCGACAGGTCCTCCGTCCGTATTCTCCCCGCCCTTACTGCCTTTAACTCCTGGAGGGTCAAGGCGACTACCTCTTGAACCTCATCTTTGGTGGTGCCGGCATAGACCCCGAAAAGGCCGGTATCGGTATAGGTATTGAGAAAGGAGTATATGCTATAGGTCAACCCCCTCTTCTCTCTGATTTCCTGGAAGAGCCGTGAGCTCATATTCCCCCCCAACATGGTGTTAAGGGTATGGCCAGCGAACCTGAGCTTGTGACTGTAAGGGACCCCCCTGGTCCCCAGGCAAAAATGGACCTGCTCCAGCTCTCGGTATTTGACCTTTATCCGAGCCTTTCCTCCTTGAACCCCCTCCCGCTTTACCATAGAGGGGGCATGTTGCAGTCGGCCGAGTTGAGCCTCGGCTAGCTCCACCAGCTGTTGGTGATCCAACTTCCCTGCCGCGGCCACGACCATCTTGTCTGGGGTGTAATTTTCCCGAAAAAAAGTAACGATCTCTTCGCGCTGGAAGGAGAGAACATTTTCCACCACCCCAGCTATGGGGTATCCTAAGGGGTGATCCCCCCAAAAGCAGCGGTGGAAGAGATCGTGGATGTAGTCATCGGGGGTATCCTCGACCATCTTTATCTCTTGCAGGATCACCATCCTCTCCCTCTCTATCTCCTGAGGATCAAAGATGGAGTTGACAAAGATATCGGATAATATATCTATGGCAAGAGCGATGTCTTTGTGGAGGACCTTTGCATGGAAGCAGGTGTACTCTTTTCCGGTAAAGGCATTGATGATCCCCCCCACCGACTCGATCTCCCTGCTTATATCAAATGCACTGCGTCTCTCCGTTCCCTTAAAGAGGAGGTGTTCAATAAAGTGAGAGAGGCCGTTCTCCCTAGCTACCTCGTCCCTAGACCCTGTAGTAATCCATATTCCAAGGGAGAACGATTTCAGGGTCGGGATCGCCTCCGTTACCACCCGGATGCCATTATCTAATACGGTCTTCTGGTAGAGTCCCATTTTTTACAAAAAAAGACCGATCTCTTCGGTCTTGTTGCTCTTCCAATGGAGGGATTGGAGGTGATCAAAACCTCCTCTCCCTTTCCCCTCCATGTCCCTCTTTATTTACGCTCCTCTGCCAAGACTGCCCGATGGCTCAACCTGATCTTACCATTGCTGTCTATCTCGAGGACCTTCACCTTGATCTCATCCCCCACCTTTAGGACGTCGGAGACCTTCCGTACTCTCTCTTCCGCCAATTGAGAGATGTGTATCAGACCTTCCACACGGGGCAGGATCTCTGCGAAGGCACCAAAGTCAACGATCTTCTTGACCTTTCCCGTGTAGATCTCTCCTACCTCTGCCTCCTGGGTTGCCCCCTTCACCAAGGCGATGGCTTCCTCGATGGCCTCAGCAGAGGGGGAGGCGATCTTTACAATCCCGCTGTCCTCGATGTTTATCTTCACACCTGTCTTGTCAACGATGGACCTAACATTTTTCCCCAGGGGCCCGATGACATCCTTGATTCGGTCAGGGTTAATCTGAATGGTCACGATGCGGGGGGCGTGTTTGGAGAGGTCCTTTCTTGACTTGTCCAAGGTCTTGCTCATGACATCGAGGATGTAGAGCCGGCCCTCTCTGGCCTGGTGTAGGGCCCTCTCCATGATGTCCCGAGTAAGGCCGGGGATTTTCACATCCATCTGAAGGGCGGTTATCCCTTCTGAGGTACCAGCAACCTTAAAGTCCATATCGCCATGATGATCTTCTTCCCCGGCGATGTCGGTGAGAATGGCAATCTGACCATCCTCCATCATCAGGCCCATGGCGATGCCGGCCACTGAGGTCTTTATAGGAACACCTGCATCCATCAAGGAGAGACAACCGCTGCAAACGGTGGCCATAGAGGAAGAACCATTGGACTCCAATACCTCAGAGACCACGCGTATGGTATAGGGAAACTCCTCAGTGGAAGGTAAAACAGGAAGTAAGGCCCTCTCGGCCAAGGCACCATGCCCGATCTCCCGCCTGCTGGGTCCTCTCAAAAATGATACCTCCCCTACACAGAAGGGGGAGAAGTTGTAATGGAGCATGAAGGTCTTATAGGTTTTGCCATCCGCGAGGGACTCCACCCTCTGTTCGTCCTCAGAGGTACCAAAGGTGGTGATGGCCAGGACTTGCGTCTCCCCCCTACTAAAGAGGGCTGAACCGTGGGTACGGGGTAACAAGCCCACCTCGCAACTAATCGGCCTTATGTCAGCAAATTCCCTTCCATCAATCCTCTTTTTGTCTTTAAAGATCGGTTTTCGCACCACCTCTCGCTCTGTATCCTCAAATGCCCTCTTCACCTCGGACTTGAACTCCTCCTCCGACCCGCCGAATCTCTCCATGGTTTCCTTAAAGATCTCGTTTATCCTGTCTCTGCGCTCGATCTTGTGCGAGATCTGAAAGGCATCTTGAAGGAGTGGTTTTGCAAGACTCTTTATCTCCTCACATAAAGGGCCATCATCTTCCAAGGGAACGTATGTCCTCTTGTCCCTTCCACAGATCTCCCTGAGCTCATCCTGTATGTCGAGGATCGGTTTGAGGGCCTCATAACCATAGAAAATCGCATCGAGGAACACTCCCTCATCTACGATCCTGCCACTTCCCTCTACCATCATCACCCCCTCTCGGTTCCCCGCAACGATGAGATCCAGGTCGCTCCTTTTCAAATCATCGGTAGTGGGGTTAGCGACAAAATCCCCCCCTACCCTACCCACCTTGATCCCCGCAATGGGCCCCATAAAGGGGATATCCGATGTCTGTAAGGCAGCCGAGGCCCCAATCATCCCCAAGAAGGGGGGATCGTTCTGTCGATCGGCGGAAAGCACAGTAGCGATCACCTGAGTCTCGTTGAGAAATCCTTTGGGGAAGAGGGGTCTGATACTTCTGTCTATCAAACGGGAGGAAAGGATCTCTCGGTTGGTAGGACGCCCCTCCCGCTTAAAAAAGCCCCCGGGGATCTGCCCTGCCGCATAGGTCATCTCAATGTAGCTCACCAGCAGGGGGAAGAAGTCCAGCCCCTCCCTCGGCTTCCTGTCGGCCACCGCTGTGACCAAGACCACAGTTTCTCCATATTGAACGAGGACGGCACCGTCGGCCTGCTTGGCAACCTTCTCGGTCTCAATGGAAAGGGTCCGTCCTGCCCATTCTCTCTCTACTCTCTTTATCATGAACTTCGTCTCCTTCTAGCTAGAATAAAGCACTACTTCCTGATCCCAAGCCGTTCGATCAGATTGCGGTAGCGCTCCACATCTTCACCTCTTAAATAACCAAGGAGAGTTCTCCTCAAACTTACCAGTTTCAGGAGACCTCGTCGGGAGTGATGATCCTTTTTGTGTACCTTGAAGTGCTCCGTCAAATAGTTTATCCTCTCGGTGAGCAGCGCTATTTGCACCTCGGAAGATCCGGTATCTTTGTCGTGCAACCTGAATTTTTCTACAATCTCCCTTTTCCTCTCAACATCCAAGACCATGTGCCTGCCTCCCTGATCTATCTGAATTCTTTTGTTTATCTCTACCACAAGGGGGACCTTTTGTAAATATTCCACCGTCGTGAAACGCCCGCAGGGGCCTGAGCAAAAGGCCTTTCTTTCCCCTCTCAATCCTCCCCACGGCAACAAGTCCCCCATCTTCTACCAAAAGCACCCTCACCAAACCCCCATCCCCATTGCATCCGAGAGGAGACCTATCCAATGTTATAGACTGCCCCTGATGGATCCGAAGGGCCAAATCCTCTCCCACCTCGACTCCGGGGAAAAAATCCAAGGCCTGGGATAAAGTGAGGATCCGTTTCTCTAATTCTCCCTTTTCCATCAATTCCTTGACGTCTTCCAGTAAAAAGGCATCTTTTAAAGAGAAAGGGCCGCTTTGTGTCCTGCGCAGCTCTACCAGATGGGCGCCGCAGCCCAAGTTCTGCCCGATATCGTGGGCCAAGGTACGAATATATGTCCCTTTAGAACATTCGATATAGAGATGAACATAAGGTGGATCAATGCCCTTTACCTGGAATTCATAGACCTCCACTTTCCGTGGTTCCCTCCTCACCTCTTCTCCTCTTCTGGCGAGTTTATAGAGGGGCCTTCCTTTATGTTTTAAGGCGGAGTACATCGGGGGGAGCTGCCGTATCTCTCCCTTAAATCGCTGGATCACTTCCTCTACCCTCCGGTGGGAGAGATCATAGCCGTCCAAATCTACCGCCCTGAGCTTCTTTCCCTCCTTGTCCTGGGTATCGGTGGTCACCCCGAGGTGGATGGTGGCTTCGTAAACCTTAGTTCCTCCCTCTAAAAATGGGGCGAGTTTGGTCCCCTCTCCCAACAAGATAGGAAGGACCCCCGTGGCAAGAGGGTCAAGGGTCCCCAGATGGCCGATCTTCGCCCCCTTTATCCCACTCTTCATCTCCCGCACTACATCGTACGAGGTAATCCCCTCTGGTTTGTCCACTACTAAAATGCCATTCACCCTATGGGACAACTCCACCATTAATTCTCCTCATCCTTATTATTATTCAGACCCTGCAACAGCTCCTCCATGCGGCTCCCATATTCCATTGAGTCATCGAAAATAAAGGTGATCTCGGGCATATACTTGAGCCTAACCCTTCTACCCAGCTCCCTCTTTATATAACCTTTGGCGCTCTCCAACCCCTTAAGAGATTCCTCTTTTTCTCCTTCCTCTCCAAAGACACTATAGTAGATCTTTGCCAACCTCAGATCATCAGAGACGTCGACCTTGGTAATAGTGACAAACCCTATCCGTGGGTCTTTAAGTTCTCTGATAATAATTTGGGAGACCTCCTCCCTGATCAAATCGCCCACCTTCTCTGACCTTTTAAACCTCATCATAGTTAAAATTCAAAAACTCCATCTCTGATCTTACCACCTCGACCAACCCTATCCCTTCTATGTAATCAATCACTTTGTCCAAGGAAGAGTTGATAAACCTCCTATCGTTCCCCACCAGGCATATCCCCACTTGTGCCCTCTGCCATAAATCCTGACCTCCCACCTCGGAGATGGAGACATTGAACTTAGCCCTCACCCTCGCCATCAGACTTCTGATGACCTGCCTCTTCTCCTTCAGAGAGGAGCCTTGGAGGATAAAATCAAGATGGCACACTCCCACCACCATCTCCTACCTCCCGCTCTAAGGCGCTACCTCTTCATAGGTATAGGCCTCGATGACATCCCCCACCTCCCAATCATTATACCCTTCCACCCCTACGCCGCATTCATAACCGGCCTGTACCTCTTTTGCATCATCCTTAAAACGCTTCAATGAACTGAACTGTCCTTCGTGGACCACCTCTCCATCCCTGTAGAGCCTTACCGCTACCGCCCTGACCAATTTCCCATCAGTCACATAACTGCCTGCCACCGTCCCAACCTTGGAAACGCGAAAGAGCTCCCTCACCTCCGCCCTGCCGAGGATGACTTCCTTCTTTACCGGCTCGAGCAACCCCTTAACGGCCTTATCGACATCCTCGATGGCCTCATAGATGATAGTATACTCCCTTATATCCACCTGCTCCTGCTCTGCCAGGCTTCTCGCCTTGCCCAGGGGGAGCACGTTAAATCCGATGACCACGGCATCGGAGGCGGCAGCCAGGTTTACATCCGTCTCCGAGATCCCCCCTACTCCTTGATGGATTACATTGATCTTTACCTCTTCGAGGCTCAACTTCTCTAAGGCCTCACGAATGGCCTGGATGGAACCATGGGTATCCCCTTTGAGGATTAATTTCAACTCCTTCATCTCCCCTTGCTGAATCTTCTCATATAGTTCATCCAGGGACAACCTCTCCGGTCTCACACCCACCTCGCCCCTGTCCTTCCTTTGACGATGCAGGCTCACTTCCTTGGCCACCCTTTCACTTTCTACACAGATGAAGTTATCCCCTGCATCGGGTATCCCGGTGAAGCCAACTATCTCTACCGGGGTGGCCGGTCCAGCCTCTTGCAATTTCCTCCCCTTCTCGTCCAGCATGGCCCTCACTCTGCCATAGGTGGCACCTGCAACAAAGACATCACCAGCCTTAAGAGTCCCCTCTTTGACCATAACGGTTCCCACCGGACCTCGCCCCCTATCCAATCTAGTCTCGATGACTACACCCCTGGCAGGTTTACCGGGGTTGGCCTTGAGATCCAACATCTCCGCCTGTAAGAGGATCGACTCCAACAAATCCACTATCCCAATTTTCTTCTTGGCGGATACCTCAGCAAAAAGGGTTTGCCCCCCCCACTCCTCGGGGGCAAGGCCCAATTCGACTAGATCACGCCTGACCTTGTCCGGGTTTGCCTCAGGTTTGTCTGTCTTATTTATGGCTACAATAATGGGGACCTGGGCAGCCTTTGCGTGATCGATGGCCTCAACGGTTTGGGGCATTGCACCATCATCAGCTGCCACTACCAACACCACGATGTCCGTTATCTGGGCCCCCCTGGCCCTCATAGCGGTAAAGGCCTCATGTCCTGGGGTGTCGATGAAGACTATAATCCCTTTATCCAGCTCCACTTTATAGGCCCCTATATGTTGGGTGATGCCCCCAGCCTCCTTGTCTACCAGATGGGATTCCCTAATGGCATCAAGCAAAAGGGTCTTGCCATGGTCCACATGCCCCATAATGGTAACCATAGGGGGCCGGGGAAGAAGTTTCTCAGGGGAATCCTCGGTCCTTCGCAGAATCTCATCCACATCGATGGCAACACTCTCCACTTCATAGCCGTATTCACTGGCCACTAAAGATGCCGTATCCACATCGATGGTCTGATTGGCGTTGGCCATTATCTCTAGGTTCATCAACCTCTTGATCAGCTCTCCAACCTTGGCCCCCATCCTTTGGGCCAATTCTCCCACAGTGATCACCTCGGAGATCTTGATCATCTTTTTAATGGACTTGGGGGTAGTGATTTGGGGCTTGAGATGTTGACGGGCGGCCACCTTCTTTTTGGCAGACCTAGGTGCAACAAAGACCCTGTCTCCCCTCCGTACTCCGTGAACCCTCTCGATATCTTCTTCCTCGATGGTAACGACCTCCCGTCTCCTCCTGACCTTCTTCTTGGGTTTCTCCTCTAACCTCTCTTTCTCATCCCTGCCTATCTTTTTCCTCTCCCCCTCCCTTTTTATCTCTTCCGCAGTCACCCCTTCTGTGATCCTAGGGGCCTTTTCCTCGCGGGCGTCCCCCACCTTTTCAGGGGGTGGGGGTGTAGGCGTCACCTTCGGCTCCACCCTCCCTACTACTCTGGCAGCCCTCGTCTTTCCTTTGGGAATCTTGGCGACCCTGGGCTCTTCCTCCTCAGCCGCCTTCTTGAGTTCAGAGACTTCCTCCTTTTTCTCGATCTGGGGAGCAGGGACTTCTGGAGCCGCTTTGGAGTCGGCCGCCGCCTCCTCCTTTGCTTCCTCGGCCCCCTTTTCCTCCGGAGCCGGTTCCACCTCTATTATTGCCTTTCTGCGCCTGCGGATGACGGTGGGTTTGACCCTCTGTTCTATAATCTCCACCTTTTCTTCTTCCATGAACTTACTCCTCCCCCGCTCTTTCTCTCAAAAGTCCCCTTAGAAAATCCCCTTCTGCTCCATGGGGCAAAGAGACCCGTAGGGCATAGGACAACCTCCCCCTCTTCCTGAGGAGAGAGCTAATACATCCTTCCTGGGGACAAAGATACGCCCCCCTTCCGGGGAGTTTCCCCTTTTCATCTACTACAAATCCCCCATCCTTGATCACGATCCTCACCAACTCCCCCTTTTCCCTTTTCTGACCGCACCCCAGACAGGTCCTGATGGGAACTTGTTTGTTCCTCATTCCCCTTGGTCTATGTACTCCTTGGCTACTTGGATCAAACTCTCCGCCTTCTTGCGGCTGAAGCCGGGGACCTTCGTGAGGTCTCCGACATCCGCCTGAAAGATATCCCTCACACTCGCATACCCTGCTTCCTGCAGGAGAGAAGCGATCTTATCCCCTACCCCGCGCAGCCTCTCCACAAGATCGTCCCCTCGCCTGACCCGCTCCAATCTCTCCTCTTCTGAGACAGAGGTAATGCCGGCCAAGTCCCTGGCGGCCTCCACAATCTTTTCACCCTTCTTTTCACCGACGCCGCAGATCCTGCCCAACTCCTCTCCATTGGCCTCGGCCACGTCCTCGATGGTGTAAAATCCCTCATCATAGAGGACCCTGGCGATGATCTCCCCTACCCCAGGAATGGCCTTGAGGCGTTCAATTACCTCTTCGGAGAGCTTCTCCATTTTCGATTCACTCTCGATATCGAGCTTCCATCCCGTAAGCCTAGACGCCAAGCGGACGTTCTGCCCCCGCCTGCCGATGGCCAGGGATAGCTGATCGTCCGCTACCACGATCTCCATGGACTTCTCATCATTATTGATGTAGACCTTAGATACCTTGGCAGGGGATAGAGCACTATACACAAATTTAGCTGGATCATTGCTCCAGGGGATGATATCTATCTTCTCCCCCCTCAATTCCTGCACGACACTCTGCACCCTAGAACCTCTCATACCCACACTCGCCCCGACTGGGTCCACATCGGAATCGTTGCTGTAAACGGCTATCTTGGACCTCTCTCCAGGCTCTCTGGCCGTACTCACAATCTGCACTATTCCCTCAGAGATCTCGGGGACCTCTAATTCAAAGAGCTTGACCAAAAAGCCAGGGTGGGTTCTTGAGAGATAAATTTGGCAATCAACAGAAGTTTTTTGGACATCCAAGATATAGGCCCGAATGCGGTCCCCCCTTTTATATACCTCGCGTGGAACCTGTTCTCTGTTGGGCAAAATGGCTTCTGCTCTACCTAGATTCACATAGATGTTGCCCCGCTCGACCCTCTGGACAAAACCAGTAACTACCTCGCCCTTGCGATCCTTATACTCATTGTATATGGTCTCCCCCTCCGCATCCCTGACCCTCTGCACGATGACCTGCTTGGCCGTCTGGGCTGCTATCCTACCAAGGTCATCGATGCTCAATTTGATCCCCAAGCTATCCCCGATCTCAGCTTCAGGATCCATCTCCTTGCCTTCCACTAGGGGTATCTCCAAGTCAGGGTCTTCTACTTCTTCCGCCACGGTCTTAAATTGAAATACCTCGATCTCTCCCAACTCCTCGTTATAATGGGCCTCGATATCCCTATGGGGACCGAATCTCCTAATGGAGGCCTTCAACAGGGCGTCCTCCAATGCTTCGATGATGACCTTCTTGTCTATCCCTTTATCCCTTACAACTTGTTCGATGAGATAATTTAAGTCCTGAACCATCTCAATACCCCTTACAATCTATTCATCTTTGTCTCTAGGTTAGCCTTGAGGATGGAGGAGAGGGGGATTGCAAAAACCCCTCCTCCTTCTACTTTGACCATGACCTCTCCATCGGTTAAGCCGAGCAGTTCCCCTTTGAAGTTCCTCCTGCCCGAGACATAGTCACTAGCCTTTATCCGTACCCTTCTTCCGGAGTATTTGATAAAGTCCTCCTCCTTTTTCAGGGGCCTGTCCAGCCCGGGGGAGGAGACCTCCAGGGAATAAGATGTGGGTATAATATCCTCCACATCCAAAAGCTGCCCCAGCTCCCTGCTCATGTGGGCACAGTCCTCCACCGTCACCCCCCCCTCTTTATCTATATAGACCCTGAGGATCCACCCTCCCCGTTCCAATTTGTATTCGATATGCACCAAAGAGATCCCTTCGGACTTGAGAAGGGGTAAAAAAACATCCTCGGCCTTTTTCAACATCGCCTCTTTGTCCATGACAAATTACACCCCTTTAATAAAAAAGCGGGTCAGGATACCCGCTCTTAAAAGCAGGACTGATTTTGCCTTTTTTTACCACATTTAATCTCAAAAGGCAAGTTTTTTTGTACGGCTCAGGGGAGAATGAGGTGGAACTGCTCCTTCCCCTTCTCGATCTTGTCCCCCACCGAGCAACCACAGCGGATACATAGATATTCGTATTTTTCACCATCTGGCAGGACGAGGAGGAGCCTTTTTCGCACAGGGGTCGCCATCTTGCAACGAGGGCAAAATAGAGAAGTCGCCTCAAAGTTCTTGTAATCCGCCTCTGGTGCCATTTTCTTAAATAATAATTCCCGAAATACCTTTCGTCAAGACTGGGAGAGACTTTGAAGTTAAAATGAGGAACTTCCCTTTTATTATCACACTTATCCCTTTCGGGCAATAAAAAGGCCCCTGATCAGGGGCTGGGAAGGGAGATGGGGTTTTGGGGTCTGGGACAAAATTATCTTAGGGCAAGTAACAAGCTATTACCCCTTATTTTGCCCTGTCATTGATGATGTTGCCAAACGAGTCGTAAAGTGAATAAACTCAACAACGTTATCCCCTTTGTTTGTCAGTAACGGGAATTGAAGAGGGAGCCAGACGAAGCCGGTCTGATGGTGAGGGATGTCGCCCTGCAACAGGTACCACTTTTGCGTTGGAGAAGTATTACCTCTTGACAGGACGCCTTTTAATGGGTGACCCTAATGCTCCCGTATATAATAATTTCAATCGCAAGCGATCTATAAACCAAGTCGGCGGGCCTGGGCTCTTGCACGCTTTGATTCATCCCATCGCTTGAGCTCAATTAAGATGGCGCTTTTAGTAAGCCAATAGTTCCCATTGTTAGGCTCGAGCTGAATTGCGCGATTAATGTCTTGTAGTGCCTGCTCCCAGTTTTTTAGGTCCCACCCCGCCGATCTCGCGCGGTTCTCCCAATACTTGGCTTTGTTCGGATCAAGTTGAACCGCTTTCGTGAAGGCGGCGAATGCATCGCGGTCACGGCGCCCGGCCCTGTATTGAACACCTTTATAGTTCCAATCCTCGGCCTCCTTTTTTACGTTTTGAGATTGGCCAGAGTCGAAACGGGACACTGTTTGATCCGGGTCTGCCGGCTGGGGCCTGCTTGGCTGCGTACGCGGCGGGGGACGGTATGGCTCAGAGGGTGTTCTCTCTACGCCCTCTGGCTTCACGCCAAGCAACCCACTCCCCCTGGTAATTTTTTCCCTTGGCGTATCGGACACTTCGGCCTTCTTAGCGGAGATCACAGTATAAAGCTTTTGTGCCGTAGCAGGATCCCGAGCCTTCAGCCACTGGTACTCGGCCATCGCCCCTTCGAAATATCCCGATTGGGCGTGGATGTAGCCAAGGTTGGAGTGGGCCTCTACATGACCAGGATCCAGCCGGATAGCCTTATGGAACTCGTCAATGGCATCGATAAAGAACCCCATCTTGTAATAGATACAGCCAAGTTCGTTGTGGGGCTGAGCGTAGTTCGGCTTCAGGCGGATGACTTGCAGGTAGCAGGCTTCGGCGTTATTCAGTTGACCCTGGTTGTAGTAGGCCTTTCCTTGAGCCATCAGCCTTTCCACATCCCCGGCCCATGCCGGGG
>DAOVGN010000068.1 GCA_030672385.1 Deltaproteobacteria bacterium | reverse complement strand
GACAGGAGAAGTGTCAGCGGAAAAGAAGAAGCAAGAGGAGCAAATCGCTCAAGAGAAATACGCAGAAAGTCTGGAAACAAAGGTAACTATAAGGAGAAATCACGTATTGGTTCCTGTCACATTGGGCTACGAAGGAAGGGAAATTGACGCCTTGCTCGTTCTGGATACCGGTGCTGAACTCGTAACACTCCATCAGGAGATTGCGGACCGATTAAATATCAAGCAAACAAAAAGAGCGGCAGTGCGGGTGACAGGAGGGAAAATGATCAGGGCTAGATTGGCGACACTGAGTTACATTAAAGTGGGACCATATAAAAAGACCGACATATACACCTTGATCGTAGGGCATAAGGGTCCTTCAGTCGAGCACGACGGCTTACTGGGCATGAATTTTCTGCGAGATCTTGAATATAGCATAGACTTCAAGGATCAGGTTATAAGGTGGAAACTATAAACGTATCGTTTGGCACACATCGCTGACGAATGTAACAAAAAATGAGAAATGGTGGACCACAGATGAACCCGATTTCTTGCCCCAAGGATATATCCCTCCCCACCGATTGTCTGTCGAAACTGACAAAAATTGTTACTATTATCGAATTTTTGTCCAGTGCACTCCTTTTGCCCTGTAAAGGATCTTCTTGTATTGTAGTTACTTATGGCAACCAACCAAAACTAATATAAAGGCATGAAATTTGCAGAAATTATCAAATAAAGATCTGCAATGCTGCCTGAAAAGCGGACGAGGACCCTTGGATATAGGGGTCCAGGCGCAATTCATATGGTAGCCATATACGATGGAAGATAAAGATAAGACAAAAGGGCAGCTCATCAATGAACTGGTAGCCCTGCGCCAGCGGCTCGCGGAATTTGAAACAAAAGAAGCCGAGCGCAAGCGGGCTGAACAGGCCCTGCTGGAGAGCGAGAGAAGGTTTAAAGATGTCGTAGAGAATGCTTTGGAGTGGATTTGGGAGATCGACATTAATGGAAAGTACACTTACACGAGCCCTATTGTTGAGAAAATATTAGGGTATAAGCATGAGGAATTACTCAAAAAACATTTTTATGACCTATTCCATCCTGAAGACCGGGAAGAATTGAAGAAGGCGGCGTTTGAAGTGTTTGCCAGAAGAGAGTCCTTCCGCGAATTCATAAATCGGAACGTGCACAAGAACGGCAAAACGGTCTGGCTCTCTACAAGCGGAGTTCCCATACTCGATGAGGAAGGAAACCTTCTCGGATACAGAGGTGCAGACACAGACATCACCGAGCGCAAGCAGACGGAGGAGGCATTGCGGAAGAGTGAAGAGAAATACCGCACTATTATCGAGGGGTCCAGAGATGCGATCTATATTACCACCCGAGAGGGGAAAATCGTTGACGTCAATCAAGCATTTTTGGATCTCTTGGGCTATACCAGGGAAGAGTTGGAGGGGCTGGACGTCCGAGAGACATACGTTAATCCCGATGACCGGTTAATATTTCAGCAGGCGATAGAGCAAGAAGGATCTGTTAGAGACTTTGAGCTGAAGTTACGTAAGAAGGATGGCGCAGAGATGGACTGTTTGCTCACTGCAACTGTGCGTCAGGCAGATGATGGAAGCATCCTGGGGTACCAGGGTATTATCCGTGACATCACCGAGCGCAAACGGGCGGAGGAGGCCCTGCGGGAAGCTGAGGCGCTGATATCCTCTATCGCAGAGGCCATCCCTCATGCAGTTGTTGGTCTGCGTGAACGCCGTATCATCTTTGCAAATGAAAGTGTGAAGGCTGTCTTTGGCTGGAAGCCTGAGGAGTTAATTGGCAAAGGGACAAGGGTACTATATAGGTCTGAAGAAGAATATGAGGAGATCGCTAGACACTTTTATCCTGTGCTTGAGAGACAACAAACTTACAGTGAAGAGTACCTATGTCGATGCAAGGACGGCAGGGATATCATGTGTATGGTGAGCACTGCACGGATAGGCCCGACACTAAAGGAGAAGGAAATTGTAGTTGTTTATGAGGACATCACCGAGCGAAAACGGGCGGAACAACAACTCGCCTATATGGCCACCCATGACATACTGACCGACCTGCCCAACCGGATGCTGTTCAATGACCGTCTCAACCTGGCGCTGGCCCAAGCAAAGCGCAACCAGCAAAAGCTGGCCATGATGTGGCTCGACCTGGATCGGTTCAAGTTAATCAATGATAAACTGGGGCACAGCGTGGGGGACAAACTGCTGCAAGCTGTTGGCGATAGACTGACAGGGCTCCTGCGCAAAGGCGATACTGTCGCCCGCATGGGAGGCGACGAATTTTTGATTTTGTTACCGGAAATAGCACAGGTGGAAGATACGGACAAGATTGCCCAAAAGGTCCTGGAAGGCTTTCAAGAGACATTTGTGTTTGATGTCCACGAACTCCATATCACCACCAGCATTGGAGTTGTCATCTATCCAGATGATGGTGAAGATGCTGATACCATGATGAGGCATGCTGACATGGCCATGTATAGTGCCAAGCAAAAGGGTCGGGATAACTACCAACGCTACACTCAGCTATAAATGATGAAGCCTTGAAGTGATTGGGTGGGTAGTTATCCCAAAGGACCGTCTATTCGATTTTCCCCACCAGGTCATAAGGGCCTGCCTCGGTGATCTTCACCCCTACTATCTCACCGCTGCGGGGGGCCGTCCCCTCATTATTGATGTAGACCACCCCATCGACCTCCGGGGCTTGAAAAGAGGCCCTCCCCTGTAAGAACCCGTCTGGTTCGACACTTACCTCATCGACCAAGACAGGGATCACCGATCCTACCATCCCCTGATTCCTCCTCCAAGAGATCCCCTGTTGTAACTCCATGATCTGAGCAGCCCTCTCCTCAGCCACCTTTGAGGAGACCTTACCCTTCATCCGAAAGGCCTTGGTTCCCTCCTCAGGGGAGTATCTGAAGACCCCAAGATGAGTGAACTCTGCCCCCTGAACAAAGTCAAAAAGCTCCTTGAACTCCCCTTCACCCTCCCCGGGAAACCCCACCATCAGGGTGGTGCGCAGGTGGATCTCGGGGTAATCGCTCTTTATACGGTAGATCAACCCCTTTATCTCCTCCCCTGAGGCCCTTCTGCCCATGCGCCGCAGGATCTTATCGTTGACATGCTGGATGGGGATATCGAGATAGGGGCAGACCTTCTCCTCCCTGGCGATCATCTCCAGCAGTGAGGAGGGGAAATTGCTGGGATGGGGGTAGGTATAGAGGACCCTTGCCCACCCAAGACCCCTGATCCCTATCAGTTCCGTTAATAGCCGCCAAAGACCACCCTCCTCGACCAAGTCTGTTCCGTAGGCCGTGGTGTCCTGGGCCACCAGATTTACCTCCACCACCCCCATGGCGACCAAATTCTTTACCTCCTGGATGACTGAATCCATCACCCTGCTTCTATACTCCCCCCTGAGTTGAGGGATGAGGCAAAAGGTACAGGGATGGGAACATCCTTCGGAGATCTTCACATAGGCCGAATGGAGGGTAGCGGTGATAACCCGAGGTGTCTGGTGGTCATAGAGATAAAGGGGTCTCCCGATCAATACCTTGGGACCGCCCCCCTTCAACCATGGGGGTATCTGGGGGAAATCACCCGTCCCTGTCCAGAGATCGACCCCGGGGATCTCACAGGCCAACTCCTCTCCATAGCGCTGAGGGAGACAACCGGTGACTATCAATCTATTGACTGTTCCTTTTTCCTTTGCTTTGGCTACTTCTAGGATCACCCCGATGGATTCCTGGACGGCCTCCTGGATGAAGGCACAGGTGTTGACGATGACCACGTCCGCATCCTCTACCCTGGAGACAGGTACAAGGCCATCTTGCAGCAGGAAGCCCAAGATCACCTCGGAGTCAACCTGGTTCTTTGAGCAACCCAAACTAATCAGACAGACCTTTTCCATCACTGAAACCAACAAAAAGGGGGATATGATCCCCCTGCAGATTCGGTCCCCTCGTTATTCAAGTCCTATAGGCCCCCTTCTACCTCCTCATCCATCTTCTCCACCCTCTTCCCTTTGATCTCTATCCTGCCGGTATCAAGGTGGAGGGTGATCTCGTCCCCTCTTATCCACTCTGCCGCCCCCCTGATCTTGGCATCCTTCGTCATTACCAAGATCTGCTGAGCTGGGGACCAGGTGGCCTTCTTGCTGAAGATCTCCTCCCCCCCTCCTTTCACCCTCACCTCACCCATGGCTACCATCTCTCTGGGGGCACCCCCCTCCTCCATGGTCACCAAGATAGTCTCGGAGTAGATGGTTATACCTTCCCCAATGGCTACTGCTCCGTCCGTGTACAAGATGGTATTCTTTTCGGGGATCTCCTCAGTATTTGTGGCGGTGATGTGGAAGGGGAAGGCCTCTTTCCTGATCTTTTCAGGGGGCTCGGTCATACTTGGCCCCCCCTCGCTTACGGGAGAGGCCGCAATCACTCCTTGCTCCTTCAGACTGGCCAGAAGCCTCTGCCCCTTTTTTGCAAAGGGGCTTTGGGGATAGTCCTCTACCAGTCGTGTCAGGGGGGTCAGGGCCTCGGAGTCCCTATTCTGTTTGTGCAGGGCAATACCAAAGTAGTAGAGAACCTCATCATCTATCCCGGAGGCGGGGTACTTCTCCAGGATCAGGGCGGATCTATTCGACACCGCAGGATATTTCCCCTTGCGGAGATAGAAATGGGCGATGCAGAGATCGTGCTCTGCCAGCCTCCGCCGACAGAAGGTGACCTTATCCCGGGCCTCCTGGGCGAAGATGGTATCAGGATAGTTGGAGACCACATTTTGAAAGGAGGCCAGGGCCTTTGCCGTGGCCTCCTGGTCCCGATCCTTCGATAATATCTGTCGGTAATAACAGAGCCCTATTTGAAACTCCACATAGGGAACATCGGGATGAAAAGGATGCCGCTTCTTAAATTCAGTATATCGGGTGATGGCCTCGGGATATTCCTTCCGAAAGAAGTGACAGTCCGCGGTTCGGAGATCCGCCTTGAGGGCATAGAGCTCATCAGAGGGAAAGTAGTTTTTCAATTGGGTGAAGACCTCTATGGCCTCTTTGTATTTTCCCTTGTTGAAGAGGATAATCCCCTTGGTGTAGAGCACAGCGGGGTCCTTGGGAGGGGATTGGGCCTTCCTCTTACCGGCACAGCCGACAAGGAGAAATGAGAAGATAATAACCACAACCATCAACTTCGTATAATTGATCTTCATACCATCATTCCTTTCTATAGATTAAGTATGGTATCTTACATAAAAACGCCGCCTAAGTCAATCTTGCAAACCCAGCTTGGACATACCCCCTCAACAGATCGAGGGCCTCTTTCCTGTCGATCATCTCGGCTTTTTGTCTTTTTCACTACAAAAAATCACAGAGTCCACAAATAGTCAAGTTTTAGATCAGTTTCTCCTTGAATTTTTTTTCCGAAGCCTTTATGTTGAGCTTTACTTTAACCTTATATCGGGAAACGGGTTTGCCTATGCGGAAGAAGCGAATTGTAGTCACAGGGTTAGGGCCGGTCACCCCTGTGGGGATAGGGAAGGAGCCTTGTTGGTTGGCCCTCATGGAGGGGAAGTCGGGGGTAGATCTCGTAGAATTCCCCAACTTTGATATGGAGCAGTTCAGGACCAGGATCGGTGCACAGATAAAGGACCTCTCTATTAATGACCACCTCCCCCTTCATAAGGGAGACAGATATCTGGGGAGGGCCTCCCAGTTTGCCCTGGTAGCGGCCAAGCTGGCCCTGGATGATGCTGAAATAGAGCTCCTGACCAGAGAGGATCAGGAGGGAAGGTTTGATCTCAATCACTCCGATTCCTTCAAGATCGGGGCGATCCTGGGGGTAGCGGTTGAGAATATGGAGATCATGGAGGATTCTTACAATAACCTGTTGAAGCACGGTGGCCCCCAGAGGCTATCCCCCTTCGCCCTTCCTCACGTATACACCAGCTCTGTGGCCTCCAACGTCACCGAAAGGTTCGGCATACGGGGGTCTACCTATGTGGTTTCCTCAGCCTGTGCCTCGGCCAGTCACGCCATTGCCAGCAGTTACAACAGGATACAGGATGGTCCCGAGGAGATGATCCTCACCGGCGGAGCAGACGCCTGCATCACCCCCCTTACCTTCGGGGGGTTCATCGCTCTGCGATCCATGTCCACACGCAACGACGAGCCCCAGAAGGCCTCACGTCCCTTTGATCTACAAAGAGATGGCTTCGTCATGGGGGAGGGGGCAGGACTGATCATCTTGGAGGAACTGGGTCATGCCCTCAGCAGGGGGGCCCATATCTATGCTGAACTCATCGGATATGGGATGACCGCCTCTGCCTACCACATCGCCGAACCAGAACCCACGCCTGTCTCCTTGAGCAGGTCCATTGAGCTGGCCCTGGAGATGGGAGGGGTCGCCCCAGAGGAGGTCGACTATATCAACCCACATGGAACCTCCACCAGGTTGAATGACCTCACCGAGACCAAGGCCATCAAGAAGATCTTTGGAGACTATGCCTATCAGATACCCATCAGCTCTACCAAGTCGATGACAGGACACCTCATCGGTGCGGCTGGAGGGGTGGAAGCCATCGTCACGGTCCTCACCATCAAACACGGGCTAATCCATCCTACCATCAACTACGAGTTCCCCGACCCAGAATGCGATCTGGACTATGTGCCCGATGGCCCTCGTGAAATGGAAGTGAGGATTGTGCTTTCCATCTCCGCAGGATTCGGAGGGGTCAACTGCGTCCTACTTTTTAAGGCCTTTGAACCATAAGGATGTCCTGGAAAACCAAGGCCTATCCGCTAGCCATCATTGACATACTCCTTGGGGATATCTGAACCGATGCTGGAGAAGGTCTCCATCGTCAGGTGCCCTGTTTATACCTACCCGCAGGTATTGGCAGGGGTACGAGAGGCC
>DAOVGN010000102.1 GCA_030672385.1 Deltaproteobacteria bacterium | reverse complement strand
ACAAGAGAGACAAGGAGAAAACAAGAAAAACATAAGGACAACCGAAAGAAAAGACGCCTTTTCATCTCACATCTCCTTTGGCTGTCTGAGGTAATATTGTATGGGGAAACGGTGTCTCAACTAAAGCCCTAAAACCTCCCTTTTGTCAACCCCTTTTTGTGAAGATCATGGGAAGATCAGGAAAAATAATCCCAAGGGAGGCTTGTAAACTAACCCCTCACCTATCTCCTCTCCCTACGGCTTTTTGTACTCCTCCCTGATCATCTTCATATCATCCCACACTGCCTTTTTAAAGTGGGGATTGCGCAAGAGAAAGGCAGGATGATACGTGGGCATGAGCTTGGCGCCTTGGTAATCGTGGAAGCGCCCCCTGAGAGCGGAGATCTTGTTCTCAGTCCCCAGGAGGGTCTGCGCGGCGAAGGTCCCCAGGGCACAGATGACCCTTGGCCTGATGGCCTCCAGTTGTTTGAGGAGAAAGGGAAGACAGATCTTGATTTCATCAGGTTTGGGATTGCGGTTGTTGGGGGGGCGACATTTCAAGATGTTGGTGATGTATACTTCTTCTCTCGTCAGGTCTATGGCCTCGATGATACGGGTGAGGAGTTCCCCTGCCCGTCCGATAAAGGGCTTCCCCTGCAGGTCTTCATTTCTTCCAGGGGCCTCGCCAACAAAGACCAATAGGGCATGGGGGTTACCTTCGCCAAAGACCAGATGGTTTCTCCCCTCATGGAGCCTACACCTTTCGCAATCTCCCATTTCCCGTCTGATTTCATTTAAAGTCAGATGGTTTTTTGCTTCCTGCTGGGAGAGGAGGGTCTTGATCCCTAACTCCTTTTGATATCTTAGATGCCCCTTCAATTGGGTGACGATCTGCCTCAATTCTTGGTGGAGGTTGCCCTTCATCATAATTTCACACCGTCTTAGATGAACTCGCGGTTCTTTTCTCCAGCTCGCCTCATATCCTAATCCTGGAGGATTAGAGGAAAGGACTGCACAAATTATATTTACCTCGGTACTGAAAAACGGTCAAGTCCCTTTTGACAAAAAGGATCACTCTCTCCGAAGCCCTCTCCGAAGCTTGACAAAAGATTGATAAAATGTTAATTTTTTTATTGATTTAAACCCAAATTATTCAATGTTTTGGTTTGATAAAAGAGTGAATTAAAGGGTATGAAGATCGCCATTGCAGGGAAAGGAGGGGTAGGGAAGACCACTCTGGGGGGGATGATGGCCAGGTATTTGGCCGAGGAGGGATATAAGGTACTGACCATTGACGCCGATCCTGACGCCAACCTTGCTTCGGCCCTGGGTTTCCCCAAAGAACTTGTGGAGGGGGTTACCCCCCTGGCGGCGAGGACACCCTTGATAGAGGAGAGAACCGGGGCCAAGAAGGGGACCTTTGGTGGGGTCTTCAAGTTGAACCCCAAGGTGGATGATCTCCCCGACACCTACAGCGTGACCCACCACGGGGTGAAACTCCTTATTTTGGGGACCGTCCCCCAGGCTGAGGGTGGGTGTTTTTGTCCGGAGAACGTGCTGTTGAAGGGACTGCTACACCATATATTGGTTAGAAGGGATGAGATGGTTATCATCGATATGGAGGCAGGCCTGGAGCACCTCACCCGGGGAAGTACTAAGTATGTAGATGCCTTTATCATCGTAGTGGAGCCAGGTCAGAGGAGTATCGCCACCGCCCAACAGATCAGGAGATTGGCCCAGGACTTGCGTGTGCAGAAGGTGTATGGGGTGGGGAATAAGTTGACCTCCGCTGAGGACAGGGTTTTGATAGAGGAGGCCCTGTCAGGAGTTGAGTTTTTGGGTCATCTCTCTTTTAATCACAATGTAATTGAGGCCGACAGGAAAGGGATCTCTCCCTATGACTTGGACGGTGCCATCAGGGGGGAGGTAAAGGGGATCATAGAGAGATTGCAGAGGGAGGGATTTGCATAGGACTGTATTTGTATGGTCGTGCATTGTGGCCTTTACCTTGGTGTTGGGAACTCTGGCCTTTTTGACCTTTCCCTTTGATCGCAGAGGCAAGGTAGTGCATCTCTATGCCCGGCTATGGGGCTGGCTGATCCTCTTGGCCAATGGGGTGAAAGTGACTGTCAAGGGGTTGAAGAACATTGATCCCGAGAGGTCCTACATCTACATGTGTAACCACTTGGGGAGCTTTGACATCTTTGCCCTGCTGGCCTATCTTCCCGTGCAGTTCCGCTGGTTGGCCAAGGCGGAGCTGTTCAGGATTCCGGTCTTGGGCTGGGCTATGAGTACAGCGGGTTATATCAGCCTTGACCGTTCGGAGAGGAAGAGGGCCTACAGGAGTATGGAGGTCGCTGCACAAAAGATCAAGGAAGGGACTTCAGTGGTCATCTTTCCGGAGGGTTCTCGTTCCCTTGATGGGTCTCTGCAACCCTTTATGAAGGGTGGGTTTACCCTAGCCATTAAGGCGGGGGTTCCCATCGTCCCCCTCACCATCGCTGGGGCGTGGGAGATCATGCCAAGGGATACCCTCAGGATCAGGAAGGGGGACATAGGGATCGTCATCGACCGTCCCATTGAGACCAAGGGTTTCACCATGAAGGATAGGGAGCAATTGATGAAGGAGGCAGAGGAGAGGATCAGGGCCAACTTTTCCATATTGGTCAGGGAGCACACAGATGCAACGTGATGGTCTGAGGGTGATCCCCTTGGGGGGGTTGGGTGAGATCGGTCTCAACATGATGGTCTTGGAATACAAAGACGACCTCATAGTCATCGATGCGGGGCTGATGTTCCCGGAGGACTACATGTTGGGGATCGACATGGTGATCCCTGACATCAGCTATCTCCGCCAGAAGAAGGATAACTTGAAGGCCATCATCCTCACCCATGGTCATGAGGACCATATAGGAGCTCTCCCCTTTGTCCTGAAGGAATTTAACGTCCCCGTCTATGGGACCCCCTTTACCCTGGCCCTGGTGCAGGAGAAACTGCGGGAGCATGAAGGGATTGGCAAGGTGGAATTCAAGAGGGTGAGGCCGAGGGATTTGGTGGATATTGGTCCCTTCCAGGTGGAGTTTATCCGAACGTGTCACAGCATCGTCGATGGGGTGGGTCTGGGGATCACTACACCGGTTGGAGTCTTGGTCCATACGGGGGATTTCAAGATAGATCAGGCCCCCGCCGGAGGGGATTTGACCGACTTGAGGAAATTCTCCGAGTACGGGGAAAGAGGGGTGTTGGTACTGCTGTCCGACAGCACCAATGCTGAGCGGGAGGGGTATACCCTTTCGGAGAGGGAGATCGGTCAGAAGCTGGAGGAGATTATCAGGGTGAGCAAAGGTAGGGTCATTGTGGCGCTGTTTGCCTCCAATGTCCAACGCATTCAACAGGTGATGGATATCTCCGCCAAGTATGACAGGAAGGTGGCCTTGGTGGGGAGAAATATCGTGACCAATACTAGGATCGCCAGTGATCTGGGCTATATACGCCTTCCCAGGGGGATGGTGGATGTCAAGGAGGTAGATAAGTACCCCCCGGAGAAGCTGCTCCTGTTTACCACGGGGAGTCAGGGGGAACCCATGTCCGCCCTGAGCCTCATGGCCATGGACAACCACAAGGATGTCCGAATCCAAAGGGGGGATACCGTCATTCTCTCCTCCCGCTTTATTCCTGGCAACGAGAAGGCCATCACCCACATGATCAACCACCTCTGTCGCCGGGGGGCGGAGGTCATCTATGAGAAGATATCCGCCATTCATGTTTCAGGCCATGGTTACCGGGAGGAGTTGAGGTTGATGCTCAACCTGATCAGACCCGAGTATTTTATCCCCATCCATGGTGAATACCGGCACCTGGTTCAGCACATCCAGCTGGCCAGAGAGGTGGGGATGTCCGAGGAGAGGTTGCTACTGGCCGAAGATGGGGAGGTGATATCCTTCCATAATGGTAAAGGGAAGATTATAGATAGAGTTGAGGTGGGTAAGGTCTTCGTCGACGGTAAGGGGGTGGGGGATGTGGAGGATGCGGTTTTAAGGGATAGAAGGCACCTCTCAGAGGATGGGATGGTGATTCCGGTGATGGTCATCAATGAACGCACGGGTGAGGTGGTCTCTGGACCAGACATCATATCCCGCGGGTTCCTCTTCGAGGAGAAGAAGGATGAAATTCTCCAACAGGCCAAGGCGGTCATAAAGGAGGCCCTGGAGGTTGTCTCACTGGAGTCCAAGACCGATGAGTTTGAGATGGATGAACTGGTTCGACGGGCCCTCAAGAGGTTCTTCCGAAAAGAGATGGGCCGCAGACCCGTAATCATTCCCGTGATTATCGAGATGTAGGAGGTTTGAAGGATGGCCAGAAGGGATTTAGTTCGTGAAATTGCTGGCCTCGTCTCGATGGGGTGGGGGATCTTTCTCTTTCTGTGCCTTTATTCCTTTCATCCCCAGGATCCCTCCTTCAATCTCTATCACCCCCTCTCCCCCCAGATACACAACTTGGGGGGGGTGATAGGTGCCTACCTCTCCGACATCCTTTGGCAGAGCTTCGGCTGCGCTTCCCTCCTCTTGCCCCTCATCTTCTTTGTGCTGGGGATCTGTCTCTTCTTTGGCTGGATGATCGAGTCTAAGTGGCTCCGCCTAGGGGGCTCCGTGCTCTTGTTGATCTCCTTATCCGCCCTACTAGACCTCCTTCTGGGAGAGGTGAAGGTCTTCTCTTTTGAGGGGATGGCGGGAGGGGTCTTAGGTGGGGTCCTGGGGACCTTGCTGAAAAAATACCTTAGTGTTGTGGGGGCATTCTTCTTGGTGACTTTATGGTTCATCTCCTCGGCAATGTTGACTACGGGCATATCCCTGAAGAAGGGATTGGTTGGGTTGGGGAGGATGGTGGGGAACGTCTTGCATTGGGTGGTGAAGATCAAAGATCTGCGCAAGGGGAGATTGGAGAAGAGGAGGAAGAGCAAGATCGCCAGGATCAAAGAGGTCTCTTCCCCCCCGATTATTCGAACTCCCAAGGGGCAGAAGGAGATCGGACCGCGACAGGAAACCTTTCCCTTTCCCGAGTCAGCCGAAGGGGGTTACCATCTTCCCTCCTTGGCGTTGCTCGATGGTGGAAAGGGGAGGGAAGTGACAGTGACAGAGGATATCCTGTGGGCGAACTCCCAGATATTGGAGAGGAAACTCAAGGATTACGGTGTGGAGGGGAAGGTGGTGGGGGTGAGACCTGGGCCCATCGTGGCCGTCTATGAATTTGAGCCCGCCCCGGGGGTGAAGGTCAACAGGATACTCAACTTGGAGGACGACCTGGCCTTAGCCCTCAGTGCCCTCAGCATCAGGATAGAGGCCCCCATCCCTGGCAAGCCTGTAGTGGGGATAGAGATCCCGAATCCGGTGCGCGAGGACGTCTACTTGAAAGATGTGGTACGTTCTGAGTTGTTTCAGGGGGCTAAGTCAAAGTTGACCTTGGCCATGGGCAAGGACATCTCCGGCAATCCCTTTGTGATCGATCTGGCCCGCCTCCCCCACCTCTTGGTGGCCGGGTCCACCGGATCTGGCAAGAGCGTTTCTATAAATTGTATGATCTCCGGTATCCTGTTGAAGGCGACCCCTGATGAGGTCAAGTTTCTCCTCATCGATCCCAAAATGCTGGAACTCTCCTCTTATGAGGGGATACCTCACCTGCTTTTGCCCGTGGTGATCGATCCCAAGGAGGCCGCCATCGCCCTCAGGTGGGTGGTGGAGGAGATGGAGAGGAGATACTCCATGATGGCGGAAAAGGGGTTCAGGAATATAGAGAAGTATAATCAGAGGGTGAAAGAAGAGGAAAGCCTTCCCCCTGTGGATCTAGCGGAGGGGGCAACGCTGCAAAAAAAGCTGCCCTATGTGGTGGTGGTGATCGATGAACTGGCCGACCTGATGATCGTATCGGGCAGGGATGTGGAGGAGTCCACCATCCGCCTGGCCCAGATGGCCCGTGCTGCGGGGATCCACCTTATCCTCGCCACCCAGCGCCCCTCTGTCGATGTCTTGACAGGATTAATCAAGGTGAATGTCCCCGCCCGGATCTCCTTTCAGGTCTCTACCAAGGTTGACTCCAGGACCATCTTGGACGCCCATGGGGCCGAGCACCTCTTGGGATCGGGCGATATGCTCTTTTTACCTCCAGGAAGCTCCAAGTTTCACCGCATCCATGGGGCCCATATTTCCGAGGGGGAGATCAAGAGGTTGACGGAGTTCTGGCGCCGACAGGGAAGTCCCAGCTATGATCGGAACATCCTGCGGGAGAGGAGGGAGAGGAAGAGCGCGGAGGATGAGGAGCACGATGAAAAGTACGATGATGCCGTGGCCTTTGTGGCCCAGACTGGCCAAGCTTCCATCTCCCTTATTCAAAGAAAGTTCAGGATAGGATATAATCGGGCGGCAAGGATCATCGAGCGGATGGAGCAGGAGAGGATAGTTGGCCACTCCGATGGCGTCAAACCGAGAGAGGTCTTGATACATAAGATATGAAGGGAGGATGATGCTTACCCCAAGACTTCAGGTCACCTTGGAGACCACGAAAAAATTGCTTCGGCGACAGGCCATGGGGAACATCAGCAAGGTCATAGAGAAGCTCCATCCTGCTGATATCGCCCACATATTACCCTACTTCAGCGAAGCTGAGCAGAGGGTTGTCTTCAATCTGATCAAGGGTCCCGCTGAAGCCGCAGAGGTTTTGAGTGAGATTGAGTGGGTGGTGGAAGCTCAGCTCCTCCAGTCAATGGATACCGACAGAACGATCCAAATCCTCCAGGAGATGCCCTCGGATGATGTCGCAGAGATCGTCAGCAACTTGCCTGAGGAGTTGGCAGAGAATATCCTCCAGGGGATGAAGAAAGAGGATCTTGAGGATGTGGAGGGCCTGCTCAGCTATCCCGAGAAGACGGCCGGCCGTATCATGAACCCCAACTATTTCGCCCTCCAAGATGATACTACCGTAAGGGAGGCCATCAATGCAGTGCAGAAGGCTGCCGATGCTGAGATGGTCTTTTACATCTATGTGGTGGATGAACGAAACCATTTAGTTGGAGTGGTCTCTCTACGACAGCTCCTGCTGGTGCCACCCAAAAAGCGTTTGCAGAACATCATGATCCCAGAGATCTTCAGCGTCCAGACCCATGAAGACCAAGAGGAGGTGGCCAGGGTGGTGGAGAAGTACAATATCTTGGCCGTACCCGTGGTGGACGAAGAGAACAAATTAGTGGGGGTCATCACCGTAGACGACGTCATAGACATCCTGCAGGACGAGGCTACAGAGGACTTCTTGAAGATGGCCGGGACCAGGGAGGAGGAATTCGTCTATGTGGATGATGTCCTGAAGGTCTCCCGGTTAAGGTTTCCATGGCTTATCACCAATCTCTTGGGGGGATTGCTCACCGGATATCTCCTTTGGCTCTTTAAACTAACCATCCGGGACGTCCTGGCCCTGGTGACCTTTATTCCGGTGATCACGGCCATGGGAGGGAACGCGGGGTTGCAATCCTCAACCATTATGATCAGGGGATTTGCCACGGGACGCATCGAGTACGCCCGATTGACCAGCATCCTCTTTAAGGAGGTACGGGTTGGTATCATTATGGGCCTTGTTTGTGGTGCGGTGGTGGGGGTGGTTGGGACCTTTTGGCATGGAAATCCAGCGATCGGGGTGGTGGTTTGTGTTGCCATGATCATCGCCATGACCGTAGCCTGTGCCATGGGGGCCTTGGTGCCCTCCTTTTTCCGGAAGGTTCACATAGATCCTGCCATCGCTTCTGGGCCCTTCGTGACCACGGCCAACGATATTACGGGAATCTTGATCTACCTGGGGACCGCCACCATCTTCTTAAAATATATCCTTAACTGATATGTACCTGCTCAAGACCGATGCCGTGGTGATCCACTGCGCCGATTTCGGGGAGTCCGATCTTATCGTTACCCTCTACACCTACGATCTGGGGAAGATAAGGGGGATCGCCAAGGGGGCCAAAAGGAGCAAGAAGAGATTTGTCAATAATCTGCAGCCCTTTTCCTATATCCGGATCATATTCTCCGAAGGGAGAGGGGGGTTGATTAGGTTAGATCAAGCTGATATTATACAACCCTTTTTCCTGATCAGTAAGGATATCTTCAAGGTCCTCTATGGTAGCTATTTCCTAGAGCTGATGAAGGAGATGACCGGTGAAAAGGAGGCAAACCCCCAGCTCTTTTGTCTGTTGGTGGACTTTTTGAGCGTGCTCAACGATTCCCCCCCCCGTGAGGAGTACCTGCGGGTCTTTGAGATGCGGGTCCTCGACCTCTTGGGGTATCGGCCCAGGCTTGGGGAGTGCACCATCTGCGCCCGGAGGATCTCCCAAGGTGAGGGGGCGTGGTTCAGCTATCGCCATGGGGGGGTAGTCTGTAAGGGATGTCAGACAAAGGTTCGGGGGAGCGTCCCCGTCTCCGGTGCAACGCTGGAGGCCATGGAGAAGGCCTTGGAAATGGATCTGGGGGAGGTGGGGGAAATTCAGTTTTTCCCTGATGTCCTTTCCGAGAGCAGGGAGATCCTGCCTCGGTTCATCCAGTATCAGTTGGGCAAGGGATTAAAGTCATTGAAGGTTATGGAAGAGATTCAGGGGGATTAGGAGGCAAGGTGACTTTTCAGGAGTTGATATTGGCCTTAGAGCGATTTTGGGCCGGGCAAGGTTGCATCATTCAACAGCCTTATGACATCGAGGTGGGGGCAGGGACCTTCAACCCTGCTACACTCTTGCGGGTTCTCGGACCCGAGCCATGGAGGGTGGCCTATGTGGAACCATCACGACGCCCCACCGACGGCCGCTATGGTGAAAACCCCAATCGCCTACAGCACTATTATCAATATCAGGTTATCATGAAACCTTCCCCCCTCAATATCCAGGAGATATACCTGGACAGCCTGCGCAGCTTCGGGATTGACCCCTTGGCCCACGACATCAGGTTTGTAGAGGATGACTGGGAGTCTCCGACGCTGGGCGCTTGGGGGTTGGGCTGGGAGGTGTGGCTCGATGGTATGGAGATCACCCAGTTCACCTATTTTCAGCAGGCTGGGGGTATTGAGCTGAAGCCTGTTTCGGTGGAGATCACGTATGGAATTGAGAGAATCGCCATGTACCTGCAGGGGGTGGAGAACGTCTTCGACCTGATCTGGACCGATGGCATCATCTATAGGGATATCCATTACCACGGCGAGGTGGAGTTCTCCCGTTATAATTTCGAAGAGGCCGATGTGGAGATGCTTTTGCGACTCTTTGAGATGTACGAAGGGGAGGCGAAAAGGCTGATAGAAAAGGGGTTGGTCCTGCCTGCCTACGATTACTGTCTGAAATGCTCACACACCTTCAATCTCCTGGAGGCGAGGGGGGCCGTCAGTGTTACCGAGAGGGTGGGTTTCATCCTCAGGGTGAGGGAGCTGGCCCGCGGCTGTGCCGGGCTTTATCTACGCCAGAGGGAGGAAATGGGGTACCCGTTGTTGAGGAGTCAGCAATGAAGAAGGGGATGTTGTTAGAAGTAGGGACAGAGGAGATCCCCTCCCGCTTTATCCCTCAGGCCCTGGAGGGGATGGGGGAGATTCTGAGAAAGGAGATGGAGGTTCAAAGGGTGGAGTGGGGCGAGATTAAATGGATGGGTACCCCACGCCGGCTCACACTGTTCGCCGAACTGGAGGAGAGCCAACGCCCCTTGGAGAAGGAGAGGATAGGTCCCCCAAAGAGTGCAGCCTTTGACCCCCAGGGCAAGCCTACCAAGGCCGCCCTGGGATTTGCCCGCAGGGAGGGCGTCAGCGTGGAAGAGCTGGAGGTGGTGGAGAAGGAGAAGGGGGAGTACCTCTGCGTGCGCAAGCAAGAAGGGGGGAAGCAGACCCGTGAGATCCTCTCCGAGGTCCTCCCTCGGCTAATCACCTCTATCCCCTTTCCGAAATCGATGCGCTGGGCCGATTTGGAGCTCCATTTCGCCCGCCCCATTCACTGGATAGTGGCACTCTTTGACGGGGAGACAGTCCTCTTCACCCTGGAAAATTTGACAAGTGCCCCCTTTACCCGAGGGCACCGCTTTCTGCACCCTGATTCCATTGAGGTGAAGGGTATCAACGATTATCTGGAGAAGCTCCGCCAGGCCTCTGTGATTGTAGATCCGGGTGAGCGCAAGGAATTGATCCGCCGTGGGGTCCAGGAGGCGGCCCAGCAGGTGGGGGGCAGGCCGATGGAAGATGAGGATCTCCTAGAGGAGGTTACATACCTGGTGGAATATCCGGAGGCAGTCCTGGGTGCCTTCGACAGTGAATACCTCGATCTTCCCAGAGAGGTCTTGGTCTCTGCCATGCAACAGCACCAGCGGTATTTCCCAGTGGTGGATGGACAAGGGGGTCTTGTGCCCTATTTCGTGGCCGTGAGCAATACCACGCCCCGCGATATGGATGTGGTGAGGCAGGGTAATGAGCGCGTCCTGCGGGCCAGGCTCGCCGATGCCCAATTCTTCTTTCAGGAGGACCAAAAGGTTTCCCTGGAGGAGCGGGTGGAGGAGCTGAAGGGGGTGATCTTCCAGGCCAAGCTGGGTACCTCCTATGAGAAGGTCATGCGATTTCGGGAACTGGCTGTTCGGTTGGCCGAGGAGTTGGTCCCCGCGGACAAGGAGGTGGTGGCAAGGGGGGCCTATCTCTGCAAGGCAGACCTGGTTACCGAGATGGTGGGGGAGTTTCCCCAGTTGCAAGGGGTGATGGGTAGGGAGTACGCCCTGCTCAGTGGTGAAGACCCCGCAGTGGCCCAGGTGATCTACGAGCACTATCTACCCAGGTTTGCCGGGGATAAGCTTCCTACTGCTACAGCAGGAGACCTGGTCAGCATAGCCGACAAACTGGACACAATCATCGGTTGCTTCGGCGTGGGTTTGATCCCAACTGGCACCTCCGATCCTTTTGCCCTGAGGAGGCAGGCCCTGGGTGTCATACATATCATCTTGGCCAAGGGCTATTCCCTCTCGCTGAGTGCGTTGATCAAGATGGGCCTGGAGCCCCTGATGGCGAAAATAGAACGTTACCCCGAAGAGGTTCAGACCGATATCCAGGCCTTCTTTAGAGGGAGGTTTGTCAACCTGCTGGTCTCCCAGGGGTATTCTGGGGATTTAGTGGAGGCCGTGTTATCCGTCCAGGTGGATGATTTAGTAGATGCCCGCAGCCGGATGGAGGCCTTGAACACGTTCAGGAGGAGACCTGAGTTTGAGCCCCTGGCCGTGGCCTTTAAGAGGGTAGCCAACATATTGAGGAAGGTGGACTACAAAGAGGGGGCCGATCCCTCCCTCTTTGAAACTCCCCAGGAGGAGGGCCTGCACCAGCGGTACCAGGAGATCGAGGGGAGGTTCTCCGGCTCGATCAAGACAGGGGATTATGAGGGGGCTTTGGCGGAGTTGGCTATGCTCCGCGCCCCGGTGGATGAGTTTTTCGACCATGTCTTGGTCATGACCGATGACGAAAAATTGCGAGCCAATCGCTTGGCCCTTTTGGGTGAGATCGACAGGCTCTTCTCCCAGATTGCCGATTTTTCCCAGGTAGGAGCTGGGGATGCAGGTTAAAAATCGGGGAACCAGAAACAATAGATCAGGAGGACAGTATGGGTAAATATGTATACTTCTTCGGTGAGGAAAGTGCTGATGGAAACGCCCAGATGAAGGCGCTGTTGGGGGGCAAGGGGGCCAATCTGGCGGAGATGAGCAACCTGGGCATCCCTGTCCCACCCGGGTTTACCATTTCTACGGAGCTCTGCCGTTATTATTACGAGCATGATGAGAGTTACCCTCCCGAACTGAAGGGTGAGGTAGAGGCCGCGCTTTCTCGTGTGGAGAAGGTCATGGGGGCGACGTTCGGTGATGTTGAAAACCCCCTGCTGCTCTCCGTGCGCTCCGGTGCTGCCGTGAGCATGCCTGGGATGATGGATACCATCTTGAACCTCGGCCTCAACGATGAGACGGTCCAGGGGTTAGCGAGGCGTACCGAGGATGAAAGGTTTGCTTATGACTGTTATCGTCGGTTTGTGGCCATGTATGGCGATGTGGTTCTGGGGCTCAAACCCCAGGAAAAGGATGAGCTCGATCCCTTCGAGGTGATCTTAGATGCCAAAAAGGAGGCCAGGGGGGTCCAATACGACAATGAGTTGAGCCCCCAGGACCTGCGGGAGCTGGTGCAGGAGTATAAGGCGGAGATCAAAAAGAGGCTGGGCGTCGATTTCCCCGAAGACCCCAAAGGGCAGCTCTGGGGGGCCATTGGGGCGGT
>DAOVGN010000036.1 GCA_030672385.1 Deltaproteobacteria bacterium | reverse complement strand
ACAAGAAAATAAAAAAAACAGCTACTAAACAGAATGTTATAAAATAATTATGGACAGGGGCTTTTTGTGCTGAGGTTTTTGGACCTTTCTCAAGAAGGTCAAGGAGTTTTTCTGCCTTCTCAATCTCTGGGGATGATTCCTCTTCAGGTTCGATTTCCATGTCCCACCAGCACCACGATGGCCTCTTCTTCTTACTCTCCTCCTCATCTCTATAGCTTTTCACGTATTCCACATAGAGGGGATTATCTTTCACGTGTTCCACAAAGAGAGGGATGAAGATCTTGCACTTTTCGCACTGATCTGTTTCAGGTTGCTCGTAGCCACATAGAGGACATTTAATCATTTCGGGCGACTTTCCTTTTTTACCTTGAGAAGGAATTTCATTTTCAATATGTTGCCCTTTATCAGAAAGAGGAAAAGAGAAAGATATCCTGAATACGTGCTGGCATTTAGAACATCTGAGAGTGATTCCTTTGGGGCCTACTTTGCTCTCATCAAGGTTATACCTTGCCCCACATTTCTCACACTGAACTATCATGTTACTCTTTTCTTCCGCAATTATCTAAAGGAATTCAGTCTTATTCTATTGATTCCCTGCATTATCTCGTTTATAGTTTCAAGCATATTTTGTGCCAACTTAAAGGCTTTTAAATATCCTTGCTATTCCTTGTGTTATCGCAGAAATAGGGAGTTGTTTTCAGTATAAGTGACCATTTTTGTCAGTTGCTCCGACTTATCTCGGCATCTTTTGCATTAATGGGGGTTGGGGGACGCATTTGGAGACGTTGTGTGTTTGTGGAATTTTAAGATTTTATGCAGATTCTATTCGATTTCGAATAGCCATCCCCTCCGCTCTGTTTTAAGTTTAAAAACCAGCCCATCGGGTTTTTCCACCAATTTACCTACTAACCCTTCAGAGCGTATCAGACTTTTCTTATAATATATGGTTAATTCGTGATCTTTGTTCAATATCTCCTCTACAATTTCTACTGATTCGGGTCTTGATTCTCTCATAATTACACCAGAGGGTGTCTTTGCTTTTTGGAATAATCTCCTTAAAACCTGGTATAAATCTTCTGTCGTATCAAGCTTTAAGATTATTTTAGAGGGGCCGGAATATAAGACATCAACCCTTGTATTCTCATTTACGACACTGGCTATCCCTTTGCGTACCCTTCTTGCCCTCCTAGCCAATCTTCTTAAACCAGATAATCCCGATGGTGGCTCAACTGAAGGATAAATAGGGATAAATAGGGACAGCGACCATTTTCTGAAATTACCCACTATAAAAGGTCGCTGTCCCTATTTTCTATTCAGAGAAGACCCGTGAGGTAACGTAGGCTCGGCAGTTGATCAGAGGGAATTATAAATGGTTTAAGGCGTGTTCTAAAGACGTTTAAATATATTAAAAGGACCTATGCCTCTAACTCCACGTTCCAGTAGAGGTAGTCCAACCACGACTCTGGGGCCTGCTTGATGTTGATGGTGATCCGCAAGATAGGGAGCCACTCCGGCTTCTTGGGCTTGCGCACAAGCCTCATCCCTGCCTCTTTGGGGGTCTTTCCCCCCTTCTTCCTGTTGCAATCCATGCAGCAGGTGACGATGTTGCCCCACTCGGTCTTTCCCCCCATCGAGCGGGGGATTACATGATCATAGGTCAACTCCTCACCGGAGAGCTTCCTGTCACAATACTGACAACGGTTTTTGTCCCGGGCATAGATGTTCTGACGGGAAAACTTCACACCACCCTTTTTCTTGCGCACATACCTGATAAGCCTGATGATGGAAGGGAGTCTGATGGTGAAGGAGACGCTCCGGATCTCTCGATCATATTCGTCAACAACCTCCACTTTGCCCAAGGTGACCAACGTGATGGCCTTCTTCCAAGATACCACCCGCAGGGGCTCATAAGTGGCATTTAAAAGCAGAGTGCTTTCCATCTTTTGACCTTATTTTGGACTACTAAAATTAAAACACTTTATACCTTTTTCTCCTCTCTTTGTCAAGTGCCTTGGTCTTTCCCCATTGACAAAGGGGAAAATATGAGTATATCTTCGTATTGCCCTGACGAGGCTTTGGTGAATCTCTCTATTGGAGGAGACGGAATGAGACGTGTTGGGATCATCGGGACCGGCTCTTATCTCCCGGAAAAGGTCCTGTCCAATTTCGACCTGGAAAAGACACTCGATACCAGCGACGAGTGGATATCTACGAGGACGGGGGTCCGAGAAAGGCGCGTGGCGAATGATGCGGAGACGGCCTCAGATCTGGCCAAGGTGGCGTGTGAAAGGGCCTTAGAGGCTGCAGATATGTACCCTGAAGAGATAGATCTCATCGTGATGGCCACCATCACCCCGGACACACACTGCCCTGCTGGAGCCAACTGGCTGGAGGCAAAGCTAGAAGCGGTGAACGCAGTCAGTTTTGATGTTACCGCCGCCTGCACAGGTTTCATCTTCGCCCTCTCCGTGGCAGAGCAGTACATCAAGACCGGGATCTACCAAAATGCCCTGGTGGTTGCCACAGAGGTGATGACAAGAACCCTTGACTGGACAGATCGGGAGACCTGTATCCTCTGGGGGGATGGGGCTGGGGCAGCGGTGATCAAGGAGGTAGATGCTGACAGGGGGATCCTCTCCACCCACCTGCATAGCGATGGTGCCGGCGGGGATACCCTCTTGCTGCCAGGAGGTGGGTCTAAGACTACCCCCATATCCCACGAGAGCGTGGACAAGAAGCTCCATACCCTCAATATGATCGGCGCCAACCAGTCCTTCAGGGTTGCCGTAAGACGATTTGTCGAGTCCTGTGAAGAGGCCCTCTATTATAACGACGTCACCATAGATGACATCAAGGTGATCATCCCCCACCAGGCAAACCTCCGCATCCTGCAAGGGATGGCCAAGCAATTGAACGTCTCCATGGATAAGGTGTACGTGAACATTGAGAAGTATGGGAATATTTCGTCGGCCACAGTCCCTATTGCCCTGGATGAGGCGGCAAGAGATGGGACCATCCAGGAAGGGGACCTGGTCTTGCTGACCGCCTTCGGCGGGGGATTGACCTGGGGGAGTTCCTTGATTAAGTGGTAGCAAGAGGTGGTTTCAGGGACACCGGCGATAAAGTCTACCCCTTCTGCAACACCTTCATCATCTCATTATGGATCTTCCCATTTGTGGTAAGGATCTCCTGGCCATAGATGTCCAAAGACCTTCCCCTGATGATCTCGATAATCTTCCCCTCACACCTCCTGTCCACCTCGGTGACCAGGTTGATCTCGCCCTTAAATTCGACCCTCTTCTCCCTTCCCAGCCACTCCCGCTGGATCTTACCCGCCGCTTTGGCCGCACGAACGGCTACCTCAAGCAAACCCGTAAGATCCATATCTCCTCCTGACGAATGATACTGTCGTAATAAACAAACAGCTTAAGATTATAGGAAGGTTCCAGAAAGAAAGTTCTTATAGGAAGGCGTTACTGATTGTTTATTGCGAGAGAGAGGCTTGGAAGGGAGTCATGCACGGTTTTCCGCATCACATCTCTTTCTCCACAATCCCATAAATAGCCTCGAGGGCGTCGTCCAGCCTCTCAACCCTGGCACCCCCTGCCTGGGCCATGGTAGGACTTCCACCACCCCTGCCCCCTACCATTTCAGCAACTTCCTTGATAAGTTCATCGGCTCGGAACTTATCGGCCAGGTCCTTTGTGACCATGAGCAACAGGGTGGCCTTCCCTTCCTTCTCACCCCCCAGGAATATGATCCCCGAACCGATCCTGTCCTTTATTCCGTCCCCCACCTCCCGGAGGCCTTTAGCATCCACCTCTTCCGCACGGTAGGAGACCACCTTCACCCCCTTCACCTCCTTGACCTCCGGTCCTCCCCCCGTCTGGGCGGTGGCAAGTCTCCGGCGAAGGGTCTCGATCTCCTTCTCCAAGGATTTTTCTTCCTCCAGTATCCTCTTTATCTTGGAGGGTAACTCCCCTGGCCTCGCCTTTAGAAACTGGGCAGCCTCCCTCAGCTCCCTTTCCTCCTCTCGGAGGTAATCCAGGGCCCCCCAGCCGATTAGGGCCTCTATCCTCCTCACCCCTGCGGCGATCCCGCTCTCGGAGACCAATTTAAAGATCCCTATCTCCCCGGTCCTGCGCACATGGGTACCCCCACACAGCTCCTGGCTATAGCCCCCTATGGTAATCAATCGGGCCTCATCCCCATACTTCTCTCCGAACAGTGCCGTGGCCCCTCTCTTGATGGCCTCTTCCGTAGCCATTACCTCAACCAGGACCGGTGCATCCTCCCATATCCTTTGATTGACCAAAGATTCTATCCTCCCCAGGGTATCCTGGTCTGTTCCTGAATAATGGGTGAAATCGAAACGCACCCGCTCTGGCGATACCAAAGAGCCGGCCTGATTAACGTGGCCTCCCAAGACCTCCCTGAGGACGGCCTGCAGGATATGGGTAACGGTGTGGTTGCGGGCCGTAGCCCTCCTGTTTTCCTCGTCCACTTGCATAAGGACTCTATCCCCGACCCTGACCTCTCCCTTCTTGACCACCACCTCATGAACAATCAGCTCAGGGATGGGACAAACGGTATCCCTCGCCTCCGCCATAAACCCCGCTGCGGAGATGGTTCCCCTATCCCCTACTTGTCCCCCTGCCTCTCCGTAAAATGGGGTTGCTGAGGTGATGATCTCCACTTCCTCCCCCTTTTTGGCAGAGGGGATGGAGTGATCATCTTTGATAATCTTCATTATCTCTGACTCGATCTGCATGGTCTCATAGCCGACAAACTGGGTGGCAACCCCTTCGGAGATCATCTCCTTATAGACCGGGGAAAGCCGCTCATCCACCTCACCCCTCCGTGCCTCCCGCGCCCGCCTCCTCTGGACCTCCATAGACCGCTCAAATCCCTCCAGATCAATGGCCATCCCCTCCTCGCTGACGATATCCTCGGTCAGGTCGGTGGGAAACCCAAAGGTATCGTAGAGCTTAAATACCACCTCTCCAGGCAGGACCTGTACTCCCCTCTCCCTCAGCCGTTCCATCTCCTCCCATAAGACCTTTAATCCATAGTCCAAGGTTTCAGAAAACCTCTCCTCCTCCCTTTGAAGGATCTGAGTGAGGTCCCCCTTCCCCTCCTTTATCTCCAGATAGGCCTCCCCTATCACCTCCACTACCTTTTCCGCTACGGGGACCAGGAAGGAACCCTCTATCCCCAAAAGCTTCCCATGTCTCAGGGCCCGGCGGATTATCCTGCGCAACACATATCCCCTCCCCTCATTGGCCGGAAGTACCCCATCGGCGAGGAGAAAGGTCACCGCCCTGGTATGGTCAGCGATCACCCTGATAGATACATCCCTCCTTTCATCGGTTCCATATCTCACCCCGCTGATCTCCGCAATACGCCCTATTATCCCCTGAAAGAGGTCGGTATCGTAATTGTTCTTCACCCCCTGGACCACCGCAGTTACCCGCTCCAGGCCCATCCCAGTGTCGATGCTCGGCTTGGGTAGGGGGCTCAAAGTTCCATCCCTCTCGCGGTTATATTGCATAAAGACCAAATTCCAAAGCTCCAAAAACCGGCCACAATCACAGCTCACCCCGCACTCTGGAGAACCACATCCCACTTCCTCCCCTTGATCGATGAGGATCTCCGAACAAGGGCCGCAGGGACCGGTGTCTCCCATGGCCCAGAAGTTGTCCTTTTCCCCCATGCGCACGATCCTGCCCGCAGGTAGCCCAATCCGCTCCCGCCAGATAGCGAAGGCCTCCTCATCCTCCTCGAAGACCGAGACCCAAAGCCTCTCCGGAGCTATGTGGAGGTGATCGATGAGAAACTCCCACCCCATTTCGATGGCCCCTTCTTTGAAGTAGTCGCCAAAGGAGAAGTTTCCCAACATCTCGAAGAAGGTGTGGTGACGCACTGTCTTGCCCACATTTTCCAGGTCATTGTGTTTCCCCCCTGCCCGCAGGCACTTCTGTACTGAAGTAGCTCGGATGTATTCCCTGGTCTCCTCCTGTAAGAAGACCTTTTTAAACTGTACCATTCCTGCGTTGGTAAACAAAAGGGTGGGGTCGTCATAAGGCACCAAAGGGGAGCTCCTGACGATCTTGTGCCCTCGTTGTTCAAAATACCGTAAAAAGACCTCCCTTATTTCATCCCCTCTCATCTCTACAACTCGTCGACTCCCACTTCCCCCTTCTCCTCTGTCTTTTCAAACTCATCCCATGTCATATCGCTGGTGGCCAGAATCCCCTTGAACCTGAGGGCGAAGTCGTCTGGATTGCTGCTGTGGCGCAGGGCCTCTTCATAAGTGATTAGCTTCTTCTTAAGGAGGAACATCAATGATTGATCGAAGGTCTGCATGCCGTAGGTGGCGTGCCCCTCTGCGATGGCCTCATGGACCTCATGGGTCTTGTCCTTATCTACGACGCACTCCCTTATGCGGGCGGTGGAAACCATTATCTCCACTGCAGGCACTCTCCCCATCCCATCGGCCCGTGGCAGGAGCCGCTGGGAAAGCACCCCTTTCAGGATCCCGGCCAATTGGAGACGGATCTGTTTCTGTTGATAGGGGGGATAGACGGCAACAATCCTGTTCACCGTCTCCGCAGCATCCAGGGTGTGGAGGGTGCTGAGCACAAGGTGCCCTGTCTCGGCCGCTATGATGGCCGTTTCAATGGTCTCGAAATCACGCATCTCCCCCACCAAGATCACGTCCGGGTCCTGGCGTAAGGCCATCTTAAGGGCTTGGGCAAAGGTATCGGTGTCTGTGCCGATCTCTCTTTGGCTGACAATGCCTTTTTGATCGCCATGGAGAAACTCGATGGGGTCCTCAATGGTAATGACATGACAGCGTCTTTGATGGTTGATATAGTCGATCATGGCCGCCAAGGTGGTTGACTTGCCGCTGCCGGTGGTGCCGGTCAAGAGGATCAAGCCCCTCACCTCATTGGAGATCCGCTGCAAGACCCCCACCGGGAGGTTGAGATCCTCAAACCCCTTGATCCCATAGGGTATCACCCTCAAGGCGACGGCAATGGTTCCCCGCTGCTGAAAGATGTTGACCCGAAACCTCCCCAACCCGGCAATGCCATAACCCATATCGATCTCCCTCTCCCGCAGGAAACGCTCGCGCTGCCGTTCGTTCATGATCTGATAGGCCAGCTTGGCCACCTGACCGGAGTCCATAGCTGAGTAATCCTTCAGTTGAGCCAACTCTCCATCGATCCTGAGGACAGGGGGCTGGCCGACCTTAAAGTGGATGTCCGAGGCCCGGTTATTCAGGGCAATAAGCAGTACCTCATTGAGATCCATCTTCCGACTCCTTCTCCTCCTTGAGGGGATTGTAGTGTTCCAGGACCTTGCGCTCTATCTCCCCCCTTACCTCTGGGTTCTCTCTCAGAAAGGTCTTGGCGTTCTCTCTCCCCTGACCGATCCGCAAATCTCCGAAGGAATACCAGGTGCCTACCTTCTCCAGGATATTTAGGTCTGCGGCGAGGTCCAAGATCTCCCCCTCTCGGGAGATCCCCTCCCCGTATATGATGTCGAACTCCCCATCCTTAAAGGGAGGGGCCACCTTGTTTTTCACCACACGGACCCTGGTTCGATTCCCCACCATCTCCTGCCCTCGCTTTATGGTGGCGATCCTCCTGATATCCAGCCTCACAGAGGAATAGAACTTGAGGGCGTTTCCCCCCGGAGTGGTCTCCGGATTGCCGAACATCACCCCGATCTTCATCCGGATCTGATTGATGAAGACCACAATGGCCTTCGATTTGCTGATGGTGCCCGACAACTTCCTCAAGGCCTGGGACATAAGCCTGGCCTGTAGGCCCATATGGGCATCCCCCATATCCCCTTCGATCTCTGCCCTGGGTACCAAGGCCGCCACCGAATCAATGACGATAACATCCACTGCCCCGCTGCGTACCAAGATCTCCACTATCTCCAGGGCCTGCTCCCCGGTGTCGGGCTGCGAGACCAAGAGGTCCTCCACCTTTACCCCCAGCCTCTGGGCATAGTTTAAGTCCAGGGCATGTTCTGCATCGACAAAGGCCGCTATCCCATCCTTCTGGGCCTCAGCCACCACATGCAGGCCCAAGGTGGTCTTCCCTGAGGACTCGGGGCCAAATATCTCCACCACCCTCCCCCGGGGGAGTCCCCCCACCCCCAAGGCCATGTCCAGGGCCAGAGAGCCGGTGGAGATAGCCTGGATCTCTGCCGGTCTCACCTCAGAGCCGAGGCGCATGATGGCCCCCTTGCCAAATTGTTTCTCAATCTGTGTGACGGCCACACTGACCGCTTTGTCCTTCTCTTTGTCTAACTCCATGGCAATCCTCCCCAGGTTATAAGAGCCCCCTTTAGGGGGTCTCTAAGGTGATGGTCCTCAACTTGGTATACTCCGCCCCTGTGGGTTTCAGTTGGCTCCGGAAGAGGGTGATCTCCCCAACCTCCATGGTCCCCAGATCACTATCTCCTATATCCCGTATGGCCTCGGTGATAGCTCCTTTCCCCTTCCCGGAGCGCAGACGCCCCACCGTGAGGTGAGGGGTGTAATCCCTCTCCTCCCTCTTGAAACCAAGCCCCTCCAACCCTCTCTCCACCCTTGCCTGCAACTTTTTGAGGAGGCCGCTTTGATCCTCCACCCCTATCCAGATGACCCGTGGGTTCTTTGCGTTCGGGAAGCCACCCCCGCCCCTGATCCTTATTCTGAAGGGGCCTATCCCTTTGATGGCCCCCTTCGCCTTGTGCACGATCTCCTCAATGCGATCCGGTTCTACCTCACCAAGGAACTTGAGGGTGAGATGAATGCCATCTGGTCGCATCCAGCGCACACCCGCCACCCTCCCCTTTAACTCCTCCTGGACCCCTTTAATCCCCTCTTCGATCTCCTTGCTTAGCTCAACGGCCAAAAAAGACCTCCATCCCGCCATCCTTCCCGCGCCTCTATCTCGTTGATGACTCTGGCTTCTTCTCGCTCAACGCCACCTCCCTCTTTCTGTACCACCCCAGCAGGGCGCTCAATGGCCCCATCATGAGATAGAGGGCAGAGAAGATGAAGAGCATAATCTCTGGTTCCGCCATCACCACCACGATGGCCAAGATCATAGCCACCAAGGTGCCAAAGGGTTTCTTCTTGAGAAGCCCCAGATCCTTGAAGCTGTGGTAACGGATGTTGCTCACCATAAGGAAGGCGAGCAAATAGATGAGGAGGAGAATAAAGATGTGTTTGATCTCCCCCACCTCGCCAAGGCGGTGGAAGAACAGCACAGTAGCTGCAATGAGGCTTGCCGCTGCCGGAATTGGGAGCCCCCGGAAATATCGGGACTCTACCGTGTCCACCTGGACATTAAACCTGGCCAATCTGAGGGCACCGCAGGCCACATAGAGAAAGGCAGCCAGCCAGCCCAACCTCCCATATGGCTGCAGGGCCCAAGAGAAGACCAGAATACCCGGGGCCACACCGAAGGCTACCAGGTCGGAAAGGGAGTCGTACTCCACCCCAAAGCGGCTGGTGGATCGGGTGAGGCGGGCTACCTTCCCATCGATCCCGTCAAAGAGGACGGAGGCCAGGATGGCCACAGCCGCAAAGAGATACTTCCCGTTAAAGACGGCAATGATGGCGTAAAATCCGCAAAAAAGGCTCCCTGAGGTGAGCAGGTTGGGTAATATATATATCCCCTTCTTCATGCCCCCCCTCCTCCTCTTGCTCTTGGCAGATTTATCCCTCTTCATTTGATTACCCCCAATATGTTCATCCCCCCCTTTACCCTCTCTCCCTCTCGAACCGTCACCTCCACCCCCGTAGGGAGGTAGATATCCAACCTTGAGCCGAAGAGGACGGCCCCGAAGACCTCCCCCCTCTGCACCTGGTCACCCTTGCGCACATAGCAGACTATCCTCCGGGCCACAATACCGGCCACCTGGACAAAGACCAGCTTCAGCCCCTCGGTGCTCCGCAGCAGGAGGGCGTTCTGTTCGTTTTGCTGCGAGGCCTCCCCCCTCTTCGCCGGCAGAAACCTCCCTCTCTGATATCTGACCTCCTCCACCGTTCCTCCAAGGGGCACCCGGTTTACATGGACATTAAAGAGTGACATAAATATGCTCACCCTAGTGGCCTGCCCCCCCAAAATGGGGATCTCCGCCCCCTTCTCCACCCCCACGATCCGCCCATCGGCGGGGGAGATGACCAGGCCTTCACCATCTGGGATATGGCGAGGGGGGTTCCGAAAAAAGGAGAGGCCAAAGAGGGTCAGCAAGAGAAAGGGGAGAAAAAGGTAGATACTCCACCATAACCCCAAGATCAAACCAATCACGGCGGGAAGGAGGATATAGGGTATCCCCTCCGGGACTATGGGAAGGTCTCTCCTTCTAAGGCGCATCCTTGTCCTCTATCCAGCTCATCATCTTGCGCAACTCCTTCCCCACCTTCTCTATCAAATGCTCTTGGTCCCTCTTGCGCAGGGCGTTGAAGACGGGGCGGCGGGCCTCGTTCTCCAAGATCCATTCGCGGGCAAAGGTACCGTCCTGTATCGCCTGCAGGATCTCTTTCATGACCAAGCGCGTCTCCTCGTCGATGATCCTCCTGCCCCTGGTCAGGTCACCATATTCAGCCGTATCACTGATGGAATACCTCATGTAGCTGATCCCACCCTCATACATCAAATCAACGATCAGCTTGAGTTCGTGAAGGCATTCGAAGTAGGCGATCTCCGGTTGATAGCCGGCCTCCACCAGCGTATCAAACCCGGCCCGTACCAATTCCGATACCCCCCCGCACAGAACGACCTGCTCACCGAATAGGTCTGTCTCGGTCTCTTCTCTGAAGGTGGTCTCTATAACACCCGCCCTCGTAGAACCTATTCCCTTGGCATAGGCCAGGACTACCTCTAGGGCCCTCCCCGAGGCATCCTGCTCCACCGCTACCAATGCAGGAACCCCTCTGCCCTCCACAAACTGTCGCCTCAGGAGATGTCCCGGACTCTTCGGTGCTACCATAATGACATCGACAAAAGGAGGAGGCATGATCTGCCCATAATGGATGTTGAACCCATGGGAAAAGATCAAAGCCTTTCCTTCCTTTAGCCCCCCCTCGATCTCTTCCTTATATATCCGTGGCTGCGCCGTGTCGGGCAGCAATATCTGGATGATCTCACAACCTTGGGCTGCATCCGCGGCAGAGACCGGAGAAAACCCATGTTCCTTAGCTAAACGATAGTTTGCCGTTCCTTCCAGTTCGGCTACCACTACCTCTATGCCACTGTCCCGCAGGTTTTGGGCTTGGGCATGCCCCTGACTGCCATAACCGATAATGGCTATCCTTTTGCCCTTCAGATACTTTAAATCGGCATCCTTGTCATAGTAGACCTTTGCCATCGCATCCCCCTTCTTTAGTAACTGGATTCAACCCCTCACCAGGGCCACATGGCCTGTACGGGCCATTTCCTTGATCCCTATGGGCTTGATGAGCTCTAGGAAGGCCATGATCTTGTCCTCATCCCCGGTCACTTCAATGGTATAGCTCTTGGGGCTGACATCGACCACCTTGCCCCGGAATATATCGTTTATCCTGAGAATTTCCGCGCGGGTCTCCGCCTTGGCCGCTACCTTTACCAAGACCATCTCCCTCTCCACGTAGTCCTTTTCCTTCAGGTCCATCACCTTGATCACGCACACCAGTTTATTGAGCTGTTTGGTAATCTGTTCAAGGACCTGGTCGTCCCCCCGGGTCACGATGGTCATGGTGGACACAGTCGGGTCCAAGGTCTCCGCCACCGAAAGGCTTTCGATATTAAACCCCCTCCCGCTAAAGAGACCTGCTACCCGAGCCAGAACTCCAAATTCGTTCTCCACCAATACATTTATAGTATGCCGCATCTCGCCTCCTCATACCAACAGCATTTGACTTATTGGCTCGCCAGCCGGCACCATGGGGTATACACCCTCCTCAGGCTCCACAACAAAGTCCATGAGCACGGGCAGCGGGGTTCGCAGGGCCTCCTGGATTACGGGGACCACCTCCTCGGGTCTGGTCGCACGCAGGCCTATTGCACCATAGGCCTCGGCGAGCTTTACGAAGTCAGGACTGATCTCCCCGATATGGGTCAGGGAATAATTTCGCTCGTGAAACAGCTCCTGCCACTGTCTCACCATCCCCAAGTATCCATTGTTGAGGATGGCCACCTTCACCGGTAGCTTATTGTGTACGGCAGTGGCCAGCTCCTGGATATTCATCTGGATGCTCCCATCCCCAGCGATATCAATCACCGTGCGTTCAGGAAAGGCGATCTGAGCCCCGATAGCTGCAGGGAATCCATATCCCATGGTCCCCAGGCCGCCCGAGGTGAGAAGGGTTCGGGGGCGATCGAAGCGATAATATTGAGCAGTCCACATCTGATTCTGTCCCACCTCTGTGGTAACAATAGCCTTACCCTTCGTCAGTTCATAGATCTTCTCGATGACGTATTGAGGTTTGATTACCTGGGTCTGGCGATACGTGAGGGGATGGGTCTTATCCCATTTCTCTATCCGCCCATTCCACTCATCCAACGACCTCCCGTACTCTTCCAGCCCCCCCCCGGGCGGGGGGGGGGGGGCCCGGGGGGGGCCGGGCCGGGGGCCGGGGGGGGCAGGGGGGGTT
>DAOVGN010000067.1 GCA_030672385.1 Deltaproteobacteria bacterium | reverse complement strand
ACGTTATGCATGTCTCTTAATGAACTCCTGGATGGCCTGAAAGTAACGATCCCTTCCCACCATCATCAAATTGTTGTGGTCAGCCCGCGGTATCACCAGCATCTGCTTTTCTTGGGCGGCGCATAAGCTATATAACTCCTCGGCCTCCCGCAGGGGGATTAGATGATCATCGGCAGCATGGATGAAGAGGGTGGGCAGACGGATGGAGCGCATCTTCGTCCCATTAGGGAACTCCCCTTGGCGTGTTGCAGTCTCCAGGGGCAACCCTATGTAGCTGAGAAGGCGAAAGGCGTCACTGAAACCACTCTCCACAATAAGCCCTTTTAACTCATCCTGGTAGTGAAAGGCCACCTCTATGGCCGGAGCGCTCCCCAAGGAACGGCCCATGACGAAGATCACCCAAGGATGACCTCCTTCCTGGAGGACCTCTTTGAGCCTCTGAAAGATGGGATGGGCATCCCGAAATATATGCCCTATGGAAGGCTCCCCTGTGCTCAGACCATACCCGCGGTAGTCGGCTACAAAGAAGTTGATCCCCCGAGAGGTATAGAGGGAAGAGACGAGGTCATAGTCCCCTGCAGTCTCACCATTTCCGTGGAAGTAGAGGATGGTGGCAGCCTCCTCTGCGGCCGGATAGAAGCGACAGACGATGGATACCCCTTCCTCCACCTGTACTGGATAAATGGCTGTATCATCCTCTGGAGGAGGGTCTCTGCGTGGATAGAAGATAAAATGTGAGACCTCAGGTCGTTCTAAGAGGGAAAGCTCAAACTCCTCCTCCATCTTCATCACTCCCCCTTTCCAAGCTTGTCCTTCCTTCAAGGGCCCTGCGGACCATCTCCTTGAGCTGGGTCAAATCCGATGATTTGACCACGTAGGCATCGGCGGCAATGGTCTTTATATCCCTCTTGAAGACCTCGTATGCAGAACAGAGAATAACCGGTAGATCATAATACCTGCTGCGGATCTCTTGAAGCAGATCCAATCCATCGTATCCAGCTAGTTTGATGTCCAAGATGACGAGATCAGGCCCCTCCTCTTCGATCCTCTCCACGAGCCTGTAGCCACTCTCGGCCGTGATCACCTCATAACCCTCATCCGTCAACTCTTCTTGATAAAGGAATCGTATGGACTCCTCATCATCGACCACTAGGATCTTATACATCTTCCCCGCCCCCTTTCCCCCACCTCTCATCCAAATAGGGTCTAGCCTCCTCAAATACAAGACATTGGCCATCGATGTATTCCTCCGCCTCCTGGATGGACATCCTGTCGGTGCGCTGAACGAAGGAACAGACCCTGCCAAAATAGAGGGGGATCAAGGAATCCAGCAACATTTTTTTATCACCCTTAAACCTTTGGTAGGCGATGGCATAATCGAAGAGTATGTGGGCCCAAAGCTGGGTGGGGAAATCAAGATGCTCCCGAACCAACTCTGTGACCTCCATAAGCTTGGCGAAGACCTCTGGTGCCAGCACCTTCTTCCAAACCGTCTGAAATTGGGCAACGCCCTGTAAAAAGCGCTGATAGAGCCCCTCCTGATCCACCTCCACCGAAGGGGGCAGTTCCATCTCCCCAAGGCCGAATCCAAAGACGGCTGTGGGCTTGCTCCACCTTATCTTTCTCCAATAGGGTTCATATGGGATCATCATGTTGAAGATGGTGCCCACTACCTGCTCGAACATAGGGCCAAGGTCAGCCCCAGGGTCCTTGGGACGGTGAATCTTCGGACGCCCCATGTAAGATTGGCAGATGGGTATGTCATGGGCGATCGCCAGGGTGGTCATCCAGATATCAATGCCGAACTGGGAGATCTCATTATTCCAAAATTCACGTTCCAGATATATGCGCACTATCTCACCGGAGATGCCAAACTCCCCCCCGATGGGTTGGCGGACGCGACGACCATAGAGGGAGCGGATAAAGGGGTAGGCGATATTATTCGTGATGGTACCGTCGTATTTGTGCCGTACGTAAAGGGGGGCAACGAAACCAAAATCCATGAATAGGGGTTCCCCCAGGTTTCTTATCCACCTAGGGGTGATGCTCTTCAGATCGGCATCAATGATGATGCAGGCATGGGCCCCCAACTCATTGACCTTGGCAAAAAGCTCTATCAGGTTATTCCCCTTTCCTCGTACCCCAGAGGGCGTGGAGAGGTAGATCTTTGGGGTCTTAGTGGGGGTATTCAAAAAGGCCTCTTTAGTCCCATCAGGGGAGTTGTTGTCGCAGTTGATGATCACTGAACTCTTATCCCCGAAAAACTGAAGGAGCCCCAGATCGGCCTGGGTTGTGGGGTGAGAAATAGTCTGCGCCTCATTGTAGGAGGGAATGCCGACTACGATATCCGCCCTCTTTACCTTAGACGGATTCTCTTCATGAAGGGCCATGGCTTATCCATACCATAATGGTAACCAAATCTCAATAATGAAACCCTATCCGCCAGGTTTGCAATGACCATAAAAAAGTCTTAAAAAAATGTTACAGCCCTCACATCTCAGGTGCAACCTATCTTCGCTCTAAATGGGTTAAAAACGATGGCCCAATTACGCTCATCAACTAGGTGAGAATCTATTAAAAATTTCAACACAGTTATTTTTAACTTGACAATATTTTCTCCTCTCTATATATATTTTTTCGGGGAAAGGAGAATTGTTGTATAATTATTCAACGCAACGAATCCAGAAGCTCCTTTTACAACCTCTCACTGCACTGCTAAAGAAAGGTGATCTATGATACCTATCATTTCCATTGTTGGGAGGTCCAAGAGCGGGAAGACCACCCTTATTGAACGACTGATCCCAGAGCTCATCCGACGTGGCTATCAGGTAGCCACCATTAAACATAACGTAGACAGTTTTGAGATCGATCACAAGGGAAAGGATAGCTGGCGCCACCAAGAGGCCGGCGCCCAAACAGTGGTCATCTCCTCGCCGCAGAGGGTCGCCCTGGTAGAGGATGTCTCTCGGGACCTCCCCCTGGACGAACTGGCTGCTCGGTTTATCCGTGGGGCGGACATCATCGTTGCGGAGGGATTTAAGCGAGACAGACACCCTAAAGTGGAGGTCTTCAGAAAAGAGGTCCATCCCCATCCCCTGGCATCGGAGCTGGAGAACCTGATCGCCGTGGTGAGCGATGAACCCCTCCAGATGGATATCCCCTGTCTTAGCCCAAATGACATCACCAGAGTAGCCGATATCATCGAAGAACGGGTCATATCCATACATAAAGGAGTCGATGCCACCCTGTGGGTAGATGGGGAGATTATCCCCCTGCGACCCTTCACCAAGTCCATTATCTCCAAGACTGTCCAAGGGATGGTCTCTTCATTAAGGGGGTGTGCAACCCCACAAGAGATTGAGATAAGGGTACAGTTAAGGGAAAGGAGGTAAAAATGTTGCGGCAAAAAGGCAAAGAACTCTGGTATCTGTGGTTGGTGCCCCTGATTTTTGTGGGATGTTTCCTCATCTGGGGCACCGTAGATTCCGTACAGACCCAAGAGGGGAGCACCTGTATCTCCTGCCATACCTCAGTAAAAGACCTGGTGAAGATCACGAGGGAGATCGCCGCCAAGAGCAAGAGACCTTGTCAGAAATCGGCTGAGTCCAAGGGGGAGGGGTGAGGGGGAGAGCTGGCTCCGTTGGAGCCATATGAGAAGGTACTGATAGATGAGGAATTCCTTGATGAAGATCCCCATGGGGAGATCGCCTGTGAGGCATGTCATGGCGGAAACCCCAAGGCCGCCAACTGGAAGGTCGCCCACAAAGGTATGATTCCCGATCCGACATACCCTAATGCCACCAATGCCTGTGGTGAGTGCCATGAGGAGATCGTCGCGAAGAACAAGACCAATGTCCACATAAGCCTTAGCGGATTCAGCCACCTTGTCGGCGTGCGGGCCAGTACGGATAAGGCGGTCAGGGAAAAGGTCTTCAAGGGGATGAAAACTCACTGCTTCCAATGTCACAGCAGTTGTGGCCAGTGCCATGTCTCCCGTCCAGATTCGGTGGAAGGGGGGTTTGTGGCGGGTCATCTCTTCCATAAGACCCCCCCCATGGAGACCAACTGCACCTCATGCCACGGCAGCAGGGTTGAAAAGGAGTATCTTGGCAAGAATCCTGGGGTACCTGGCGATGCCCACTATGCCAAGAAGGGGATGGAGTGCATCGCCTGCCACACCGGTGAGGAGATGCACGGCATGGGGAAAAACTTCAACCATCGCTATGAGGTGGAGAATGCCCCCCGGTGCGAGAACTGCCACCAGGATGCAGCGAGTCCCAAGGCCAAGATCAAGACCCATAGGCTGCACCGAGGGAAGGTGAGTTGTCACGTATGCCATTCAGTGACCTACAAAAACTGCTACAACTGTCACGTGGGAAAGGACGCCAAAGGGCTTCCCTACTTCAAGACGGACAAGAGCGAGCTTGGGTTCAAGATCGGGCTGAACCCGAACCCCAATAAAAACAGGCCCTATAAGTTCATCACCGTTCGCCATATCCCGGTGAGCAAGGGAACTTTTGATTTCTATGTAAAGGACGGGCTGGCCAACTTCGATGCCCTTCCCAACTGGAAGATGGCCACCCCTCATAACATCCAGCGCACAACCCCCCAGACCAAGAGCTGCAACTCTTGTCACGGGAAAAAGGAGCTCTTTCTCCTGGAACAGGATGTAGCACCGCAGGAGCGGGAGGCCAATAAGAAGGTAATCGTCCCGAAAGATGCTGTCCCTCGGTCCAGATAGATGACCGAAGAAGAGAGATAGGGAAAGGAGGTGAAGGAGATGAAGGAATTTCGTCGGATGAAGGGTGTATGGATCATCTTGGTGGCCCTGGTCTTGGCACTCTCTGCCTATGTCACCACCACGGCGGCTGGGGAGAAGACCGCTGCGGACTTCGTCAAGGAGGCCAAGGCGAATATCACGGAGATCACGGTGGCCGAGGCGAAGGCCAAGATAGACTCCGGCGCACCTGTGAAGGTCCTGGATGTAAGGACGGAAAAAGGGTTCAAAAGAGGCCACTTGCCCAAGGCCATAAACATCCCCAGAGGACTGCTGGAGTTTAAGGTCGCCAGCAAGATACCCAATAAAGACGACTATATTATCACCTACTGTAAGAGCGGAGGTAGGTCCGCCCTGGCTACTCACACCCTGAAACAGATGGGGTATAAAAATGCCGTAAGCATGGCGGGTGGCTGGAAGGCCTGGATGAAGGCCGGTTACCCGGTGGAGTAATTGTAATTAGGGAAGGAGAAAAAGAAGGGGGTAAAGATACCCCCTTCTTTTCTGTGAATCGCTCTTCTTTAAAAAGTTGCTAAAAGGGTCCAAGGATTCGATGGCTCAAATCATAGGGTTCCAGGTTCTAGTGAAAGACAAACCCCTTGAACCCTCTAAATTCCACCAACTAAATTGGAGAAAATCCTCATTTATTAATTAAGGAATGGGTGATCACAGCCCCTTCAGGACCTTCACCCCCCTTTCCAGGACATCCATGGGGACCGCAAAGGAAATGCGAAAGTGGCTTCGACGCTGCGAGAAAACCCTTCCAGGTATGATAAAGACCCCTTTGTTTATGGCCTTCTCCACCATTTTTCCCCCATCCCCATCATCGGCCTCGGGGAAGATAAAAAAGGCCCCACGAGGCTTTTCCACTCGATACCTTTCCTTTAAGGCCTCATAGACGAAGTCTCTCTTGTCCCTATAGAGGTTTATATATTCCTCCATATCATAATCAAGGGCCACCAAGGCTGCCTTTTGGGAAAAGGAAGGGGGGCAGGTGAAGGAGTACTGCTGCAGGGTGATCATCTGCTGTATGATCTCATCGGGCCCAGCAGCATACCCTAGGCGCCACCCTGTCATCCCCCACGTCTTGGAGAATCCACTTAGGGTGATGGTCTTATCATAAACCTGTCCCATGCAAGGGGCCGCCGACGCATCATAGACAAAACGCTCATATATATCATCGGAAACTACTATTAAATCCCGTTCCCTGGCAATGCTGGCTACCATTTCCAACTCACCCCGAGAGTAAACGGTTCCAGTGGGGTTGGCCGGGCTGTTGATGACGATGAGTTTTGTCCGCGGAGAGAGGGCCTCACGGATCTTGTCTTCGCGCAGGCGAAAGTCCGGATAGGTGTCGATATATCTAGGCACACCTCCCATCAGTAGGACCTGGTATTCGTACATGACAAAATAGGGATCGGGGATCAACACCTCATCACCAGGATCGATGAGACTCAGGCAGCACAACAAAAGCCCTCCAGTGACCCCGGCGGTAATCATCACCGTTTCAAATGCGACTCCCTTCCCATTGAGGTACTCCTCTACCTTCTGCCTCAATTCAGGGATCCCCTGGGTCAGGGTATATTTGTTGAAGCCACTCTTTATCCAGCGAATACCCTCCCCCTTTATCTCCTCGGGGATGTCGAAGTCCGGCTCCCCTAAGCTCAAGTCAATGGGGTCCTTCATCCGTTTTGCCATATCAAAAATGCGGCGCACCCCTGAAGGCTTTATCCTCTTCAATCGCTCGGCGATCATCCAATACCTCCAAAAAAGGAGCCATGGGTTTTGGATCTCCCATGGCTCCTTTTTTAAATATTGTTTGAAGGATCAATATGGAGGCGCATGACAGACCTCTACCCTCTGTATCCGTCTGCGCCACCACCAAATAGTCAAATTGTACCCTTTCCCGTCCATAATCACTAACCAACTAAATCCCTATCATGGTAGAGCCGTAATGTCAATCGAAATCTTGTCTAGGAACTGTCTCCTCCGGTTCAACCTCCGCTATCTCCCTTTCTTCATAGCCCACAATCATGGCCTTGAAATGGGCAAAGAAGGTGTGACCCAAGGTGGAAAGGTAGATGTGGACCACTAGGAAAGATGCAAAGACATAAGCTACGATGATGTGAAAGGCATCCACTATTCTCACTCCACCTAACGCCTCCACAATAAAATGAAACCTCTTCAGGTCCCAGAGAAGGACACCGGTTATTATCTGTAGGGGGACCAGGACAAACATGATGCCAAAATAGGTGGTTTTCTGCAGGGAATTAAACTTCTCCCTGCGAGTGGACTCAAAGGGAGGTCGATCGCCAAAAAAGATACGGGCGAAGCAATAGGTTGATTGTGTGGGGATGCCTGAAGTATAATCCTTCATCGTGGGGACATATTGTTTAATCAACTCCTTTTTAACCAAATAGAAACCAAACCAGAGGAAGTAATCAAATAATACGATAAAGCCAAAAATGTTATGGATGTTCACCGCCCTCTTGAAGGTTCCAAACCAGTTGACCAAATCGGGAAACCGCAACTGGATCCCGGTAAGCACTAGCAAAACGATGGCAATCGCATGCACCCAGTGCCAAATCCTCACCGAGAGTGGATGTAAAAATTCTCTACTCTTACCGTTACCGACCATAGTTCCATCCTCTTAATCTTGGCGCCTTCTCCTCCTCATCCCTATCGTCAATACCCTGATCAACCCATGCAAACCCACAAAAGCCAGGCCACCAACGATGAACAGAAGACCTATGACATCCAGCCACTTATATCCGATCTTCCTTACCACATAAATGAAGTCTGGGGTAAGCCTCTTGTAAATTGCATCTTTAAGTTCCATTATATCCCTCTTGGAGATCTTGCCCTCCCCCAGCAGGTAAAAATCGCTGGTAACCGGAATCGGGGAAATCCCCACCAGGATACTCTTGTCCATAGGAATAGTCCTTACACCGCCTTCGCGTTCTGGTATTTCCATGATCACCTTAGAATAGAACTCCGCCCCCGAGGAATGGCACAGCGAACAATCCTTCGCCTTGGTCCCCTTATCAGTATAGTTATGGGAAGACCTCAGCACCAAGACATTTACCCCGAACTCTACAGTCTGCCGGCTCTTTTTCCTGATTAACTGGAGGAAGGAAAGGACTTCCCTGTCATCCAAAAACCCACTGCCGTCGCTGTCCACCAAGCTCACCAAGTCGGGATTCTCCATCCCTAACAATTCGGCCACCTCTCTGTAGTCAAGCCTGTTCTTCCTCCCCTGTTTGTCTACCCCCTGGAGAAAAAAGACAATCCCCTTCTCTGCCTGGGGAGCATGGCACATGGTACACTCCAAATACCTAAAGTGGATCCCCCTTTGAGGCAGCCAGTCGTGGCTCCGTTCCGGGTCGTGACACTTCATGCATATGGCCTTCCTTTGATCCACGCTTAACTCTCTGAAGGGCACGCTGGAATGAGGATCATGACAGCCAAAACAAAGCTCCTTGCTGACCTTGGCATGTAAGCTATCTCTGTACTCCGCCATTATTTCCTCATGACATTGCTCGCAGATCGGTGTCCCCAGTTTCTTGACCCGGGACCCCTCCTTATCACGCAGAATAGTCAAATCTGCATGGCAGTCTATGCATTCTATTCCGCTCTTTCCATGGGACGTTGTAAAGTAATAGTCTTTGGAGAGGATGGGCGGCAACTTCGCCATGATGGCCTTATCCATCTTAATGGTGCGCCATCCTCCTTTTTCATCGGGTATCCGGAGCATGACGTGGTCGTAAAAGGGCGCCCCCGAAGTATGACACATGGTACAATCTTTAAGATGCTCAACCTCATCGGTGTAGTTATGATAGGGCTTCAATACCAGGACTTCTTCTTCAAGCCGAGGGCTTCTTATCCCTCCCTCCTTCAGCTTGGCGATAAAACCGGTAATCTCCTGAACCTCTACAAGGCCATTTTCGTTGGGGTCGATGGCCTTTGTCACATTCCCCTTGTATTCACCGGCGAAATCCTTCAATTGTTGATAGGACAGGAGAACCCTCTCCCTATCCTCCTCCCCCTGGGTTGAGAGGTGGAAAAAGAGCCCTTTTTCGGCCTCGGGGGCATGGCAGACAGCGCACTCTAAGTAATGGAAGTGAAGCTCTCTTTGAGGCAACCACGTATGTCCCTCTTCTTTTTTGTGACATTGGAGGCAAATCTCTATCCTCTCCTTTTGGGCAAGCCTCCTGAAAGAGATAGTAGTATGGGGATTATGACATTCGTAACAGAGTCTTTTGCTTACTCTGGCATGTTTGCTCTTTTTATACTCCTCCATAATCTCATCATGACAAGCGGCACAGTCCACCATATCCATCCTCTGGGGATGGGGAAGATCACTAATGTTAGCATGACAATCTATGCAGTTTAATTCACTATGGGACGAAGAACGAAACCTCTCGTAGTCTACGAATAAGGTAAGCTTTCCCTTCCTAACCTTCTTCTTTCCAGGGGTGGGGATTACCATCTCAAGCCTTTCTTCTTCACTCATCTCGAGGATATCCCGCATCCCATGACACTCGAGACATTCTTCGTTCTCTATGGCAGGGGAAACACCTGTCAACGAGAACAACAAAAAGGAGGTCAAAAGAAAAAGAACAAACGGGTGGGCAAACTTCCTTATACTTCTCCTCTCCCCTACCACCTTTACCTCCTTATCTTAACCCTTTCTTGTAGCTTGTGCTTTTTTACAAAATCATATATTGGTTGTCAAGAAATAGATTTTGTATTCTTTTAAACTCTAACACGATAAGTCCACTTAAGGAAAGTCGAAATATCATGGCAGAGAAACGCACTTGAACGTCTCCTCTTGCCGTGATATTTTCACGGTTAAATGAAAAAAGACGTAGCGAAATACATTTATATCCTTCTCATCGGAGATGTAGAAAAACTGGTGAACATCAGAGAAGTGGAGGAAAATTTAAGGAGAGAGTTTGGATTCCCTAAAAAAATTTTGAATAGCAAAATAGACCCAGAAGATTTTTATGACCCTGAACGCCGACAATATCATTCCACCAAGATCTTAAAGGAGATGTTGGACGACGTCCCCCCTGATGCCCTGAGGATGATCGGCATCATTCCTGTTGACCTCTTTATACCGATCTTGACCTTTGTCTTTGGCGAGGCCCAATTGGGTGGTACGGTGGGGATAGTCTCTCTGGCCCGGCTGCGCCAGGAGTTTTACAACTTGCCCCCTAATCAGACCCTTCTGGAAAGGAGACTGATCAAAGAGATCAAACATGAACTAGGCCATACCTTCGGACTCGTCCACTGTCCCCTGAGGGAATGTGTAATGTCAGTAGCCAATACCATCTTGGATGTGGACGCCAAAGGATCTTCCTTCTGTGAAAGCTGTAAAGATCTGCTGCTGCGCAATCAAAAGAAACCCGTAGGCCTGAAACCGTAAGCCATGATTGCCAATGACGTTTAAAAATCATTACCTGGTATTTAATTTTTAAACATTAAAATGCCTTTAAAAACAGCTGGTTATGATGAAGCATAGTTTTTGTTGATAAATTCAACAAAAAGATGTTCAGCAACACAATAGCAACGCAGGGGGAAACTTAAAAAACATAATGAAAATGGCTACTTGGCAGATGCCAAGTGGCCATTCTGTTGGCATAGAAATTGCTGACATACAAGGAAAAAACAAAGATAAGGAAAAATAAACCATGTAGGAGGATAAAATGGAAACAAGATGTCCATTTTTAAAAGAAGAGAGGGTGGCTTTTTGTAGGGCCTTTCCTATCAAAAAGATGCTCCCTTTTGATAGGCTCTATCTCAAGGACAACCTATGCTTTAGGGAGGATTATATCCATTGTTCCACCTATCAGGATAAGATGGGAGAGAAAACCTCTTATTCTAAAAACAAGATATGTCCTTTTCTAGAGGTGGAGATGGTAATATATTGCAAAGTCTATCCTGTGAAGAAGATGATCCCGGCCAGTTGTTTCAGGCTGGAGTGCCCGTGCACCACCGATCGTTACATCGATTGTCCTGCCTATGAGAGGATTGCCCAGGGGGATATCGCCCCAGCCCAAGGGGAGGCAATCAATGTGCGTGGCTTTCTTTTTGACGATACCATGTACTACCACAAGGGGCACATCTGGCTACAGCCGATCAATGGAAGATTGAAAATGGGGATGGATGATTTTGGCCAGTGGTTGCTCGGAGAGATAGAGGAGATCATCCTTCCCCGCCAAGGGGAGCACGTAAAACCCGGTCATCCTATGTTGAAGTTTAGATCTGCTCAGGGCACGGCCGCAATCTCTTCACCCTTGCATGGTACGATAGTACAGGTAAATGACGAGACATGCAGAGACACCTCCTTGATCAGTGCTGATCCATACGGTCAAGGCTGGCTGTTAGAGATGAAACCAGACCCAGGAGAGCTGTCCCGTCTGGACCAGCAGGAAGAGCAATTTCTCCATGGCCAGAAGGCCCGAGGGTGGCTCGAAACGGAGGTGGACAGACTTCACCACGTCCTGCAGACGGAGATCGGAGTAACGATGAGCGATGGTGGAAATTTGTTAGGAAATCTGCAGAAGGCGCTGGAGCAGACGCAGCGGGACCTTTTGATAAAGACCTTCTTAGAAAGAGAGGAGGGGTAGACCATGTTAGAAACCATTGTTACTATAATTATGGTCGGTGTGGGAGTGGTTCTGGGCTTGGTCATCCTGGCTTATGCCACCTACATCACCTTCTTCCCCCTGGTCAGGACCCTCGGAGGGGGGGTGCAGGTGCTCAAGGCATACGGGCATGGGCAGAAGAAGGTGAAGGCCACCAAGGAGGGCTATGGCTTGATCCCCGATGCCCAGTTAGGTCTAACAATGGCTGATGGTGGTGATGAGGTCAAGGAGCAAAAGGGGCCCGAGGGGAAATAATAGACCCATCTGGTGTGGGCGCTCTACAGGGAGTGAAGGGCTTGTACGGGTGGATCGTAATAGGATGCTCATCGTGCGGGACTCCCGTAATGGGTACCAAATGCCAAGAAGGTAATAAGCATACGATAAATAAGGGCAGACCTCAAAAACCTCCTCATCGGTAAACTCGCAAAGGCATGGATGCAGGATACTGTTGATGCCCTGCGCGGGAGGATAGCAACAAGCGAGCTCGGCGTTGTCCACCAAGATGGAGGTATTCCCGTATCAGGCATTGCCAAAAACCTCGCCCCTGACGAATGGGACAAGGTTGCACGAGAATTTCTGCTGACGACGGAATAAAAAAGTCTATCCCTTTTCTTCTTATCCTTAGCACCAACACCTTTGGAGGACCGTCTCTGTGGCGGTCCTCCTTTTATCCTTATATCTTATCGCTCTGCTGTAACCTCCTGATCCACCGTTAGGTAGCCCCGCCTGATCTTCGGCCACACATCAAACCTTTCCCCTGCCCCCGAAACTAAAGCTAATCAAGATAAAGAACGTGGCTGCCTTCTGGATCTCCGTACAAGACCTTATCACAGGAGCAAAACTAAAAAACAAAAAAACCAAGATACCCTTGAGCATTTCATTGTACCATGGTATTTTTACAGCAATAACTTCGATATATACCTTCTCAATAACGAATAGAAATATAGGGACAAAGAGTAAAGAGACTGCATTTGCCTTGTATTATACATATAACGATATAGTATTAGGTTTGAAATTGATACTAGCACCTTGAGGAATACACTTTGAGAAAGGGCAGTGCGAGGTGTCTTCACCCGCTGGCTGATCAACAGGGCTCAAGAGTTACAAGAACCCAGGGATAGCCATTAAAAGGCTCGGTCCATGTGCTAATGAAACCCCTATCCGGCAAAAAGGTTGGCGCTATAGATGAAGCGGTGGATTGAAGGGGGGGGATTTGATCCCTTGAACACTGAGCCAGTAATATGATACTTTTAACATAAGGTATGGGATTAGGAAAGTTGTATGTGGTACCGGAGTTTAAGTGTTAAGCTCATCTTTTGGGTAGGGGTAATCACAGTTATTGTGATCGGGACCTTCGCCTATGTCAATTTAACTGTCCAACGGAGACACCTGCTCGATGAGGCCATCCTTGGGGCCAAACAGTTGAGTGGCACGTTGAAGAGGAGCCTCAGGTTTGACATGCTGCATAACTATCGGGAGGCCCTCTACAACTCGATTGAAACCGTTGGAACACAGGAGGGGATAGAAAAGGTAAGGATATTCAACAAAGAGGGGGAGATCCAGTTCTCCTCCGACAAGGAGGAGATAGGCAAAATGGTGGGGAAAAGGGCAGAGGCCTGCTACGCCTGCCATGCTGTAGATAAGCCACTGGAGAGGTTGGACATCCCAAAGAGGAGCAGGATCTTCAAGGTTGGGAAGCACCGGGTGTTGGGGATGATCAATCCCATCTACAATGAGCCCGATTGCTATAACGCCCAGTGTCATTACCATCCTCCTGAGCAGAAGGTCTTGGGGGTACTTGATGTCTCAGTCTCTCTGGCCGACACGGATAAAAGTATAAAAGAGATTAGGGATAAGACTACATTTTTTGCGGCCATCACCATCCTGGCGGTCTCCACCATTATCGGTCTGATTATCCAGAGGGCGGTCTATCGGCCGGTCAAAGAGTTGGCCGAGGGGACGACCAGGGTGGCAGCAGGGGATTTTGACTACCACTTCACCTCCCACTCGCAGGACGAGATCGGGCAACTGGCCGAATCCTTCAACAAGATGACACAAAGGCTGAAAAAGGCCGATAATGATATTAAAGAATTGATACGAACCTTAGAGGAAAAGGTGGAGGAAAGGACTTCCGAACTGAAAGCGGCCCAATACCAGCTCTTGCAGTCGGAGAAGCTTGCCTCCATCGGCAAGTTGGCCGCCACCATCGCCCATGAGATAAACAACCCTTTGAGTGGAATCATGACCTATACTAAGCTGATGGAAAAGAAGCTAAACAAGGAACGCTTCAGTAGAGACGACATCCCTAAGTTCCGCTCCCATCTGGCGATCATGGAGAGGGAAACGGAGAGGTGCAGCAGCATCGTGAGAAACCTCCTCGACTTTGCTCGACAAAGGGAGCCCTCCTTGAAGCCCAATGTGGATATCAATGCGGTGATGGATGAAGCCCTATCACTCTTGACCAATCAAATAGCCTTGCAAGAGATTAAATTAGAGAAGAGGTTTGGCCAGCTCCCCCCTATCGTGGCCGACCCTATGCAACTGAGGCAGGTTTTCGTCAACATCATCCTCAATGCCTGCGAGGCAATTAAAGATAACGGTAGATTGGCCATCACCACCATATTTTCGGAAGAGGAACAAATGGTCAAGGTAGATATCAAAGACAACGGGGTAGGTATTGCAGAAGAAGACCTGCCCAGGGTCTTTGACCCCTTCTTTACCTCCAAGGAGCAGGGTACAGGGTTGGGGTTATCGGTGGTCTATGGGATTACCAACTCTCACCAGGGCACTATCGAGGTAAAGAGCAAAGTGGGCGAGGGGACCACCTTCATCTTCAAGTTGCCGATTAAGCCCAAGGCAACTGAGACAAGTACCCCTATAGAGGAACAAGGGATGGGCTAATAGAGCAACGCTATGATATCAATTATCTTCAAAAAGGGATGGAGAAGGGGATGAAAGAAGATGTAAAAATACTGATAGTTGACGATGAAGAAATTGTGCGAAGTTCCCTGCTTGATTGGCTTCAAGAGGATGGATACCATGTAGAAGCCGCTGAGGACGGCTTCAAGGCCCTGGAAAAGATCAAGGAGAAACCCTGGGATATAGCCTTGGTGGACTTAAAGATGCCAAGGATGGATGGCCTTGAATTGATGGAGAAGATAAAGGAGATCCGCCCGGAGGTTCAGTCGATCATGATCACCGCCTATGCCACCGTCAATACGGCCGTTGAGGCCATAAAAAAGGGGGCCTATGACTATTTAGTCAAACCCTTCAATCCCGAAGAGATATCCCTGCTCATCAAGAAGCTGATTGATAGCCAGCAGTTAGTGAAGGAAATATCCTACCTGCGCAAGGAGCTCAAAAAGCAATACCAACTTCATGACCTTATAAGCAAGAGTCCCAAGATGCAAAAGATGTTCGAGTTCGCCCGCACCGTAGCTAAAAGCAACTCCAACATCTTGATCTTGGGCGAAAGCGGTACGGGGAAAGAACTTCTGGCAAGGGCAATCCATAATGAGAGCCTGCGGTTCAACGGACCTTTCATCCCTGTCTCCTGTGTCGCCCTGACCGAAACGTTACTCGAGAGCGAACTCTTCGGACATGAGAAGGGGGCCTTTACCGACGCCAAGACACAGAAAAAGGGGAAGTTTGAGCTTGCCAACGACGGTACCATATTCTTGGATGAGATCGGAGATATAAGTCCCAAGGTGCAACTCAATCTCCTTCGGGTTTTACAAGAGAAGGAGTTCACTCGGGTTGGAGGCACAAGCCCGACCAAGGTCGATGTGCGCATCATCGCCGCTACCAACCGTGACCTGAAAAGGGCTGTAGAGGAGGAGAAATTCAGAGACGATCTTTATTATCGCCTGAACGTCATCTCCATAGAGCTACCTCCCCTAAGGAAACGAAAAGAAGACATCCCCCTCTTGGTCCATCACTTTATAGAAAAGTTTAACATAGAGATGGAGAAAAAGGTCGCAAGGATCGCAGAAGAGGCGTTGGATATGTTGATGAAATACGACTGGCCTGGCAATGTGCGGGAGCTGGAGAATGTGATAGAGCGTGCCATGGTCATCGCCAAGGGAAATTTCATCAAGGCAGAGGATCTGCACCTATCCCCTCAAGTAATGGAGGAAGAAAGTCTGTCACAATCCCGAGAAGAAAAGAGCTTAAAAGCTACTGAAAAACAACATATATTAAAAATTTTGGACGAAAATAATTGGAATATCCAAAAATCGGCTGGGATATTGGAGATCGATCGCGTCACCCTCTATAATAAGATCAAAAAATACAACCTAAAAAAGGAATAGTCCCTTTCTCGTTACCGCCCCCTTGACTAAAATTCTTGACAAGGAATTTCGCCTCAGTTAAGCTATCCCCATTCTCAGCCATCGGCAGTGGAGGTAGCTTTGAAGAAATCTCTTTGGTTGATCGGTATCCTATTCTTCTCCTTAGTCGCCTGTAGCCCTCATTTCCTAAAAAAAGAAGAAACTCCTCCCCTTCAATCCCTTGAGTTATCAGATCAATCTAAAAAGACAGGGGTGCAGGAAGAGAGAACCCCCCTGGAAATAGGTGAGGGAGAGAAGGAGATCACCTTTGATATTCCCATCGTGATAAATGATAGGGTGGAGTATTTTATCGAGTACTTTAAGATCGAGCACAGAAAGGCCTTTGCCCGCTGGTTGCAGAGATCTGGTAAATACATCCCGATGATGAAGGAGCTCTTGAGGGATAATGGACTGCCTGAAGATCTAGTCTATCTGGCCATGATCGAAAGTGGCTTCAACCCTAAGGCCTACTCACGCCGCAGGGCGTCGGGGCCATGGCAGTTCATCTTTCAGACGGGGAAGAGATACGGTCTGGTGGTCAACTGGTGGATAGATGAGCGAAGGGACCCAGAAAAGTCTACTATCGCTGCAGCCAGATACCTAAAGAACCTATACGACCAGTTCAGCTGCTGGTATCTGGCTGCAGCGGGATATAATGCGGGGGAGGGTAAGATCTCTAGGGCCATACGTCGCTACCGGACGGGGGACTTCTGGGAATTATCAAAGTACAGGTACTTGAAAATGGAGACCAAGAACTTTGTCCCCAAAATGATCGCCGCCGCCCTTATCGCCAAGGAACCTAAAAAATATGGTTTTGCAGACATAGAGTACGACGAACCTATCCGTTATGAAAAGGTGGAGATCCCTGATGCCACAGACCTCAGGGTGATCGCACGCTGCTGCGAATTTGACTACAGTACCATCAAGGCCCTAAATCCGGAGCTCAGACGATGGTGTACACCCCCCAATTACCCCGGCTATCAAGTAAAAATACCCGCCGGGAAAAAAGAGGTCTTTTTTCAAAACTTCTCCCAACTCAAGCCCTCGGAGAGGATAACGTTTCGATGCCATCGGGTAAGGATGGGGGAAACCCTCTCCCACATCGCCAGGCGGTATAGAACAGGTGTAAGACCTATCATGCAGATCAACCATATCAGGAATCCAAGACACCTCCGGGCGGGAACCCACATCATCATCCCCATCCCTGCTGACAAGGCATTATCCCTAAAAAAGAAGGAAAGAAAGAGAAAGGTCGAGGTCAAGAGGTGGAAACCAAAAAAAGATGAAGCCTCCTTAGATGAGATCTTCTATGTGGTAAAGGAAGGCGATACCTTATGGGATATAGCCCTTATGTATAACCTAGATATTGAGGAGATAAAGTGCTGGAACAATATCAGAGGAAATCTGATACACCCCAAGGATAAACTCCTTTTAAAGATAAAAAGGGAAGAAATAGGGTAGGATGGGCAAAGCCCATCTCTTTGGGGACCACAGGCCCCCTGAAGAGACAACCTTCAGGTCGTCTCAGATCTTTATATCTAGATGAAGCTCCTTTAACTGCTCTATGTCCACCTTGGTGGGGGCACCGGTAAGGAGGCAGGTGGCCTTCTGGGTCTTGGGAAAGGGGATGACTTCCCTGATGGATTCAGCACCGCACAGCAACATAACCAGTCTATCGAAGCCGAAGGCGATCCCTCCATGGGGAGGGGCTCCATAATCGAGGGCCTCCAGGAGAAAACCGAACTTTTCCTCGGCCTCCTCTGGCCCGATCCCCAAGATATCAAAGATCAAACTCTGAATATTCCCACGATGGTTTCGTATGCTTCCCCCCCCAATCTCCGCGCCATTCAAGACGATATCATATGCCTTGGCCCTGACCTCCAGGGGAGCATCTTTGAGCTGCGCCACATCCTCATCCTTAGGGGCGGTAAAGGGGTGATGTACAGCCGCATATCTACCCTGCTCTTCATCATATTCCAGTAAAGGAAAATCGACAACCCAGAGGAATTGATAGGTCCCCTCCTTTATTAATCCCATCTCCCTGGCCAGATGCAGCCGCAAATGACCTAAGGTCTCATGTACCACCTTAGCCCTATCGGCGACAAAGATAAGAAGATCCCCATGTTCCCCCTCCATCCTGATGGTTATCTCCTGTAAATCTTCGGGCCGGAAGAATTTGTCAATAGGGGACGTGCAACCTTCGGCCTCCACCTTAATCCAGGCCAGCCCCCCTGCTCCATAGACCTTTGCTACCTCGACGAGCCCATCGATCTCCTTGCGTGAGCGGCCTCCACCCCCCTTTACGTTCATCCCCTTGACAATCCCTCCCCTATCTAACATCTGGTTAAATACCTGAAATTGTGACCGAGAGACCAAATCGGTAACATCGACTAGCTCCATCCCAAAACGTATGTCAGGACGGTCCGAACCGTACCTGGAGATCGCATCCTGATAGCTCATCTTGGGGAAGGGCCTTTTGAGTTCAACACCCAAGATCTCGCTGAATATGGTCTCCAACATCCCCTCCATGCACTCTTGAACGTCCTCGGCACCTACGAAGGACATCTCCACATCTATCTGGGTAAACTCCGGCTGGCGATCGGCCCTGAGATCCTCATCTCGGAAGCACTTGACGATCTGAAAATAACGGTCGAAGCCAGAGATCATTAAAAGCTGTTTAAACAGTTGGGGGGATTGGGGGAGTGCGTAGAAACCGCCGGGAGTAAGGCGACTAGGAACGAGGTAGTCCCTGGCCCCCTCAGGGGTGCTGCGGGTCAAAAAGGGAGTCTCGATCTCGAGAAAACCCTGGGACGAAAGATAGTCTCTCGCTACCTTGGACACCCTATGTCTGAGAATCAGGTTCTCCTGCAACCTACGCCTGCGGAGATCCAAATACCTATACCTGAGTCTTACGTTCTCCGCCACCTCGGCCTCATTCTCGATGGGGAAGGGGGGGGTCTTGGACTCATTAAGGATCTTTAACTCATGGGCCATTACCTCTATCTCCCCTGTGGCCAGACGGGGGTTCTCCGTCCCCTGCGGCCTCAATGCCACCTTACCATGGGCTGCGATGACGTATTCGCCCCGTATAGAGTGGGCCTTGGCATGAACCTGGGGGTCTATATCAGGGTTAAAGACCACCTGAACCACCCCGTACCTGTCCCGCAAATCCACAAAGATCAATCCTCCATGATCCCTTCGGCGTTGAACCCAGCCCATCAAGACGGCTGGGTTACCGGCGTCCTTCCTTCTCAGTTCGCCACAATTATGGGTACGGCGCCAATCACCCAATACATCCACAGTCAATCCTTTCCTCCTCTAGAGCTGATCGAAAGAGGGGCCGAGGGAACCAAACCTTCCCCTCCTCGATGATATGGACGACCTCCCATCCCTTCTCCTGCAAGCTGGCGCCGATAAACCTCCGATGACACTTTCAGGGAAGTCTCTCGGCGCAGAAGAAGGCGGTCGTCTTCCTCTCTGCTATCTCCTCCAGTTTCTTCAACCCTCGTTTATATGGGAGAGAGCCCATATAGAGATCATATCCTTCCTTGCGGTAACCCCCAAGTTCTTTTCCCAAATAGACATACTTTATCCCCTCCTCACTTAGAAAACGGGTGAGTTCCGCTTGTTGGAAATGTAGAAAGCGGCTCTTGGGAAAACTCCTCACATCCGCCGCGACCTCTATGCCGTAAGCCTTCAGTATCCCTATGAACTCCTCAATGGTACGGGTGCTCGTGCCCAGTGAATATATCTTCATGAAACAGAAACCCCATCTCCCAACTGTTCGGAGATCATCCTCATTGCCACCTCTGGTACCCCTTCCAGCTCCACCAGGACAACCTCTCCAGACCTCCTTATCTTCATCTCCACTTTTCCCTTCTTCAGGTTCTTCTCCCCCACCGTCAGGCGAAGGGGGATGCCGATGAGGTCTGCGTCTTTAAACTTCACACCTGGCCGCTCATCCCTGTCGTCCAAGAGGACCTCTACCCCCTTCTCTTGGAGAAGAGTGTAGATATCTTCTGCTGCCCTCATGATCTGGGCGTCTTTGTTATTGACAGGCAAGATCAGGACATGAAAGGGGGCAATAGATATAGGGAAGATGATGCCGTTTTCATCGTGGTTTTGTTCAATAGCCGCTGCCACGGTTCTGCCCACCCCAATGCCATAGCAACCCATGATCAGGGGTTTCTCTCTGCCCTGAGGATCGAGATAGGTGGCACCCATGGCCTCACTGTATTTGGTCCCCAATCTGAAGATTTGCCCCACCGCGATCCCCCTGAACATCTGCAACCTCCCCGGACACCTGGGGCAGGGATCGCCCTCCTTTGCCAGACGGATATCCGTAAACTCATCTACCTGAAAATCCCTCTCCAGATTTACGTTGATCAGATGAGTATCTGGTTCGTTGGCGCCGGTCACAAAATTTCTCATTCCCTCCAGGGCATAATCGGCGATGATCTTCAGATCGAGCCCCACCGGTCCAGCAAAGCCCTTGGGGGCATGAGTGACATCAGCAATTAACTCATCACCGGCCATCTGCATCTGGAGTGCTCCCAGGTGCCGGCGCAACTTGCTCTCATTTATTTCATGATCGCCCCTGACTAGGGCAGCTATCACCTCTTTACCCGTATCAAAGATGATGGTCTTTACCAATCTCTGCGGAGAGACGTTGAGGAATTCGGTCACCTCCTCTACACTCTTTTGGGCAGGGGTATCCACCCTCTCCAATCCTTTTATCTCCTCATCCGCCTCCTCCACAACCCTGCCCACCTCCGCCCGTTCTAGGTTGGCTGCATAGTCACATTCCCCACAACTCGCGACGACATCTTCTCCAGTATCAGCCAGGACCATAAACTCGTGGGAGAAACTTCCTCCGATGAGCCCTGTATCGGCCTCCACCGCCCTGAACCTCAGGCCACTTCGCCTGAATATCATCGCATAGGCATCGAACATCTGCCAATAACTCTTCTGCGCACCTTCTTCATCGGCGTCAAAGCTATAGGCATCCTTCATGATAAACTCCCGGGCGCGCATCACCCCAAACCTGGGTCTCACCTCATCCCGGAACTTGGTCTGGATCTGGTAAAGGTTGACGGGAAGTTGGCGATAGGACCGTATTTCCCGGCGGGCGATATCTGTGATCATCTCCTCGTGGGTGGGACCGAGGCAATACTCCCGTTCATGTCTATCCTTTATCCTGAGCAGTTCCCTTCCGTATTGCTCCCAGCGGCCGCTCTCCTTCCAAAGGTCCGCCGGAAGGACGCACGACATCAAAACCTCCTGGGCCCCTGCCCTATTCATCTCCTCCCTGATGATCCGCTCCACCTTATGCATGACCCGAACCCCTAGGGGGAGAAATGTATAGATACCTGCAGCCACCTTTCTGATCATACCGGCCCGCAACATCAGCTTATGGCTCTCCACCTCCGCCTCCGCCGGCTCCTCCCTTAAGGTAGGCAACAGCAACTGATAATATCGCATCCCTTAACCCTCAATATGGACTTAGTCGCCCCCCTGCAAGGACCATCTCCACATACTCCATGATCCTCACTTTTTTAGCTGCATTCTATAAGCTAACCATCAACCCTGTCAACAATTAGCCTCCATACACTGCCAGGCCTTTAAAAATACAGAGGTCAAGGGTTCAAGTGTTTGTCTTTCACTAGAATCTTGGACTCCTAGACCCCTAGAACCCTTATAGTTGGTTCCTCGAATCCTTTCAATGCCACCAACCCAAATTGGAGAAGATCCAAAAATTAAAAAGGAGATGGAAGGCCATCTCCCCTTTGCATCTACCATAGTTGGTGCCGAAGGCGGGATTTGAACCCGCACGGGCATAACCCACCACCCCCTCAAGATGGCGTGTCTACCAAATTCCACCACTTCGGCACTTTCATTAAATACAACATATCCCAACTTGTCCCCTTTGACAAGTCCTCTTTCAGTCACCTCCTCCCATTGGGCCAGGGGCAACAGGGACCTCTTGCCGTGGCACCTCGTCCACCACCGTCTTGGTAGGTAGCTTGCCGCCCATAAAGGCCAAGATAAGGGACGTAAGCATGAAGAAGACGGCCACTACGGTGGTAAACTTGTTCAAAAAACTGACAGGTCCTGAACTCCCAAAGAGGGTCTGACTGTAACCGCCGCCGAAGGCCGCCCCCATTGAGGCCCCTTTCCCCGTCTGTAAAAGGATGATCATGATCATGAACACACAGACAAAGACATGCACAACAGTGAGTATTCCCTCCATCAGATTACCTCCTATTTCCTCTCAAACCTCACAATCCTGGCGAAGGACTCCACCTCCAGACTGGCCCCTCCCACCAAGGCACCGTCGATGTCGGGCTGAACCATCAATTCATCTATATTGTCCGGTTTGACGCTGCCCCCATATTGGATCCTGATCACCTCCGCCAGCGCTGGGCTGAAGATATCACCTATAATTCCCCGAATAAATGATTGTACCTCTTGGGCCTGCTCAGGGGAGGCGGTCTTCCCCGTCCCGATGGCCCAAATGGGTTCGTATGCGACCACAATCTGCCGGGCCGTCCCTGCGTCCACCCCCCTCAAACCCTCCTTCACCTGCCTTTCCACCACGTTAAAGGTATCCCCACGCTCCTTCTCCTCCAGAAACTCCCCCACGCAGATTATGGGATTCAGGTCATGGGAAAGGGCCATCTTCACCTTCTTATTGACCGTCTCATCGGTTTCGCCAAAATATGCCCTCCTCTCGGAGTGGCCGATGATCACATATCGACACCCCACATCCCTCAACATGGGGGGGGATACCTCTCCTGTATAGGCCCCCTTCTCCTCCCAAAAGACATCCTGGGCGGCCAAGGAGATCGTTCCTCCTTTTAAGCGTTGAGCAACGGGGTCCAAGACTATAAAAGAGGGGGCCACCACTACTTCCGTCCCCTCCCATTCTCCCAGCTCCTCCTGCAACCGGGTCACAAAATCGATGGCCTCCCCCACGGTCTTATGCATCTTCCAGTTCCCAGCTATGATCGGTATGCGCATCCTCAATTCCCTATCACTATCTATCCAGAATGGCCATACCCGGCAGGGTCTTCCCTTCCAGAAGCTCTAAGGCCGCCCCTCCCCCCGTAGAGATATGGGTCATTTTCTCGGCCAAGCCCAAACCCCTAATGGCCGCAATGGTCTCCCCACCACCTACAATACTGATCGCCCCAGAGGCGACCACCGCCTTGGCAACCCCCTCAGTGCCTTTGGAGAAAGGCTCCATCTCGAATACCCCCATGGGGCCGTTCCACACGATGGTTTTACTACCCTTGATCACCTCGGTAAAGGCCTCGACGGTCTGGGGGCCTATATCCATGGCCACCCAGCCAGGGGGGATCTCTCTGCTGGTAACCACCTTATATTCAGCATCTGGGGTAAATTCTTTGGCCACCATATGGTCAACAGGGAGATGAAAGTCCAAGCTGTGCTCTCTGGCCTCCTTCAACAGCTCCCTGGCCAATAACAACTTATCCTCCTCTACCAGCGATCTGCCCACCTCATACCCCATGGATCTAAGAAAAGTATAGGCCATGCCACCACCAATGAGGAGGGCATCTGCCTTACCCATCAAGTGTTTGATCACCCCTATCTTGTCGGAGACCTTGGCCCCGCCCAGAATGGCGATAAAGGGGTGTTGAGGTGAGGCCAGGGCATGAACCAGATACTCTATCTCCTCCTTCATGAGAAACCCGCAGACCGCCACCTCCATATGATGGGCGATCCCCTCTGTAGAGGCATGGGCTCGATGGGCGGTGCCAAAGGCGTCGTTGACATAGATATCGGCGAGACGGGCCAATTGTTGCGCAAACTCCGGGTCGTTCTCCTCCTCTTCGGGGTGAAACCTGAGGTTCTCCACTAAGAGGACCTCTCCATCTTTCATCCTTGCGACCAGAGATTCTACCTCTTCTCCAACACAATCAGAGGCCATCACCACCTCTCGACCTAAAAGGGTTGAGAGACGGGGGGCTACAGGGGCAAGGCTCATCTCCGGTACCACCTCCCCCCTGGGGCGTCCCAAGTGGGAGGCCAAAATCACCCTGGTCCCCTTCTCCATGGCGTACCTGATGGTGGGAAGGGCGGCAGCAATCCTGGTATCATCCTTTACCTCGCCATCATCGCCTAGGGGCACGTTGAAGTCGACCCGAATAAAGAGCCTTTTACCCGTTATCTCTATCTCGTCGATGCATTTAATGGCCACGGTACCCCTCCTTTCGGGGCTATATTTAAGAGGCGATGAGCCCCGCCAGATCCACCATCCTGGCAGAATAACCCATCTCATTGTCGTACCAGGCCAAGACCTTCACCATACTCCCCTCGATGACGGTGGTGCTTGAGGCATCCACAGTGGAGGAGAGCAACGTCCCGTTAAAGTCCACAGATACAAGGGGCTCCTCTGTATACCCGAGGATATCCTTAAGTTCTCCCTCAGAGGCCTTTTTAAGGGCGGCGTTTACCGCATCCACACTCGTCTCCTTCTCCACCTCGACCACCAAATCCACTAACGAGACATTAGGGGTAGGGACCCTGATGGCCATCCCATCCAGCTTTCCTGCAAGCTGAGGCAAGACTAAAGAGACGGCCGCCGCCGCTCCGGTGGTGGTGGGTATCATGGAGAGGGCAGCCGCCCTGGCCCTGCGCAGATCATTGTGTGGAAGGTCCAAGACCCTCTGATCAGTGGTATAGGCATGGATGGTGGTCATCAATCCCTTCTTGATCCCGAACTTTTCAAGGATGACCTTGGCCACGGGAGCAAGGCAATTGGTGGTACAGGAGGCATTGGAGATGATGTGATGTCTACTCGTATCGTACTCCTGATGGTTGACCCCCATGACGATGGTTATATCTGGCCCCTTTGCAGGGGCGGAGATGATCACCTTTTTCGCCCCAGCCTCCAGGTGTTTGGCGGCCTTGTCTTTCTCCCGGAATAACCCCGTGCATTCCATGACGATCTCCACCCCTAAATCCCGCCAGGGGAGTTGAGCAGGATCTTTCAAGGCCATTACCTTTATCTCCTTCCCGTTGACAAAGATGGCATCGTCCTTTGATTGCACCTCACCGGGAAAAGGGCCATGCACGGAATCGTATTTTAAGAGGTGGGCCAGGGTCCTAGCATCCGTTAGATCATTAACCGCAACGAAATCCATATCAGCGCCCATCAGCTGGGCGGCCCTGAAGATGACCCGACCTATCCTGCCAAAGCCATTTATTCCTATCTTAATCCCCATCTTTCTGCCTCCTCTCAGCTAAAAAAGAAAAATAAGCCCTTATTCCCTTATGATTCTTGGGATTCCTTGATCTCCTCCTCATCCCCCTCCACCAACTTCACTTGGGGACCTTCCTCCATTGCCACCTCTCCTTCCGGCCCACAACTATAAGAGACCTTTTCGGCAGCTATCTCCCTCAGGGCATTGACGACGTGTTTGTTGTCGGTATCCACCAAAGGTCTCGCCCCCCTCACGAGCATCTTGGCCCTCTTGGCGGCCAGGACTGCCAGGGAAAAGCGGCTCTCCACCTTCTCAAGACAATCCTCAACTGTTATCCTAGCCATATTCTCCTCCTCTATCCCTTAATACCCTGGCGGTCTTGCACCGCTCAGCTAGTATGATGGAAGTGAGTTCTTTTGTAGCTTCCTTGACCTCTCTATTAATTACAATATAATCGTACCACGCCATTTGATCAAGCTCATTTTGAGCATTTTGCAGACGGGCTTGGATTGCCTCCTCAGAATCCCCACTCCTGCCCCTCAACCTCTCCCGCAAGACCTCAAGGGAGGGGGGTAGGATAAAGATGAGAACCCCATTTTGTAACTCCTCCTTTATCTTTCTCGCCCCCTGTGTGTCTATCTCTAAGATGAGGTCCTCACCTCTCTGGAGCTTTTCCAAGTTTGCTCTAGGGGTCCCATATAAGTCCCCGTGCACCTCCGCCCACTCTATAAACTTTTCTTCTTTCTCCATGTTGATAAACTTCGTGCGGGGGACAAAAAAGTAATCAACTTCCTCCCGTTCATCGGGCCTAGGGTCCCTCGTAGTAAAGGAAATAGATAGGCTCACACCGGAGAGTTGGGATATCACCTTCCTCAGGAGGGTTGTCTTCCCAGCCCCCGATGGGGCAGAGACGATAAAAAGGACCCCTTGTGCTCCTCCTCTTACCACCCCCTTTTTTTTACCTTTCAGTCCTATTCTACATCCTCTCCAGCGGCTAATCTCTGTGCAACGGTCTCAGGTTGTATCGCCGACAGGATTATATGATCGCTATTGGTAACAATGATGGATCTGGTCTTACGACCTTGGGACGCATCGATCAACTTACCAAGCTTTTTCGCGCTATCCTTCAATCTCCTCATAGGTGCTGAGCTAGGACCTACCACAGCTACTACCCTAGAGGCAACCACCACATTTCCAAAACCTACATTCAACAGTTTTGTCTTCATTTTCCCCCCCTTCTTATTCGATGTTTTGCACTTGTTCCCTCATCTTCTCCAGCTCACCCTTTACCCCTATCACCTTGTGGGCAATTAAGGCATCATTGGCCTTTGCTCCGACGGTGTTTATCTCCCTGTTCATCTCTTGTAGGATGAAATCCATCCCCCTCCCCACAGGCCCCTCCTCCCTTAACTTGGACTCGAACTGACGCAAGTGGCTCTCCATCCTGATCACCTCTTCGGAGATATCGGAGCGCTCGGAGAAATAGGCCACCTCTTGGTAAAATCTTAGCTCATCGAAGTCGCTCCCCTCTAAGAGGACCCTCAACCTCTCCCGCAATCTCTCCCTATAGGCTTCAACCACAAAGGGAACCCTGCCTTTGATCTCCTCCACGAGCTTCCTGATCTCCTCCAACCTGCCCGTCAGATCCCCTCCCAGGACTTCTCCCTCCTTTCGCCGATACTCATCCAGGGCCCGCAGTGAGCGTTCCGTTACGGTGGCTATCTCATCCCAATAGATCTCTGAGTTCTCCTCCACTTCAAGAAAGGGCAGGATCTCCCTCACACCCGCTATATGATCCAAGACCACCTCCCCCTTCAGGCCGAACCTCTCCTTTATCTGGTGTAAGATGTGGATGTACTCTTCTGCCAAGTTCAGGTCGGCCTCCAAACGGTATCGGGATACAGAGGAGGATGAGCTATCGATCCTCATGGTAAGATCCACCCGACCCCTAGAGACCCATCTTTTCACTAGGTCACGAATCCTGGGCTCTAGAGGGAAGAAGCCCCGTGGAAACCTGAGGAAGGTCTCCAGGTATTTATGGTTGAGGGATCTTATCTCCACAACCACCTTCCCCAAGGGTAGATCCCCTTCTGCCAAACCATATCCGGTCATGCTCTTAATCACTCCCCACTCCCTTCAGCTCCTGCAAGTACCTCTTTCTCACATCTTTCAAAATCTCCCTCAACACTGCTGAGGTATAGTCCGGGTAAGTCCACTCCAGAGGTCGAAACTCCCCCCTTTGATAGATCAAGGTGAGATCTGCATAGATCCCCTCCCCTAAGTAGGGACGATGAGTATACCCCTTAGTGGTTGCCAAAATCAAGTGCTCTGCGGAGATATACCCAGGATCTATGTTTATCCTCCTCCTTCCTTCAACGGAAAACAACTCCTCTATCTCGTTAGCCTCCCGCTTGATCCTCACCAAGGATTCCCTAGGGATCAGGGGACGAAAGGTAATAAGCCTCCTGAATAGTCCTTCTCCCATCTCTGCGGTATAATAGTCGGTAAGGTCAAAGGGAAGGACATCGCTCTTAAAATCAACCTCTCCATACGTCTTCACCAATACCTCCACGACCTGGTGCAAGAGGTGATCATCGGAAGTGATGAGGCTCATGATCAGTTTTGTCGGTTTGGGTACCCCTATCTTCCCCATAGGAGTGCATAAAATAAAGGTTCTTCTCCAAAAGAGTTGTCAAAAAAGGCCCAAGGATTTATCTCATAGGGTTCCAGGGGCCTAGGGTTCTAGTGAAATACAAACCCCTTGATTCCTTGAATCCTATTACTCCCATTAACTAAATTGGAGAAGAAATAAAATAAATAAAGAACTCCTTGTTCCCCTTGGGCCCCCGGAGGGGAGACTCCATTACCCCCTGTCCCTGTGGCCTCAAGCCTATACCTTCGGCAAACCTCACGATTCTCTCCACCACCTGGCGGTGTTTCTCAGGATCCTTCACCACCCCCCCTTTGCCCACCTCCCCCCTTCCCACCTCAAACTGTGGTTTTAGCAATGTCAATAGCTCCCCCCCCCTTCTCATAAAAGAAAGGGTGGGGGGGATGACCAGTTCAAGGGATATAAAGGAGGTATCGATGACAGCCAGATCAACCTCTTCCTCAACTTCTTCACGCTCAAGGTGACGGATGTTGTGGCGCTGCAGATTGATCACCCGGGGGTCTTGCTGTAGCTTCCAGGCCAATTGTCCATACCCTACGTCTACGGCATATATCCGCCGGGCCTCCCTTTGCAGGAGGCAGTCGGTGAAACCTCCGGTGGACGCCCCAACATCCATGGCCACCTTTCCCCGTGGGTTGACGTCGAAAAACTCCAGGGCCCTCTCCAGTTTCAGACCTCCCCGGCTTACATAAGGCTGGGGATCCTGGGTAATACGGATGATTGCCTCGGGACGGACCAGGGTACCCGACTTATCCTCCCTCTGTCCATCAACCAAGACCGCCCCCGCCATGATAAGGGACCTTGCCTTCGTCCGGCTCGGTGCTAACCCCCTATCCACCAACACCCTGTCAAGCCTCTCCTTTCCCATTTCTCAACAACTTCCTCACCTCCAGAGCGATCCCTTCCGGGTCAAGACGGTACTCTTTCCTCAATGCGTCCTGATGACCATGTGCTACAAAGAGCGCTGGGATGCCGAGGCAACGTACTTTGGGAGGAACGCAACCCTTCTCGTGCAGAAGCTCCAGGACGGCGCTGCCGAAGCCGCCGGGCAGCACATTCTCCTCCACCGTGATCAGGGCCTCATGCCCCCTCACCAGAGAGCCTATCAGTTCCGCATCCAGGGGGACCACAAACCTACTGTTGACCACCGTAACACTTATCCCTTCTCCCTCCAGAATCTCCGCCGCCTTTAAGGAGGGATAAACGGTGGAACCGATGGTCAGGATGAGGGCATCCTTCCCCTCCCGCAGGATCTCTCCCCTGCCGACCTCTAGGGGTTCAATTTCCTCCTCTAATGGCACTCCATATCCCCTTCCCCGCGGATAGCGAAAGGCGATTGGACCATCTTCATATCGTATAGCGGTCAACAACATCCGGCGCAGCTCATTTTCATCCTTGGGGGCCATCAGCACCATATGAGGGATATGCCGCAAGAAGGAGAGATCGAAGAGACCATGATGCGTAGGTCCATCTTCCCCCACTATCCCCCCCCTGTCCATGGCAAAAACCACAGGTATCCCCTGGAGACAGACATCGTGAATGATCTGGTCATAGGCACGTTGAAGAAAGCTGGAATAGATGGCCGCCACGGGGCGCATCCCCTCCAGGGCCAAACCAGCAGCGAAGGTCACCCCATGCTGTTCAGCAATCCCTATATCATAAAAGCGCCTGGGAAACCTCTGCGAAAATTCCGTCAGTCCCGTCCCCAGGGGCATGGCAGCCGTTATGGCCACAATCCTTTCGTCCTCCTCGGCCAACTCCACCAATGTCCTGCCGAAGACCTCGGTATACGTGATGGGGGAGGGGTTGTTATAGATCCTACCCGTCTTTTCTTCAAACCTCCCCACCCCATGGAATAAGGCGGGGTTCTCCTCGGCGGGGGGATATCCTTTCCCCTTTTTGGTGACCACATGGACCAGGATAGGTCCACTCAACTTCCTGATGTTCCGAAAGGTATCTATAAGAGGATCAAGGTGATGTCCCTGCAATGGGCCGAAATACTTGAAACCGAGTTCCTCAAAGAGGATACCAGGTACCATTAATCCCTTCAAAGCCTCCTCGGCCTGTTTTACAAATTTGAACACAGGCTTACCGATGCCAGGAATCTCCTGTAAAAAATCCTGGAGGTCCTTCCGAAAGCGGTTAATCCGTTGTCCGGTCATGATCCTATTGAGACAGGAGGATATGGCCCCTACGCTCCTGGAGATGGACATTTCATTGTCATTCACCACCACAATGAGGTCGCATTCCTGTTCCCCTGCACAATTGAGGGCCTCAAAGGCCATGCCCGCCGTCAACCCCCCATCCCCAATGATGGCAACCACTTTGAAATCCTCCCCACGTAGATCCCTGGCCTCCGCAATCCCCAAGGCCGCAGAGATAGAGGTACCGCTGTGACCGGTACCGAAGGGATCGTATATGCTTTCCTCCCTCTTCGGGAAACCACTGATACCTCCATGTTGTCTCAGAGTCTTGAACTTCTTCCTCCTGCCGGTGAGCAATTTATGGGCATAGGCCTGGTGCCCCACATCCCAGATCAGCTTGTCCTTCGGGGTATCGAAGACATAGTGCAGCGCCATGGTCAACTCCACCACCCCCAGGCTCGGGGCCAGGTGACCCCCCACCCGAGAGCAGACGGAGACGATCTCTTCCCTGATCTCCTGCGCCAAACGAGGCAGCTCCTCCCTCTTTAGCCTCCTCAAATCCTCTGGTGAATCAATGACATCAATGATCCTGCTCATTTCCTCTCGCTGCTACGATCTCCTCTCCAGAATAAAGCGGGCTATACCCCTGAGGGGATCTGCCTTTGGGTCGAATATCTCCAGGGCCTTCAGGCCCTCCCCGATAAGTTCTCTGGCCTTGGCCTTTGATTGCTCCAGCCCTATGAAGGCGGGATAGGTGGCCTTCCCCCGCTCCTGATCCACCCCCACCTTTTTACCCAAATCCTCCTTATCCCCCTCCACGTCCAGGACATCATCTGTAATCTGAAAGGCCAAACCGATACCCTCCCCATAGGTGGTGAGGGCTGTCATCTCCTTCTCTCCAGCACCCCCTAACCACCCCCCCATCCTGACAGAGGCGATGATAAGGGCCCCTGTCTTGTGCAGATGGATCCATTGCAAGGTGGTAAAATCCACCTCTTCCCCCTCCGACTCTACATCGACCACCTGTCCTCCCAACATCCCCTGAACCCCTGCTGCCCTTGATACCTCGTTGATCACCCGGACAACTATCTTTCCATCCAGTCCATCCACAACCTCCTGTCTGGTCATCAGCCCGAAGGCCTCGGTCAAGAGGGCATCTCCGGCCAAGATGGCCAAGGCCTCCCCAAAGACACGGTGGCTGGTGGGTTTGCCGCGCCGATAATCATCGTCATCCATAGCGGGGAGGTCATCATGGATCAATGAATAGGTATGGATCATCTCCAAGGCACAGGCGTACGGGATGATCGTATCATCCTTTCCTCCCAGGGCCTCATAGGCAGCGGTGGCGAGGATAGGGCGTAACCGTTTTCCCCCAGCAAAGACGCTGTAGCGCATCGCCTTGTAGAGAGAGGCGGGGTATTCAGTTTCAGGAGGGAGAGCCTTTTCCAGGGCAGCGTCTATCTGCAACCGCTTCTGCTTGAGATACTCCCTGATATCCATCTACTCCTCTTTCCCCTCGGCTGGCTCAAAGGGTTGGGGCATTATTCTTCCCTTTTCATCTTTGAGGAGTATCTCCACCCTCCTCTGGGCTTCATCCAGCTTTGTGTGGCAATAGCGGGAGAGTTTGACCCCTTCCTCAAAGAGCCTCAAGGCCTCCTCCAGGGGCAAATCCCCCTGCTCCAAGCGATTGACAATCTCCTCCAGCTCCCGCAACGCCTCTTCAAAACCCTTCTCACCCATAAATCTTCAATCTCCCTGAGGAAATAACCTCAATAATGAAAAGGGATCGATCCGTGCCCCCATCAACCGCACCCCCCAATGAAGGTGGGGCCCTGTAACACGCCCAGTGGCCCCTACCAGCCCTATGACATCACCTACCCTTACTTCCTCGCCCTCTTTCACCCGCATCTCGGCCAAGTGCATGTACATAGAATATAAACCGAAGCCATGGTCTATTATAATGGTCTTCCCGCATAAGTACAACTCTTGGGCAAAGACCACTACCCCATCATTGCATGAACCCACCTGGCTCCCCGATGGGGCCGCTATATCCACCCCGCTATGGGGGGAACGGGGCCGGTCGTTGAGGATCCTGCGCAGACCAAAGGTGCCAGTTATCGGCCCATCCACGGGCTTGATAAAGGAATTGTGCCATAACTTCTCGTGCCGGAGCGTGACAAAGATCTCCTTGACCTTTCTGTTCTCCTCCAAGACCCTCCTCAGTATCTCCCCCTTCAACTCCACCATCTCTTTAGGCAGCGTGAGCCTTTGAACCCCGAATTTCCCCTTGTGCACCTTCACCTGAAAGACCTTTTCAAAGGGTTTCCCCTCGAGGTCTTTTACCAGCACCCTGAGGGGGCGCAGACCCGGTGAGGCGGCCATATCCACACCCGCGATACCGGCAAGACCGCCCCCATCCCGTTTATATAAGAAGATAGGGGTTCCGTCTAAGTCGGCCTCCGCGGAGGAGACCTCCATCTCGGTCTTTATCTCAACGTAGAGGGCCTCCCCTTGCCTCAACTCTTGTGGAGACCAACTGACTGTGACCACCCCCCCCCCATAACAGGGCACAGCAAGTAGACTAAAGACGCAAACCCACCATAGCACAATGCGGATAAACCCCCTCATCTCTTCCCCTCCACCCGGCAGACGATCTCACCTCGATGTAGTCTCACCTCCACTGTCCCCTTTACCTCTACATCCCGGGCATCCCTGAGGATCGTGCCGTCTGGAAGGCGCCGGGTGATGCTATATCCCCTCTTCAAGATGGCCAGAGGGCTCATGGCATCCAACCTGGCCATCTCTTTTTCCCATACGCTCCTTTTGTCACTCAGGAGGCTATGAATACCCCCGATCATCTCCTTGGTCCTCTTGCTGAGGCCATCCCGGAGCGATGCTATCCCATATGAGGGGTCCTGAGAGCGGAGGAGATGAAAAACCCTTTCAGCCTGCTCCCTGCTCTCCCTCCACGTCCTGAGCGCAGCGGTGGCGAGACGACTCCAGCACTCATCCAGTCTCAGACGCAGCTCCTCCATCCGCCGGCGAGGGTCCCTGAACCTCCCCCCGAACCCCTTCACCTCCTCCCTCTTGCGGGTAACGAAGTAATCCATCTCCCTCCCCATCCTTTCCCCTAGCACCTCGATCATCCTGAGCAGATCCTTCTTTTGCTGTACCACCAGCTCAGCTGCCGCTGAGGGAGTGGGGGCACGCACATCTGCCACAAAATCGGCAATGGTAAAATCAGTCTCGTGCCCCACTGCCGAGATGACAGGTACAGGGGAATCAAAGATGGCCCTGGCCACCACCTCTTCGTTAAAGGCCCAGAGATCCTCCAACGACCCCCCTCCCCTGCCCACGATGGTGACATCCACATCCCCCTGTACGCCGAGGTACCCGATCCCTTGGGCGATTTCTTCCGCTGCCCCCTCCCCCTGGACCTTAACAGGGTAGAGAACGACCTCTATATTCTCAAACCTCCTGCGCACGATGTTCAGCATATCCTGAATGGCTGCCCCTGTCGGGGAGGTGACAATCCCGATCCTCCTGGGCAGGAGGGGTAAGCCCCTCTTGCGGGCCTCGTCAAAGAGACCCTCCTCGGCCAGCCGCTCCTTCAATTGCTCAAAGGCGAGTTGCAGAGACCCGATCCCCTTGGGCTCCACGTAGTCGAGGATTAGCTGATACTCGCCCCTCTTCTCATAGATCCCCACCCTCCCCCAACAGATCACCTGCAGGCCATCCTCCAGGTCAAAGCGCACGTAGCGCACCTGCATCTTGAAGATCACCGCCCTGATCTGACTGTTTTCATCCTTCAGGGTGAAATAGATATGACCTGAGGGGGGAGACCGCAGATTGGAGATCTCCCCCTCCACCCATACCTCTTCGAACGTGGTCTCCAGAAGGTCTTTGATCCCCGCTGTGAGCTGGCTTACCGTCAAGACCTTTGTCTCGAACAGATCCATCTTTAACCTCACTTTAATATTTCAAACTATATCAAATTATCTCGATCTTTCAAAGGGAAAGCCCGCATAAAAAAGAAAAAAACGGCTCTTTTCTCACAAAGGCGCCAAGAACGCCAGGGAACCAGAACAAGATTACACGCTCAATCCTTGCAAGGCAGGAGGCTTGACTTGGTGAGGTGGCTGTACTATTGTTTAAAGTCAACACAATCAAGGAGGGGCTGTGGAATATGAGGTGGTCATCGGGCTGGAGGTCCATGCCCAACTGCTGACCACGAGCAAGATCTTCTGCGGATGCTCCGCCGCCTTCGGCGGTGAACCCAATACCCACACCTGCCCTGTCTGCACGGGTATGCCTGGATCACTCCCTGTCTTAAACAGGAGGGTGGTGGAGTTTGCCATCAAGATGGCCTTGGCCACCAACTGTGAAATCGCCTCCTACAGCATCTTCGCCCGAAAGAACTATTTTTATCCCGACCTTCCCAAGGGCTATCAGATCTCCCAGTATGAACTTCCCCTCGCCACCAACGGCTCTGTGGAAATCCCCACCGCGGAGGGGGGTAAGAAGCGGGTGGGAATCACCCGCATCCATATGGAGGAGGATGCGGGAAAGCTCTTCCACGATGAAGACGGCCCCTTCAGCTATGTCGATTTCAACAGGACTGGTGTACCCCTGCTGGAGATCGTGAGCGAGCCTGACCTTCGCTCCCCCCAGGAGGCCGCCGATTACCTGCGGGTGTTGCGAGCAACCCTACAGTACCTGGAGATATGCGACGGGAATATGGAAGAGGGGAGTTTTCGTTGTGACGCCAACGTCTCCATCAGACCCGCAGGCGCCCAGACCCTGGGGACCAGGACCGAGGTCAAAAACATGAACTCCTTCCGCAATGTGGAGAGGGCCCTGGCCTATGAGATAGAGAGACAGCGAAAGGTCCTCGAGGGAGGGGGAAAAGTGATTCAGGAGACCAGGCTGTGGGATCCACAAAAGGGGATCAGCGATGCCATGCGGTCAAAAGAGGAGGCCCACGATTATCGTTACTTCCCCGATCCTGATCTTGTTCCCTTGACCATCTCCCCGGAGTGGATAGAAGAGGCAAGAAAGGGACTGCCGGAGCTGCCCTTGCAGCGCAAAGACCGCTTCGTCAGAGAATACGACATTCCCGAGTACGACGCCGGGGTCATCACCTCCTCCAAGGCCCTAGCCGATTACTACGAGGAGTGTGTAGGGCTCTTTTCCGAGCCCAAACAGGTGAGCAACTGGATCATGGGTGATCTTTTGCGCCTCTTGAAAGAGGATGACCAAGAGGTGGAGGAGTGCCCCCTTACCCCTCAACAGCTGACAGAGATGCTGGGCCTCATGAAGGAGGGGACCATCAGCGGCAAGATCGCCAAGACCGTCTTTGAGGAGATGTATAAAACAGGCAAAGGGGCGAACCAGATCGTCAAGGAACAGGGGCTGGTTCAGATAACTGATGAAGATGCCTTAACGAAGATGGTGGAAGAGGTCTTACAGACCCATCCTCAGGAGGTGGAGGCATACAGAAAGGGTAAAGAGAAGCTCTTCGGATTT
>DAOVGN010000021.1 GCA_030672385.1 Deltaproteobacteria bacterium | reverse complement strand
TCTTATCCCAGTCGAGCGTAAGGAGATAATCCCGCAAGAACTGTTTGTCAAAGCTGTGCTGAGGTCCTCCCGGTCGGTACCCCTTGGCGGGCCAAAAGCGGGAGGAATCTGGGGTAAGGAGCTCATCAATAAGGATGATCTCACCATTCCGCAGGCCGAACTCCATCTTGGTATCAGCGATAATTATCCCCTTGGCCTCAGCCATACGGCGGGCCCGATCATATATCCTGAGGCTGATCTCGCGTAACCTCTCGGCCATCCCTTCTCCCACCCTCTCCTTCATCTCATCAAAGGTGATATTTATATCGTGACTCCCTATCTCCTCTTTGGTAGCAGGGGTGAAGATGGGTGCCGGCAAGAGGGCTGCCTCGACCAATCCTTTAGGGAGTCCTATCCCACACACCTCCCCTCCCTCCTGGTACTCCGTCCATCCTGAGCCTGCCAGATACCCCCTGACCACACACTCAACGGGAATGGGTTCGGTACGTTGTACCAACATGCTCCGACCCTCCAACACATCCCCATACCTGTGGCACTGGAAAGGGTAATCCTCCACCCGGGTGGAGATCAGGTGATGGGGAACCAGGTCCTCCATCTCTCGGAACCACCAAGCGGAGATCTGAGTCAGGATATTCCCCTTATCCGGTATGGGATCTGCCATGACCACGTCGAATGCAGACACCCTATCGGTGGCCACAATAATGAGCCTGTCATCAACCTGGTAGACATCCCTCACCTTTCCCCGCTTGAGCAGAGGGAGATCAAGGAAATGGGTCTCTACAATGGTCTCCTTCATATGGAATCACCCCCTCATGTGGGAAACTTGGTGCAGATCAACCCGCATCCTGATAAGGATCTGTCCACTATTATTCTCCACTACTCCACCTTCAGGCTGCGCATGCGGTTGATGGCCCCAGCTACCTCAAAGACCCTGGGCATGGCGAGATTGCCCACCCGGTAGGGTATGAGGCAGTCAAGCCCCATCTCCTCCACATCCTTCATCACCAACTCCATCCCCTCCTTTAATGATCGAGAGCTATGCAGGTACTTCTCGGAGTAGTAATGGATCATCCGGCCGATGGCCCTGGTCTGACTCATATCCACCAATTGCTCCAGACAAGAGAGGTCTATGCTGGTGGTCCCGTAGAGTATAGTCCTGGACCCCTTGGCGTCTATCTTGACCTCCCTCTTGCCACGACTCGGGTCAAAGCTGGCGCTCAGGGGACGCCTCGGGGTGACCTCGCCAAAGGTATCCCCCCCTTCGTCTACCCTACGGCTGACGTGCCTGGCGGCGATCTCCTTGACATGCTGGGTGACACAGAGGGGTTGGTAGTTGTCCATCATGATGACGATATCGGCAACATCGAAGTAATCACCAGAGCCCCCCATGACCAGGATGGTGGAGACTCCCAGATCGGCATAGAGTTTATGCACCTTATCAACGAAGGGGGTGATGGGTTCCCTGTCCTTGGCCACCAGCTCCTGCATACGCTCATCCCGCACCATGAAATTGGTGGCCGATGTATCCTCATCGATCAAGAGGACCTGGGCCCCAACCTCTAGGGCCTCCATGATATTGGCTGCCTGAGAGGTGCTACCGCTGGCGTTGTCGGTGCAGAACCTCACGGTGTCCTTGCCGAAGGGGAGATTAGTGATAAAAGGGCTGATGTTCGCCTTCTCTATTCGGCGGCCATCCTCCGCCCTGATCTTCACCGCCGCACCGTTGGTCACCACATACTCCCTACCATCCCCGGGGATGTGGTTGTAGACCCCCCGCTCGATGGCGTTCAGGAGGGTTGATTTCCCGTGGAACCCCCCTCCTACAATGAGGGTCACCCCCTTGGGAATCCCCATCCCCTTGATCCTGCCCCGATGGGGGAGTTCCATCTCCAAATCCAGCTCAAAGGGTGCCTTCAGGGGGATGGCCCCCGCCTCCAGGGGTCTGTCGTCCACCCCGCTACGCCTGGGCAGCATCGATTCCCCGGCCACAAAGGCCACCAGACCTCTCTCATCCAAAAGCCCCCGCATCACCTCCTGGTCCTCCGCCACATCGACATGCCGCAGAATTTCTTTTTGATCGATGCTTCGGTAGAAGAGCGATTTATCCACCACCTTGGGGATCTCCTCAAAGAAGATCTCCAAGGCCTCCCTCCCCAGGATGGTCCGGCCGGCCGCGGGGAGCCCCACTACAAAACAGACCTCCATGTCTCGGCCATCGACGATGACCGCATTTCTCTCCAAGATCTCCTGCCTCCCCACATCGATATCGACCATGCCGCTTTTGCCCATACCGCGATGTCCTTTAGTCAGGCGGCGGATGGCCCGATGAAACTGCCGGCCTATATAATCGCAGAAGGCAATTCGACGCACTCTCTTCCCCCATAGGTCCCGAGGAAACCCGGCCCTCTCTATGGAGAGCCGCACCCTCACCCGGGAGGGGGCGGCAAAAGGATCCCCCTGTACGTGGTCGATGATCAGTCGATAGAGGCCGAAGTCGTACTCCCCCTTGACGTCCTTGTAGGCCTTATACCCCCTGCCGTCAATGCGGTTGATGGTTCGCCTCAGATCTTCTTTTGTCATCTCTCTCCTTACCTTGATCTCAAAGCGGCCAACAATTCAAAACAACCTCCCCCACACATCCCGCAGGTCCTTCACCTCTATCAGCTCCATCTCTCCGAAGTCCTTTACCCCTGCAGCGGTGCTGCGGGGGAGAACACACTTCTTAAAACCCAAGCGTGCAGCCTCCCGGACCCTCATCTCTCCATAACCCACCCCCCTCACCTCCCCGGCCAGCCCCACCTCGCCGAAGACCACCATGTCGGAGGGGATAGCGCTGTCCAGGTGGCTGGAGGCCACTGCGACCACCACACCCAGATCTACAGCAGGCTCTTCGATCCTCAGCCCCCCAGCCACATTGACAAATATGTCTTGATGGGAGAGGTTCACCCCTACCTTCTTCTCCAGCACGGCTACCAAGAGGGATAGTCGGTTGTAATCCACCCCCATGGCCTTCCTCTGGGGGACGGCAAATGCCGTGGGGACCACCAGGGCTTGGATCTCCACCAGGATGGGCCTGGTTCCCTCCATGCTCGCCATCACCACGCTCCCAGAAGTCCTCATGGGCCTCTCTGCCAGGAATATCTCCGAGGGGTTCGCCACCTCCTGTAGCCCTTGCTCCCTCATCTCAAAGACCCCTATTTCGTTGGTGGAGCCAAAACGGTTCTTCACGGCCCGCAGGATGCGATAGGGGCTGTCTGCACTCCTCTCCATGTAGAGGACGGTATCTACCATGTGCTCCAAGACACGGGGGCCGGCGATGGCCCCATCCTTGGTCACATGTCCTACCAGGAAGGTCGCCACCCCCAATCCCTTGGCCAGATAGGTCAACCTCCCCGATGTCTCCCGCACCTGGCTTATGCTTCCCGGGGCCGATCCCAACTGCGCTGTGTAGATAGACTGGATAGAATCGACCACCAGGACCTGGGGCTTGAGGTCTTCGACATCCTGGATGATCTGCTCCAGGGAGGTCTCGGCAACCACAAACAGCTCCTCGGCCAAGGCCCCCAGTCGACTGGCCCGGAGCTTGGTCTGTCTTAAGGACTCCTCGGCGGAGACATAGAGACATCTCTTGTCCTTCAAGGCGAGGTCGTGGAGACACTGAAACATGAGGGTGGATTTCCCGATCCCCGGATCTCCTCCCAAAAGGACCACTGAACCCACCACCGCCCCTCCGCCCAAGACGCGGTTAAACTCCTCCAAGCTGGTGCACAACCTGACCCCCTCTTCCTCTTCCACCTCCGTGATGGCCCTGGGTGCCTCCACCGTAGACCAGCGCTGCCTCACCTCCTGCAGAGGAACCTCCTCGCCGACAAGCTCTTCCACTAGGGTCCCCCACCCCTGACAATCGGGACACCTTCCCAACCACTTGGGGGATTGATAGCCACACTTTTGACAGATGAAGATCATCTTCGGCTTGGACATCCTCTGTCACTCCCTGTAAGTAAACTTCTCAACGGCATCCTTCAGCCGCTGACGGGCCTCGGGAGAGTACCACTGCTCCAGGAACAGCCTCTCCTCTTCTTCCAGGTACGACAAGACCTGGGTCTTGATAGCCCGCACCCGCAGGCGTTTATCAGCCGCAAAGGCATCCCCGGGCATCTTGCCCAAATCCTTGGCCTTCTTCACCGCTGCCGATACTACCTCCTCCGGGGGAAAGACCCGATCCACCATCCCCATCTGAAGGGCCTCCTGGGGAGGATAGAGCTCCCCGGAGTAGACCAGATCCCGTGCCTGACGCTCCCCGAGCAACTGGCGCAGGAGACAGTCAACTAGGTAGGTAATGGGCACTCCCAGCTTGATCTCGTTCATCCCCATCAGCCTGCGTCCCTCGGCAATGAAGCGATAGTCGGTGCAGAGGGCCAAGATACACCCTCCTGCCGTCGCATGTCCTGTAATGGCGGTTACCGTAGGCTTGGGAAAGGTGTAGAGGTCCAGGCAAAGTAGGTTATACGTATGGAAAAAGGCAGCAAACTCCTGCGAAGGCAAGGGATAAAGTTCGGGGAGGTCAAACCCGATGGAGAAGAACTTGTGGTTGGCGCTGGCAAGCACCAGGCCGCACACCTGGGAATCATCTCTTACCCCTCGTAGGGCCTCGTTTAATTCCTGCAAAACCTGCAGGTTGAGGGCGTTGATCACTCCCCTGTCCAGCTCTAACAGGGCTACCCCCTCCTGCTGCTCAAGATGAATAAATTCCATCCTCCTCCCTTGCTCGGATCAACGATTGAATTCCCTCCCTATTCCATCAAAGAAGTGGGGGTTTGTCAAATGTTCATCTCGAGACCACAGGGAAAGGTATCCCCCCTTGTTACCACCCCCTTTTGTTTGCTACAATAAGGGCGCAATTCACGGAAAATTAATAGGGGGCGGAGATGACAAAAGAGGAGTTCTTCCACGACTGGCTGGTCTCCTATCTCCAGAGGAGGCTGGCGAGAGACTACAAGGAGATCCTGGCTAACGACCAAGGGGAAAAGAGGCACGAATTTAAGGGTCAATATCCCGACCTCATCCTGGCCAATCAGGGGATGGTGCTCGCCATCATGGAGGTGGAGACGGAGGGAAGCATTACCCCGGAGAGGGCCGAGCGATGGAAGGAACTCGCCGGACTGGGGGTGAAGCTCATCCTCATGGTCCCGGCTCATACAAGGCCCAAGGTTATGGAGCTGGTATGGCAAAAGGGACTGGCCGACAAGGTGGGTGTGGGAAGCTACGAGATCAGCATTAAGATGTAAAGATCGCAGGGGAGGCTCGACGTTCAGGGAATTTCAGTGAGGAATCTTCTTTTTACCCTTTTTTGTACGAAGCAGACTCCACACCAGACCACCGTAGAGTACCACACAACCGAAGATCAACATGATCCAGGCCCCGGTCTTCATTTCCTCTCTCCCCCCCTTCCCTTTACCCTCATTAAGATAAAAGAGAGAACAATTATCACTACAACTATCGCCCATCCACCTATGATGAGGGCCCAGGTGGGATACCCCTCATATGCCTTCGAGAATTCTCCATACAAGCTGGTGATGAGCGTAACCCCCAGTATTATCGGGGTAACTACCTTTATCATGATGTCCCACCAAACCCCTACTTTGACTTCAGAAACAGAGTTTATGAACTCACGGAAGGGCTTGGTACCGAAGACAAACCCTATAACGATCACCTCCGCCAGTCCTATTGCCGTGAGACCATAATTATTTATCCAGTGATCGACGATGTCCAGCCAGTAAAGGCCTCCCCTCGAGGCAAATAACAGCCCAATGAGGAAGGCCACAAGGCAAACTATAAAGGTGACCCTCGAGCGTCTGAAGCCCCATTTGTCCATTACGGCCGTGACATTGGCCTCCACCAGAGAGAACAGAGAGTCCACTGCCAGGGCCAGTAGGGTGAGGAAGAAGACGACACCAAAAAAGGCGGCAGCGAAGGGAAGCTTGGAGATGGCCGTGGGAATGATCACGAAAGCCAACCCAGGACCTGCCCCGGCAACCTTAGAGATATCCACACCGGAGACGTGCGCCAGGTAGCCGAGGGTGCTGAAGATGGCAAAGCCGGCGAAGAAGCTGGTACCACAGTTGGCGAAACTGGTAATAAAGGCGTTATTGGTCACATCGCTATTCTTCGGCAGATAGCTAGAGTAAACGACCATAATGCCCATGGCAAGGCTCAAGGAGAAGAATATCTGGCCGTAGGCCGCCAACCAGACCTTTGGCTCTAAGAGCTTGGAAAAGTCAGGGGTAAGATAAAAGTTGAGGCCATCTACCGCTCCCGGCAGGGTAATACCCCTTATGACCAAGATAGCGATCAACATGATAGGGAGGGGAACAGTCACCATGACCACCTTCGCAACCCGTCCAATCCCCTTATAGATGATGAGATATACGACTACCCACGTGAGCAGTAACCCCCAAAACACCCCCATGGGGATTCCGCCGAGTTCAGCCGTCCCCCCCGACAACTGTAATACCTTCGTAAAAAAGAACCCCTTCGCATCCCCACCCCAGGCCAACGTAAAGGAGTGATAGAGGTAGTTCCAACACCACGCCATGACCACCGCATAGTAGGTGATGATCACAAAGGCGGCCAAGATAGACCACCACCCAACCCATTCCAACCCCCTCTTTATCTTAGAAAAGGATACATGGGGCGCCCCCTGCATCTTTACCCCCAATCCATACTCCAAAATCATCAAGGGGATGCCGGTGGTGAGCAGGGCTACAAAGTAAGGGATGAGAAAGGCCCCACCCCCATTGGCGTAGGCGATGTATGGGAAACGCCAGATGTTGCCGAGCCCGACGGCGGAACCTATCGCCGCCATCAAGAAATAAGGTCTACCCCTCCACCTCTCCCTTGGCTCCGCCATGGTTGCCCTCCCCCAGAGAACAAAGTTACACAGTTATACTGTATGCT
>DAOVGN010000103.1 GCA_030672385.1 Deltaproteobacteria bacterium | reverse complement strand
CGCCCTCTTGATCTTGCTTATCTCATCAGTCACCTGGTTCCTCTGGCTCCGACGGGCCTCCACCTCTTGGATCAACTCACGGCGCCTCTGATCTAGTTCTATAAAGGGATTCAGGTCCAGGTCATCACCCCTCAGGGCCAATTTTTCCTTGAGAATATCTATGTTTTCTCGTACAAACCGCAGGTCTAACATCCCTGTTGTCTCCCTTGCGCTTTCTCAAAAGATAATAGGGTAAAATGGAGTCAACCGCAAGTCAAACGTGATAAGGTTTGTGAAAAACTGGGGTTAGCGGCTATGGTTAACTGGAGGGTTAGGAGGTGTAAAGGGCCTCCATAAAACGGCTCCCTGAAACCACAAAATCACCGACCACTCCCCCCCAATACCTTTTTGAGAAACTGCCCTGTATAAGAGTGAGATACGTCAGCCACCTCCTCGGGGGTACCCACCGTAATCACCTCACCCCCCTCATCACCCCCCTCTGGTCCTAGGTCGATAATGTAGTCGGCGGACTTTATGATATCGAGGTTATGTTCTATGACGATGACGGTGTTGCCGGCATCCACCAAGCGGTTGAGCACATCGAGGAGATTTTGGATCTCGGCAAAGTGAAGCCCCGTAGTGGGCTCATCGAGGATATAGACGGTCCTACCGGTATCCCTCTTGGCCAGCTCCCTGGCCAACTTCACCCTCTGGGCCTCCCCACCGGAGAGGGTGGGGGCGGGCTGTCCCAGCTTGATATAGCCCAGCCCCACATCGGCCAATATCTGAAGCTTCTTCTTCGGTGGGGGAATATTGCGGAAGAACCCCAGGGCCTCCTCCACCGTCATCTCCAGGACTTCGGATATATCCCTCCCCTTGTATCTTATCTCCAATGTCTCCCTGTTGAAGCGCTCTCCCTTACACTCATCACAGACCACATAGACATCGGGGAGGAAGTGCATCTCGATCCGCATGATCCCCTCCCCCTGGCACGCCTCGCACCGGCCCCCCTTCACGTTGAAGCTGAACCTACCCTGGGTGTAGCCCCTCACCCGCGATTCGGGGAGTTGAGCGAACAGCTCCCGAATAAGGGCAAAGAGCCCTGTATATGTGGCAGGGTTGGAGCGGGATGTCCTCCCGATGGGCATCTGGTCGATCTCCACTACCTTGTCTACCCCTTCCACCCCCCTGAGGGCTTCATGTTCTCCCGCCCTCGTCTCGGCGCCGTGGAGACGTTGGGCTAGGACCCGGTAGAGGGTGTCTATAATCAGGGTGCTTTTACCAGAGCCGGATACCCCAGTCACACAAGTGAAGATCCCTAAGGGTACCTCCACCTTGATCCCCTTCAGGTTATTGGCCCTGGCCCCCTCGATGATCAAACACCCCCCATCTTTGGGCCTCCTCCTCATGGGGACAGGTATGGTGAGACGACCGGAGAGGTATCTTCCGGTCAAGGATCCCTCGTCATCCATCAACTCTTGAGGTGTACCGCTAAAGACCACTTCCCCTCCATGCACCCCCGCCCCGGGCCCCATATCGATGACATGGTCAGCGCAGAGGATGGTCTGTGGATCGTGTTCCACCACGATGATGGTGTTGCCCAGATCCCGCAATCGCTGGAGGGTGTCCAACAGCCTAAGGTTGTCCCTGAGGTGTAGGCCGATGCTCGGTTCATCCAAAATATATAAGACTCCGGTAAGGCCCGTACCTATCTGAGTGGCCAGCCTTATCCTTTCCCCCTCCCCTCCGGAGAGGGTGGAGGAGGCCCTGTCGAGGGAGAGGTAGTCCAATCCCACACTCACCAGAAAACCGATCCTTTCCCTGATCTCCCGCAGTACCAACCTCGCTATCTCCTCCTCCTTGGGGGTGAGCCTCACCGCCTGGAAAAAGGCGAGTGCTTCCTTGATAGAAAGCTCCGTTACCTCTGCGATGGACTTTCCCTGAAACCGCACATGCAACGCTTCCCTCCTCAACCTAGTCCCCCCACAATCAGGACACAGGGAGGCGCCCATCTCCCAGTCCGACTCCTCAGAGGTCGAGGATTCCCTGAGGGGGGGGAAATTCCCTGGTGAGAGAAGACCCAACCCCCCACAGCGGGGACATGCCCCATAGGGGCTGTTGAAGGAAAAGAGTCTGGGGGATATCTCAGGATAACTCACCCCACATTCAAGGCATGCAAACCGCTCGCTGAAGACAAGCTCCTCCCCTCTATCCAGTACCACCTTCACTACCCCTTCACCATACCGCAGGGCCAGCTCCACCGACTCGGTGATCCTGTTTTTTATGCCCTCGCGCATCACAAGTCTGTCGACCACCAAGTCTATGTCGTGCCTCCTGTTCTTATCGAAAACAATCTCCTCACCCAGATCCCTGACGGTCTCATCTATCCTCACCCTGACAAACCCCTCCCCTCGGAGTTGATCCAGGAGCTTTTTATACTCTCCCTTCCTCCCCTTCACCAGAGGGGCCATGATAACCAAACGGCTACTTGAGGGGAGGGTCAATAGCTGATCTACCATCTGCTGAGGGGTCTGCGACCTAATCTCCCGGCCACAGATATAGCAGTAAGGACGCCCCACCCGTGCAAACAGAAGACGGAGATAGTCGTAGATCTCCGTCACCGTCCCCACGGTGGAGCGCGGATTCCTGCTTATCCCCTTCTGCTCGATAGCTATTGCGGGTGAGAGCCCCTCGATAAGATCCACATCGGATTTGTCCATCCGCTCCAAAAACTGCCTGGCATAGACGGAAAGAGACTCCACATACCTCCTCTGCCCCTCGGCATAGATGGTGTCAAAGGCAAGGGAGGATTTCCCTGAACCGCTGATCCCGGTGAACACCACCAGCCGCCCCTTGGGAATCTCCAGGTCTATATTCTTTAGATTATGCTGTCTCGCTCCCTTTATTACTATTTTGTCCTTGTTCATAACTAAATTGTTATCAAAAAACCGGGTATCAGTAAAGAGTTGACAAAGTTCTGGTTTTGTCCTTTACTTAACATATCATCGTTGTGAGGGATATATAAGTTGTTCGAGAGTGTCCTGCAGGAGATAGTAAACATCATCTGCGGTGTGGTTGACCACCTACCTGATGTCAAGATATCCATAGGCATTGGCATCGTCCTGGCCATCTTGACCATTTCTAAGGGTCGTGTGGGGATTTTCCTTACCTTCATCTTGCTTACCATCCTAATCGGCAGCTCCTTCTTTGCGGAAGGCGACATCTATCAAATATCCTTCGAGAGGGCCATTGCCGGTATCTTCCTCGGACTTTTCCTCTTTCTCGTAAATCTATACCTCTTCGTGCGCACCTTCGCCGATTGGAGGGATTGAGACCTCCCCCCAGGCTCTTTGGACCTTGGAATCTCGCCTCCCCAATCCCCTTTTGGCCCTGAGGACCTTGGCCTTTTACGGCGCCCCACCTGCGCATTGTGGATGATGGTTGGTTCCATGTATCCCGGGGGAAGAAGGACGGGTTTTACCATGGGGGGATGGATGGATTGCTTGATTTCCCAGGCGGATAGTGTTAGCGTATAAGGCTTGGAAGCTGGAACTGCGGATATGCAAAAGGGGAGTCACTAGATGAAAAATGGGCACTACCGAAAAAGGATCAGAGGGATATATGAGTATATCAGCGATACCCTCTATTTCAACAGACCGGACATCGAGATAAAAGGGGAAAGATTCAACTCTACCATCCTGTTTGGCCTTCTCACCAGCCTCAATGGGGGTAAGGAGCTTATCATCGGAGAACCTGGCCTTGGGAAAACTACCTCGGCGGAATATGTGGGTTCCATCCTCTACCGCTATCCCCTAGGAGTAATCTGGGGAAGCGAGGTCTCCGGTCACCCCGAACAAACAGAGGAAAAGATCATCGGCAGACCTCATCTAGGTGAATTAAACAGGGGCAAGGAAGTGGTGGTCTGGACCAACTTTGCTCAAATCCCCGTGAAGATCGTGGACGAAATAAACCGTCTCCCGGAAACCAAACAGAGTATGATCTTGAACGGCGTGGATCGTGGAAACTGGGAATATCTCAACGAGATCTTGATCAGTGATGAATACTCCCTTTTTGCTACGGCTAACTATCAGGACAGGGGGACGAACACCATCATCGCCCCCCTCATCGACCGTTTCGACATCCTGGTGGAATCAAGACACCCCGGTCCAAATATAGCCTCCAACATCGGTAAGGAGACGAGGTTGAACCATCCCCTCCGGCACCCTCAGTATGAGAAGGACCTCCACCAGATACTCAGGGGAAACAAACCCTATGAGGAAAAGATGGCCATGGCCGAGGAAATCTGTGATCTCTTCGGCGAGCATATGAAGGAAAACCTGGGGTTAGAAGGTCTCAACAAAGGTGAAAGGAGAGAGATCAAGCAGGATATGATGGAGATAGACTTCGATCTCGATGCCAACGCCTTTGTGCGCATGACACTGGCCGAGCTTTCCTTCTGCCACAAGTACGGCCAGAAAAGGTCGGTGGAGGCATGTGAGGAGGGATGCCACTACACGGGTTACCTATGCCATCACATCAAAAACTGCGCTTCCAACCGACTCCCCATCTCCATCAGAAATTACTCTCAAGCCTTGGCTTGGTTTGTGGAAGATGAGGAGGTAGACCTCGAGCACGTCAGGTTAGTCATCCCGTATACCCTGGCCCATCGAGTTCAGTGGAAAGACTCTTACCTCTCCAAAAAAGAGGGGGGGGGAAGAAATGACCCATTTCAGATATACCTGGCCAAGGAGGCAACCGAGGAGATCTTTCAAAGATACAACGAGCAGAGGGATTATCTCCTGGAGGCCCTTGCCCTGGCGTGTAGGGCCTTCAATGGGGAAGAGGTAACTCCTTTGGACGGAGATCATCCCATTTATGAAGAAATAAAGAACGATATCGGGGCCAAAGATGAAAAATCCTTTTGAGGCCTTTCAGCAGACCGACGGCCGCAAACGTGAGATACCCCTGGATAAAATCTTAAAATTCAAGGAAGAAACCCTCTCCAAAATACTCAAGGGGTATGAAGACCTATTGAAAAATGAGGCCAAAGATTTGGTTTGGCTGATGCAGTATAGCACCGTGATCAAGGCCTATAGCATAGCTGAGAAAAAGATAGAAGGGATAGAGTATACGGCCGAGGATATAGAGGAGTTTTGTTATGCCCTAGACCGCTCGGATCAGATCCCCTATCTGATAACAGGCCCTGCAGGGGTCTATATCTCCACCCTTTGCAACTACGCCAAGGAGGAGGAGATCACCCTTCATTTGCGAGATCTCAACGTTAAAATCAACCTCCTTGGATACCGCCTCCCTCCCAACAAAAAATTGATCGTGGAGGGGAATGTGGGCGACTTTACGGGGATAGGGCTGGATGGAGGAGAGCTGATCATTGAGGGGAGCGGCAAGAACTACACTGGGGCTGGGATGAAACGGGGAAAGATCATCATAAGGCATAATCTCGGCTTTAACACGGGACATGGCATGACCGGGGGGGAGATAATTGTAGGAGGCAGGATAAAAGGTTTGGGAAAGATAGTGGGGGGAAAAATCTTCGAGAGAGAGCACCTCATCTTCCCCAATGAAGGGGTAAAACCCTTCTACTTTTGAAGCATGGCGATGGAAATTGAAGAGATCATTCAAAAGATCTGGCCCAAGGTAAGGAAAAAGCACCTCTTTCCCCAAATCCCTTTACCGAAGGTGATCGAGGGAGAGGAGAAGGTGGCCCTGGAGATCAAGAGCAAACAGCTCTTTATCAGCAATTCCTTTCACGAAAAACTAAAAGATACGATGAAGGAGGAAGAGATCATCGAGGCAGTTCTCGACCATGGGGTCACCCATTATATGTATTGCCCCTGGGATTTCCACACCCACCTCACCCTCTACAACGAGGCGAAAAAGGTGGTGAGAAAAAAAGAGCTGGCCCAAAAGGCAACCACCCATTTTATGGATGTGGTAACGGACACCTACTGTGTAAAGGAAAAAGATACAAAAATTCCCACTTTATACAAAAACCTCCCCAAGACCGGGGTCCATGAGGTGCTATCCTCCCTTTATGAAAAGATCTGGGGGGTGGATCTGGGGAGTGGGGGCCACGATGAGCGTGTCAATCGCCTCTCCCGCATCCCCTATCTGAAACGAAAGAAATGGGGTGAGAGTATCAAAAAATTCACCAAGGTCATTCAGGACATCCTCGAGGAGGAATTAAAAAATGAGCAAGAGAACTCCCAGAGAAGCCCCAATCCCTTAGGGGAGCATTCTTTAGACAACTACTCCTTGGAGGAGATCGATCGTGGATTGCGGGATTTCGCCTCAGCTGTCCAGAACTTACAGGAGTTCAAGGAGACGGTGGAAGATCTAAAGGAGGAATTGGAGGAGAAGGGCTATGCTACCGGAGGGATGGGAAGAGGTCCGGGGAATCCCATCGACGCCAATCTCCTCTACTATATGAAACTGGCCGAGAGCTATACACTCCCCCTAAGAAAGCTCCCCATCGAAAAGAGGGGTGACCTCCATCCCCATTCTCACATGCCTTGGGAGATAGGAAAACCTTTCGCCGATATCGACGTCTGGACCAGTTTCGGCAAGATTATGCCTGGCATAACCAAAATTTGGAAGAAAAGAGAGGGGGAGACCTATGGGGAACTAGAAGGAACTCCTAACTGTCTCATCATTATCGACTCATCCGGGAGTATGATCAATCCCAGAGAGAGGTTGTCGTACGCGGTCCTAGGGGCAGCCTGTGCCTGTAACGCCTATCTTAAGAATGAATCCACGGTTGCTGTCTATAACTTCAGTGATGCCTTGAGGGGAAATAAAATCGTCCTGGACTTCAACCAAGAAAAAGAACAGATTTACCAAGCTATATGCAGATATTTTGGTGGTGGTACAGCCTTGGACCTGAATGACATACAATTTCTATTATCCCAAGCGGGCGGCCCTGATATCTTCATCATCACGGATATGCAGATCACCAATCTCGAAAAACTCATCGAATTCTTCAATCAGATCGAAAACAGGGTAACCGCTGTACATTTGGGCCATAATGTGCATTCCACTCGGTTTAAGGAGGGGACGGACAAAAAAAGAAATATTTCATTCTTTAACATCAAGAACAAAGAAGATATCCCCAAGATCGTCTTGGGCAAAATTAAGGAGTACCTTGCCCCTACAGCGGAATGGGGATGAGGCATGAGAAAGGAAACAATCTTTAAAGATATCTCTCCGCCAATCGGTGGGGAGAACTTCCGGAGGGAGAAGATCCATAAAAAAGAGAGGCGGTATCCCTTCATCTTAAAACGTTAATAGTTGACAGGCAAGGAAGTTGTGATTACTTTTTATCCGGAATTAGAAAAAATTCTCAAGGCCAAAAGAGGAGGAAGGGATGATATTCGTACCTAAATCAAAAGGCGGGAAAGAGGGCGACAAAATCTCCATCCCCAGCCGCCTACCCCTATTACCTTTAAGGGGAACTGTCCTTTTCCCAGAGCTCATCCTCCCCATCATGGTGGGAAGGAAGAAATCAGTTAAATTAATCGATGAGGCGATGGAAAAGGATAGGATCATTGGAGTGATCACCCAACATAGCTCAGAAGTCGAAGAACCCAACCCCAATGAGCTTTATAGTATAGGGGTCGCAGCGCACTTGGTCCGTATGGTGAAGGAGGTGGATGGAACCCAACGGGTCATTGTACAGGGACTTGAACGGTTCAAGATCCTGCGTTATACCCAAAACAATCCTTATTATGTGGCCGAGGTGGAGGTAATTCCTGCTGAGGAGGCCGAAGGTGTAGAGATCGATGCCTTGATCATGAATCTTCGAAACCTCTTCCAAAAGGCGGTGGAGCTGGCACCGTATCTCAGCGCGGAGTTAAATAACATGGTCACGAATATTAAGGACCCCAGTATATTGGCCGACATCATCACCTCTAATCTCAACACCAACCCAGCGGAAAAGCAAGAGGTACTTGAGACATTCAAGATAAAAGACCGCCTCAGCAAGGTCCACGTCATGCTTACCAGAGAAGTCCAAATCCTGGAACTGGGGGACAAGATTCAATCCCAGGTCAAAGAGGATATCGACAAGACACAGAGGGAATACTATCTACGGGAGCAGATGAAGGCCATCAAAAAGGAGTTGGGTGAGATCGATGAACATAGTGAAGAACTGAAGGAGTTAAAAGAGAAGATCGAAAAGGCAGGGATGCCCGAAGAGGCAAAGAAGGCGGCGGAAAAAGAGCTGGACAGGCTCTCCAAGATGCCCCCTGCCTCGGCAGAATACACCGTGGCCAGGACCTACCTCGATTGGCTGGTAGAGCTCCCCTGGTCAAGAAGCACCGATGACAAGATCGACATCGTCCACGCACAGACGATATTGGATGAAGATCACTATGATCTAGAAAAGGTAAAGAAGAGGATATTAGAGTATCTGGCCGTTCGCAAGTTAAAAAATGACATGAAGGGCCCTATCCTCTGCTTTGTAGGACCACCTGGAGTTGGAAAGACCTCATTGGGAAAGTCCATCGCCAGGGCCATGGGCCGAAAGTTCACCAGGATCTCTCTGGGTGGGGTGAGAGACGAAGCAGAGATAAGGGGGCATAGGAGGACCTATGTCGGTGCCCTGCCAGGCAGGATCATTCAAGGTATCAAAAAGACCAGTAGCAATAACCCTATCTTCATGCTTGATGAGGTGGACAAAATCGGCACCGATTTCAGGGGGGACCCATCCTCTGCCCTGCTGGAGGTGTTAGATCCTGAGCAGAACTTCTCGTTCTCCGATCACTACATCGACATCCCCTTTGATCTATCGAAGGTGATGTTCATCACCACGGCCAATGTGCTCGAGCCCATCCCTCCGGCCTTAAAGGACCGCATGGAAGTCTTGGAACTCCCTGGATACTCGGATGATGAGAAACTAATGATCGCCAAAGGACACCTCATCGCCAAACAGCTCGATGAACATGGGCTTTCCCCTGAACTGTTGGAGTTCGAAGATGAAACTATAAATGTGATCACAAACTCTTACACGAGGGAGGCCGGGGTGAGAAACCTCGAAAGGGAGATCGCTGCGATCTGTCGAGCGGTGGCCAAGGAGGTGGCGGAGGGAAAACAGGAAAAGGTGGTGGCAGGAATAGATATGCTGCATAAGTTCTTAGGTCCCGTTAAGTTCTTCCCCGAGGTAGCGGAGAGGACCTCTGACCCAGGGGTAGCCACAGGGCTTGCCTGGACACCCACGGGAGGGGACATCATCTTCGTGGAGGCCACCAAGATGATGGGGGACAAGGGACTTACCCTGACAGGGCAATTAGGTGAGGTGATGAAGGAATCGGCCCAAGCCGCCCTCAGCTACGTCAGGGCTAAGGCCAAAGACCTGGGGATTGAGGAAAACTTCTACCAGAAACACGAAATCCACATCCATGTCCCCGCCGGAGGCATCCCCAAAGATGGGCCCTCAGCAGGGATCACCATGTTCATGGCCATTACCTCGCTGCTGACCAACAAACCTGTGCGCAGCGATGTGGCCATGACCGGGGAAATCACCTTAAGGGGGATGATCCTTCCCGTCGGAGGGATCAAGGAAAAGGTCTTGGCGGGAAAGAGAGCGGGGATAAAAACCATCATCCTGCCCGAAAAGAACGAAAAGGACCTAGAGGAACTGGCAGAACATATCAAAGAGGGGTTGGAATTCAGGTTCGTCAAGCGGATGGACGAGGTAGTAGGGATAGCCCTGGCATGAAACCCTTGACATAAAAAAGCAAAGGGGGACCACAAGAAACGGTCCCCCTTTTTTAGTACCGCGAAGATACGATAGCGCCTTCCCCTAAAAGCCCCACCCCTTTGAAGACCGATCTTATTTTTCTCTTGATTTTCCCGATGTTCTTGCGTTAAATGATAACAAAACGAGAGTTTAAGCTATTATAGCTCATGCACTTCAGGCAATTGCTTTAATGCAACAAGGATCGATAGTGGATTTGAGCATTGACATTGCCCTGAGTGCCGCCAAAATTGGAGCAGATCTTAAACTACCCCTCGCCGACAGCGTGATCT
>DAOVGN010000007.1 GCA_030672385.1 Deltaproteobacteria bacterium | reverse complement strand
AATTATAGCCTCCACTATCTTACGGTCGAGTTCTATCAAAGCAGACGCGTCTCGTATTAAGGCGGTCAATATTCTTTCTCGCCACTCATGAATTGGAATGCTTGTCCATTTATCGTTCAAAATAGTTTACCTAGAAAAAAGAATCAGGAGTCAAATCTTTGATTGATGGGTAGTCCATCTCGATTGTATCTTCTCAATCCTCTTACAGATCACTGGAATCCTTGAACCTTTGACCCCTTGAGCCCTGTTCTCTCAAACAATCCCCCCATCCACCACGATGACCTGGCCGGTGATATAGTCAGACAAAGAGGAGCTGAGAAAGAGGACGGCCCAGGCCACTTCCTCAGGCCTCCCCATCCGCCCCAGGGAGGTGGATTGAACGATGGCCTCCACCTTTTCGCGGGCTAGCTGAGTGACCATATCCGTCTCGATCAGTCCGGGGGCCACGGCGTTCACCTGGATGTTAAAGGGGCCCAATTCTCTGGCCAAGGCCTTGGTGAAGGCAATAATCCCCCCCTTGGCAGCAGCGTAATTGACCTGTCCAGCAGCCCCGATGATCCCGCTTACGGAGGAAATGTTCACGATCTTGCCCTTCTTGTTGGGGATCATCTTGCGCACCACCGCCCGACAACAGAGATAGACAGAGGTGAGGTTGACCTTCAATACGTCCTCCCAATCCCTCTCCCCCATCAACATGAGGAACCCATCCTTGATCATCCCCACGTTGTTCACTAGGATATCTATCTTGCCCACCTTCTTCTCCACCTGATCCATCATCTTTGTCACCTGGGCGGAATCGGTGATGTCTGCTCGATAGGGAAGCACCTCTCCCGGGGCCTCTTGGGTGTCCCTGAGCACCCCCTGCGCCGCCTCTTCATCCCGGGAGTAATTCATGAATACCCGACACCCCCTCTGCGCCAAAAGGAGACAGATTGACCTCCCTATCCCCTTGGAACCACCGGTAACTACGGCCACCTTACCTTGAAAGTCCATGTCCCTCTTATCCTTGTCTCAGGGGGTGCATCCGCGGCCTCTTCATCCTGCCTACCAGCTCCCAGAGGGGTCCCCGAATGCCGAACTTGCGGATCCCCTCCATAAGCTGAGGGGAGATATTTATCTCTAACCCGGGGACGATCCAGCCCCTGCGCTGCATAGCCCCCTCGGTGACGAGCTCGATGAGCCGCTCGGATCCGATAGTGGGGGAGATGTAGAACTTGGGCTCTAAGAGATCATCACCCCTTTGGATCACCCCCTCACGTGCGGCGATCTCGTGCAGGGCGGTATGGGGGTAGATCCTGATCCCGAGCATGGCGATCACCGCCGTAGAGGCCAAGCGGTCCATGAGGTCAAAGGTCTCCTGCAAACTCCCCTCATCTTCCCCTGGCCCCCCCAGGAGCAGATAAAGGGCGAAGTTCAGGCCCGCCTCCCGGCAGTGCCGGGAGGCGCGCACAATGTCCTCTACCCCAAATCCCTTGCCGTAGTTCTTCAATATCTGTGGTGCACCCGAGTCCACCCCCAGCTCTACGCCCTCACATCCCGCCTTGACCATCAATTTGCTAATTTCAGGGGTCAGAAACCGGGGGTTGACAAAGGCCGTCCACCTCATCCCCACCCCCTGGGTGATCATTTCGCGGCAGAGCGCCTCTGTATAGTCTGGAGGATAGTTGAAGATGTCATCAACGAAGTAGATATAGTCCACCCCGTAATCCGTTTGGAGCTCCCTCAGTTCCCTTACCACCACCCGCACATCCCTCAACCTCACCCTTCTCCCCTCCAAAAGGGGGTACGTGCAGTAAATACACTGAAAAGGGCAACCCCTCTTGGTCTGGACGTTGGCCATCCCCCCCTCCTCCAAATATCTCAGGTTGTCCAACACGCCTCTGTCCGGGGTGTCCAACGACTCCAGGTGCAGGGGAGGAAGGAACTCGTCCCTACCCTTGACCAGCACCCCGGGTATCCCATGGGGTGAATCTCCTCGCTCCCAACTCTGCACCAGCCGCACCATGCTCTCTTCCCCCTCCCCTACAATCCCGAAGTCCACATCCAGGCGTTGTATTAGGGGAAGTGGGGCCAGGGAAAAGCCGGATCCACCGAGGACGATGGGGGCGGAGGTCCAACGGCGCAATATCACCACCACCTCCTCAAGCTCTGGAAGGTAGGAAATGGAGGGGGGGTAGGTGAGGTTGTCCAAATTTCTCAGGGAGATGCCGATAAAATCAGGGGGGAAATCCTCCAGGACGTGGATCAAATCACCTTCAGGGTCTGAGGAAAAGCAGAGGTCTACCACACGGACTGTGTGCCCCTCGCCTTTGAGGGCCCCGGCGATGCAGGCTAGGCCCAAAGGGGCGACAGGATAGGGCATCCTCTCCCTGTTGGCCGAGATCAATAAGATCTGCATCCTTTACAGAAGATCACAAAAGACGGGATTAGTCAAGGAAGGTCGCCTGCGTCGGTATGATATACCGAGGAGATTGACCGTCAAGCTACCTGTGCCGCCCTCCCTTGGAGGGTCTCCAGATATGCCTCGATACGGGTCTTGATCTGGGTCTCAGAATAGAACCGTGGATCTCCCATGTCCGACTCAAAGATGAGGGCAGGGTATCCCGTTTTCTCGGTGATGACGTCCTTCAGCGTGTAGACTGCAAATGAGACGGCCTTACAGCTACGGTTCACGAACATGAGGCTTCCATTCATAGAATAACGCTGAAATAGATCCAGGGCCATCTCCGCCCGCTCCTCCAGGGTGACGTTGGAGAAGACCGAAACGTAGTTCTCCGCCAAGGTCTCCAGGGGATCTTTGTCGCAATCGAATTCATAGCTCCACGCATGGATATAGAGGGAACTCAAAATATTGGCGCCATAGGACTTCAGCAGATTGAAATGATCCCTGAACTTAAACCAGATGGGGAGGTTCTCCCAGTAGAGCCGAAATTGCTCGTTCTCTACGACACCGATACCTTGATCTGCCTTCGCCTGTACCTCATCACACAGGGTCTGATAATAGTCTACGCACTGGGGGGTCCCCCGCAAATAGACTGTAATGGCCATGTGGATGAGCGCATCAAAGATGCTGATGGGTGACGGTTTGTATGCGGCCATGTCCAGGAATTTCCGGTACAGGAGGCTCGCATCTCGAGAGTATTTGATCACCTCACGCAAACGGTCGTAGTCATACTTCTTGCCGGTGAGTTCCTCCAAGGCCGCGACCAATTCCTTGAGCTGCTGAACGCAGTATTTCACGATCTCTTTTCGGGCCTCTGGGTCGCGGATCCACTGGGGAGTATCGAATACAAAGATGGGCACATTATACGCCCGCGAGAGGACCTCAAACCATTTGGTGAGGGTAAAGCACTGGGCGTTGCAGGCTAGGTTGAAGTCTGGATCAGGGATCCCCCCCATGGGGCTCTCTCCGGTGACCCGATATCCCAGGTCAGAGCGTGCATAGGCACAGAGGTGACTGGTGTACCCTCGATTTTCCATTACCTGGGAGAGTTTTGCCCCCATCCGCTTGGTGAGGCAGGCCACAGCGTGGTTCTCTGGATAGATAGGGATAATGTCATGGGCCACGAAGAGTTCCACCGGGGAGACTGCCGTGGTATAGGCTATGTACTTTCCGTGCTCATGGGCCGTGCGGGCATCTTGTAGATACTCCCCGGTCAGTATTTTGTTGAGTTCCTTGGCGGATTTTTTCTCTTGTACTTTCTCGCTCATGTTATGTCCTCCCAAGTACTGACTCACAGAAGGCCTGCAACCTAGTCTTCATCTGGGCATGGGCAATATGGGTGGTTTGATATTCCGTTTCCAACTCCAACAAAGGTATCCCCTCTTCTCTCATCCTCTTCTTAATGTCCGGGAGATCGTAGTCCTGTGATTCACAGTATTTTATATGGACGTAAAAGATTGTCTCTGCCCCCTTCTCCCTGTATAGGTCTAATAAATCGGTGTAGATCCTCTTTACGTCTTCGTTGATTGGACTGAAATGGGGCTTGCGAAGGTGCCTATCGGCCAATGCCTCAGCGGGATCACCATCGACATCTACGTCATGATAGATATAGCGTGAGGCGGTACAGAGGTTATCACCCACGATGTTCCCCCTTGCCTCATCGATCAGATCGTAAATGTTCGGGGGCTCCACCACGATCCCCCCTACAATCAACTTAAAATAACCATCCTGGTCCTCATAACGTCCCTTCTCCCCCTGGGCCCAATCCACCACCTCCTGCAAGAGGCGGTTGTGCTCCTCCCTATCCATGAAAAAGGTCGCCTTGACCACGTCGAAAAATGTCCTGTTGGTCATCAGGGCGGGGACCTCCTGCTTGATGTTGTAGAGCGTTCTTAGGAGTGATCGGTTCTCGTTGTAAAGGCGGAAACTTTGCCAGAGGTCTTCATCGGAGATCTCCCTGCCCGCATATTTCTCCAGCTCTTTCCGCAACCTCCGGCACTCCTGCGCATACCAATCGCGGGCGCTGGGACGATCCACCTGCCTGGGGGCCAAAAAATTCTCAAAATAGCGATCTGGGAACCTCCGCTTCCAGATGTCACTGAGGTGCTGTGTGGTATCACAGACCTGGGAGAAGACGAAACCATCGAAGAAATCCCCCTCATAACCGACCACCAACTCCAGATTGCTCCTCGCCAGAGAACACGAGTTGTCCGGAAGAAGGGCCGCCGAGTGACTGATGGGTTCGTTCGTCCCCAGGATCAAAAAAGGGTGCAGCCCTGCTGCATAGATCAGCTCTTCAGGGACATCCGCCAAGGTGCTCCCGATGACCTTCTTTCTCTTGCGCAGGTCAGCCAAGCGACCATAAGGGTCGTTGGCAATCTCCACCAACCGTTGCAACGCCTCAGTTCCCATCTCTACTCGATCCTTCCTTCAAGTGCTATTTTTCACTTTATTACCTAAAAAACATACCCAATAACTATACAAAATCATCACGATCACTCTTTCCCCAACAACTACCTCATAAAGCCGGGCAAGAAGAGGGCGATCTGGGGAAATGGTATCAGGATGAGGGACGTCAAGATCAGGGCGATCAGAAAGGGGACCGCCCCTTTAAAGATGGTCTCCAGGGGTACATCTTTTGCCACCCCACTGACCACATAGACATTCACCCCCACCGGAGGGGTAATCACCCCCATCTGGGTCACCAGTACAATTATCACCCCAAACCAAATGGGATTATAGCCCATAGCAATAACCACAGGGTAGAATATGGGGATGGTAAGGAGGATCAGGGCCAAGGCATCGATGAAGCACCCGCCCACAAGGTAGATAAATATTATAAACGCCATGATGGCAAAGTGTGGAAGGGGAAGTTCACTGACCCAGGTGGCCAGCAGATAGGGAATCCTGGTTACGGCCAGAAAATGGCCGAAGATCGTCGCCCCAGCAACGATAACCAAGACCATGCAGGAGATCCTCGTGCTCTCTATTACCGCCTGTATGAACCCCTTCCAGTTCAGCCTTCTGCGTGCAAAACCGAGTACGATGGCCCCTCCAGCACCTATGGCACCGGCCTCTGTGGGTGTGAAAAAGCCGACGAAAAGACCTCCCATGACCAGGATAAAAAGGATTAAGGTCTCCCCAACTCCCGTTAGAGAAAACAACTTTTCCTTTAACGTGGTCTTCGGCCCGCGTGGTGCCACCTCGGGCCTCAGTCGTACCCAGACATAAATGGTGAGGGCGAAGAAAGATGCTAAGATAATACCAGGCACGATCCCTGCCACAAAGAGCTTCCCTATGGACTGCTCTGTCAAGATACCGTAGACGATGAAGATGACGCTCGGAGGGATGAGGATCCCCAGGCTACCACCAGCAGCGACCGTCCCAGTGCTCAGATCATCATGGTACTTAAAGCGCTTCATCTCAGGTAGGGCCACGGCAGCCATGGTAGCCGCAGAGGCATTGGTGGACCCGCAGATGGCGGCAAACCCTGCACAGGCACCCACCGTAGCCATGGCCAACCCCCCTGGCAGATGGCCGACAAATTTGTAGGCGGTATCATAGAGGCGTCGGCTTATACCGGCATGGAAGGCGACCTGCCCCATGAGGATGAAGAGAGGGACGACCGTCAGGCTATACGAGCCAAATATGACAAATATATCCTTGGCCATCAGCCTCATGCCGCCCTCCACGGAAGTGATATAACTAAAGCCGATAACACCCAGAAGGGCCATGACAAATCCCACCGGCATGCGAGAAAAGAGGACGATAATAAGAAGCGCTAGCCCTATCAGACCGATCGTCGTTGGGTTCATATGTGTTCTCCTTAGGGCATTACTAATAAATGTAACAAAAAGGGGATCATTCCTCCCACTGATACCACGGCTGTGCCCCTCCTTTGATCACCTTCCAGAAATCCACCAGGAGTACCAGACAGACGGTCATGGCGGAGAAGGCGATCCCGTACAGAACCGGATAAAAGGGGACTCGGAGGGTCAAAGAGACCTCTCCTGAGGTACGAAAGTCGTTCCCATACCGTATGCACTCCCACGAGATCAAGGCGAAGAGCACTATGCTCAGCAGGTGTGTGATCAAATAGATAATTTTCTGGACCCGCGGGGAGAACCGTGAGACCAGTACCTCCACGGCTACATGGCCCCGTTTTACAGTGGTATGGGCCATGGCGAAGCCGGCCACCACCGCCCCCAAAAACCCGACGATCTCATAGGTGCCGAGGATGGGACGCCTGAAGAGCCGCAGAATGACATCGGCACAGGTGAGGGCAGTCATGCCCACCAAGCTCCATCCCGCAATCAGATTTAACGTATCGGCTAAACGCTGAACCCCCCTGCTGGAATAGATCATCTCATCACCTCTTGAATAAAAAATAGACAGGGGTTGCCAGTAGTTTGTCCTATCCGGCAACCCCTTTGTCTATTCTATTACCTATTTGCTGTATTTTTTGATCTGCTTCTTTATGTACTTCACATACTTCTTCCCGGGCAAACCCTTGGCTTCCAGCTTGGCTGCATAGTCATCGATCACCGGCCCAACGGCCTTGACCCAGCGGGCGCTCTCCTCCTTGGAGAGGGGGATGATCTTGTTGCCCAGGCTGAGGCTATACTTCCGCCCTGCCGCATCGCTGCTGTCCCACGCCTCTCCATGCTTGGGGACCCAGGCCGCACTGACCTCAGCAAAGACCTTCTGGATGTCCTTGGGCAGTGCGTTCCACTTCTTGAGGTTCATGATCACATAGAAGGTAGTGGTATAGCCGATGTCGTAGCACTCGGTGGTGTACTTGATCACCTCGGCCTGCTTCCACCCCTTCAAGACCTCGATAGGGGCCAACGTGGCCTCCACGACGCCCTTCTGCAGGGCCTCATAGGCAGCACCCTGACCCATGGCAACGGGTGCACCGCCCATGGCCTTTGCCGCCTTGGCGCTAAAGCCCGTGCAGCGGATCTTCAGACCCTTGACATCCTCCAACTTGTAAACGGGCTTCTTGCTGTGGAGCAGTCCAGGACCATGCGCATTGAGGTAAAGCAGTTCCACACCTACGATCTCTTTAGGCTTGAACTTCTTGTAAAAATCGTTAACGACTTTGGTAGCTACCTTGCCACTTGGATACCCAAAGGGAAGGTCAAGACATTCCATGGAGGGAAACCTCCCCGCGGTGTATGCGAAGAGTGACATCCCGACGTCCGCCACACCCTTCATGACCCCATCGAGCATAGCACCCCCTTTGAGCAATGCCCCGCCTGGGAAGTAGGTGAACTTCACCGCCCCATTGGTGCGTTTTTCTACCTCTTTTATCCAAGAGGCACCCAATTGGGCCTGAATATGTGTAGGCGGGAAGAAATTTGCGTAGGTGAGCTGGATCGGCTTCTTTGGGGCTGCATAGGCGCTTAACAAGGGCAGCGCAGCCAAGAGCAAAACAAGAAAAGTTACTACAAACCATCTTCTTCCTTTCATAAGTTACCCCCTTTTCAAATAAAAGATTTTGAATTAAAGATCCTTCCCCTTACAGGGATACCCTTAAAAAATGACCACCTCCTTCCCACTATAGTTATCTGTGAACGTTGGAACGTTGTCACAGTAGCCTAAAAAAAACATCATGTCAACCAAAAACCTCAACCTCATTGCAATTACTTCAAAACCTTAAATTATAATAATGTATTCTCTATACAATAGACCTCCCTCATATACCTTTTATTCATTCACGCCATGAGCTTGCATGGGGCTCTTATAATTCCGCCCTGCCCTTTAAGATCCCACCACCTGCATTTTCGAGTTTCAATTCAGGGTAGATCTTCTTCAGGAGGTGCAGCATGGCCTTATTATTCCATAAAACTGTCAGCCCTATCTTCGTGTAGCCATTTTTCTCTGCAAGCCCTATGATAAGCTTTAGCAGGAATGCCCCGATACCCTGCTTTCTACAGTCTTCGTGCACCAGCAGGGCAAGCTCCACACAGCCCTCCTCGTCCTCATCCTCCCCGTATTGACCTAAGGCGATGATCCTCTGCAGACCCCCTTCCGTTATAACGCCCACCTCCGTCATAGCTTTTTCATAATCTATATTGACCCACCGCTGCGCCTCTGGATGGGGCCATACCTTGATTACCTGGAAAAAACGGTTGTAGAGGGATTCTTCGGAAAAAGAATAGATAAAGTTCCTGAATGCAAACTCATCGGTGGGGCGTATGGGACGAAAGAGGACCTTCGTCCCATCTTTCAACGTCATCGTGTGCTCAAGTTTTTCAAGATAGATGAGATCCTTCTCTGACGGCGGTATCTGATCTTCAAAGATGTAACGCCTCTGCTTGGCGGCATCCAGAAGCCCTTCGCGATACGTGGGGTGCGCAAGGTTAATAAGTTCCATTACACGTTGGTAGATATTTCGTCCCTTGAGGTATCCGATCCCGTACTCGGTAACGACAAAGTGGGCCCCACCCCGCGTAACCACCACCCCCGCCCCCTCGCTTAGATGCGGGACGATTCGTGACACCGTCCCCCCCTTGGCTGTCGAGGGCATGACAATGATCGGAACGCCGCCCTTCGACCTCGCTGCACCACGAAGGAAATCTGCCTGTCCCCCGATTCCACTGTAAAAGAGATATCCCATAGAATCGGAGCATATCTGCCCCGTCAAGTCTATCTCGAGGGCGGCGTTGATCGCGACCATCTTGTCATTCTGGCTGATGATGAGCGGATCATTGACGTAATCGGAGGGGTGAAACTCAACCATCGGGTTGTCATGAACGAACCGATATAACCTCCTTGTACCCATACAGAAGCTCGTTATGATCTTGCCTGAATGGAGGGTCTTCTTCTCATTGGTGATGACCCCCTCTGATATCAAATCCAAATAGGCATCGCTCAGCATCTCCGTGTGGATCCCCAAATCCTTCTTGCGCCTGAGAAACGGAAGTACGGGGGCCGGTAACCGGCCTATACCCACCTCAAGGGTGGACCCATCTTCAATGAGCCGTGAGACATAGTGTGCAATCCTCCGGATGACCTCATCCGCCTCTGGTAAGCTGACCTCTATGAGGGGCTCGTCATAGGGCACCAGGCAGTCGATCTTGCTGACGTGTACAAAACTATTTCCCAACGTCCGGGGCATGTACGAGTTGACCTGTGCGATGGTGAATTGTGCCGCTTCCGCTGCCCGTTTTGTCACATCCACTGAGATCCCGAGGCTACAGTAGCCGAATTCATCGGGGGGGGTCACCTGGATGAGTGCCACATCGACCCCGATCTGTCGCTGGAAGAGGCTGGGGATCTCCGAGAGATACGTCGGGATGTAGTTTATCTTCCCCTCAAACGCCGCCTGGCGGGTGCGATCCGTAATGAAGAAGGCGTTGAAGTGAAACCGATCCAAAAAGTGCGGTTCACCTAAAAAATTGGACAAGGTAAAGGGAAGCAACTGGTAAAAATCCACATCGAAGAGATCATCGGTAGACAACAACGCCCTGATCAGGTGTTGCGGCTCCCCGCACCCAGTACCGATAAAGATCTGATTCCCATTCCTTATCTTCGAGACGGCAGTTTTTGCGGATACTATCGCGTCTCGGTAACGCTCTTTCCAATCATCCGGATAGAGCTTCTCCCACTCCCCCATTGCTGCCTCTCTTTAAAACATAACAGATAACAGAAAGGGCGCTTGTCTCACGACAAGCACCCCTGGTAGTCATATGTAACGAGCACCCATGTTTCTTACTTTTTCCCCGCCAACTCCTTCTCCATCGCCTCCTTGGCAGGCTTTACATATATATCCCTGAGCTTCGGCTTTTCGATCTTGCCGGCAGGGTTGCGGGGGACATCGGCAAAGACGATCTTTTCAGGCCACTTGTATTTCGCCAGGCCCTTCTCCTTGCAGAACTCCATTATCTCTTCCTCGGCCATCGTCTCGCCAGGTTTGACCTGGATGATGGCCATGGCGATCTCCACAAAGCGTGGGTGAGGATACCCTAGAACCGCCGCATCCTGGACCTTCGGGTTCTTTCGAAGCGCATCCTCTATCTCCGCCGGAAATATGTTCTCACCACCCCTGATGATCAGGTCCTTCGCCCTGTCGGCGAAGTAGACAAAGCCCTCTTCATCCGTATAGGCCAGGTCACTTGTATGGAGCCAGCCATCCTCAACGGTCTTTGCCGTCATCTCAGGGTTATAGGCATACTCCTTCATCACCCTTGGACCTTTGAGGAGAAGTTCACCAACCGTCCCCGGGGGAACCTCGTTTCCATCGCTATCCACTACCTTTGTATCCATGAACGCGGTCGCCTTGCCGATAGAACCCGGCTTTGCCATGATCTCATCGTTATAGAGGTTCGTGAGACCTCCGCCACCTCCTTCCGTGATCCCGTAGATGTTTCCGAGTTTAAGATTTGGGAATATCTTCTTGGTATCCTCAAGCAGGATATAGGGAACAGGCTGCGCACCGATCTCTATGTGGCTGAGGTTCGAAAGGTCGTAGTCCTTCAGTTTTACTGCCCCTGATTTTATGGCATTGATGAGGTCAGACCACGTGGGAACCGTACACCAGCCGCCCGTGCACTTTTCATCAGCGATCGACTTTATGTAAAACTCAGGCTGAATCTCCATGGTCATGAGTATCTTCCCCGCCGCAATGAAGGAAGGGAAGGAGAGGAAGAGGGTGCCGCTGTGGTAGAATGGATGGGGGGCAAGGTAGACACTCTCATATCCTTCATTATAGGTAAGGGCGTTCCCAATGCCTATATAAAACAGGGTGTTATGGCTATGGCACACGGGTTTGGGGGGACCTGTAGTTCCTGAGGTGAACATGAGCTCGGCCATATCATCATCATCTGTCTCCACAAGGACATCTGCTGGATCTCCGGTCTCCATGATCTCTTGGTAGGACTTCATATCGGCAGGAACGTTTTCGCCGACGCAGATGTAACTCTTGGTGTACTCTATCTCCTGCTGTATTGGCTGGACCTTGGGCAAGAAGCCATCGCCGAGGATGAAGGCCTTACACTTGGTGACATCCGCTGCATACTTGATGTCGCTGCTGGCAAAACGGAAGTTCAGAGGGGTGACGGTGGCACCTGTTTTTAACACTGCCATGTAGGCTACGTACCACTCCAGACTGTTCACCATGAGGTGCACCACAACATCTCCCTTTTTCACCCCGCACTCTTTGATGAGGTAGTTAGCAAGCTTATTGGTCTGCTCATTGAGATCTTTCCAGGTAAGGACCCTCCTCAGATTCTTAGAGGGCCAACTTTCGATTAAAAACTCTCTTGCGGAAAACTTCCTTGCATTTAACTGACAAAATCTCGCCAAATTCATCTTAACCTCCTTTGTTTTTAAGATTATTGTATTTTTAGATGTTGTATATCAATATTGGAATATGATATGCTTAAATTAGTTAAATTGTCAACATAAAATATTTCAAACAGATAAGGGAGGGTAAAAATGGGAATCTCTATCCATATCGGGGAGATAGTGGCGAGGAATGCGCGCATGTATCCGAACGACGTCGCACTCATCGAACGGGCCCCAGCGGAAAACAAGAGAACAGAAATCACCTGGAAACAGCTCAATGAGGCAGCAAACCGTTTTGCAAACGCCTTGATGAAACGGGGGATCAAGAAGGGAGATAAGGTCATCCACCTAATGATGAATTCCATAGATTGGTTGATAGCCTACTTTGGGATAGTCCGCACAGGGGCCTGGACGGTTCCTCTGAACTTCCGTTTCGCTAGTAATGACATAAAATACTGCGTAGATGTGGCCGAACCAATAGCGATGGTCTTCGGAGAGGAGTTCACCGATCGAGTAGATGCTATCAAGGATGAAATGCCCACCATAGAACAATACATCTTTGTGGGAAAGGAAGTACCGGCGTATGCAGAACCCTTTGAAAAAGTCCTCGAACCCTCGCCGCCCAATCCACCCAACGTCGAGATCGCTTATGATGACCCCTGCGGTTTGTACTTCACATCAGGCACCACTGGCAGGCCCAAACCGATCCTGCTCACTCACAGCAATATGATTTCTGCCTGTATAACGGAGAACGTCCACCACTACCAAACAAAACGAGACAATTTTATCCTCATCCCTCCCCTTTACCATACAGGGGCCAAAATGCATTGGTTTGGGAGCATGATCGTGGGAGGACGTGCGGTTATCCTGAAGGGGGTTGCTCCCGAGTGGGTTTTGGAGGCCGTGAGCGAGGAAAAGGGGACCATCGTCTGGCTCCTCGTCCCATGGGCACAAGACATACTGATAAAGTTTGACAGCGGAGAACTGAAACCGCAAGACTACGACCTCAGCCAATGGCGGCTCATGCATATAGGTGCTCAACCTGTACCCCCTGCACTCGTAAAACATTGGAAAGAGTACTTCCCAAACATGGCCTATGACACCAACTATGGCCTGAGCGAGTCCACGGGCCCTGGTTGTGTACATCTCGGCATAGAGAATGAGCATAAGGTCGGCGCGATCGGTCTGCCTGGTTTTAACTGGGAGGCACGGATAGTAGATACAGATGGTAACACCGTCCCACATGGGGAGGTTGGAGAGCTGGTCGTTCGGGGCGATGGGGTTATGAAAGAATACTATAAGAACCCAGAAGCAACCGCAAGTGCCTTGAGAGAAGGGTGGTTGTACACAGGGGATATGGCCCGTCAGGATGAGGAAGGGTTCATCTTTCTGGTCGACAGGAAAAAGGATGTCATCATTTCAGGGGGGGAGAATATCTTTCCCGTCGAGCTTGAGGATTTTCTACACACCAACCAGAAGGTAAAGGATGTGGCGGCAATCGGCTACCCCGATGAACGCTTAGGCGAGACCGTCGCTCTCGTCATCGAGGTGGTGCCAGGTCAGAGCCTGACAGAGGAAGAGGTCCTCCAGTTCTGTGAAACGTTGCCCAGGTACAAAAGGCCGAAGAAGATCTTTTTGGGGGAGGTCCCGCGCAATCCGACAGGCAAAATAGAAAAACCAAAATTGAGGCAGAAGTATTGCGGTATTGAGGAGTCTTTCAAAATTTAGTGAAGGCGACGAGGATGATCGACGAAAGGAAGGAGTAGGGGTATCTTTCCCCCAAAAAGGCCCACTTTCAAGTGGGCCTTTTTATTTTCTCTAAGGATGAAGGGACTTAAAGAGATATTGATCAAGGGGGCCGAGGAGATTGGGGTGGACCTGCCCCCTCAGGTGGTGCAAAGCTACCTTGTCTATATCGAGGAATTAAAGAAATGGAATCAGAGGATCAACCTTACCGCCTTAAGGGGGGATCTGGAGATAGGGGTGAAGCACTTTCTGGACTCCCTCACCGCCGCCCCCTACCTGCAAGGGGCGAAAAGGGTCCTGGACATAGGGGCGGGGGCGGGATTCCCCGGCTTGCCCTTGAAGATCTTGTCTCCTTACATTGAATTGTTGTTGTTGGAATCATCTCAAAAAAAGGTCTTCTTTCTGCGACATATAGTCAGGAGGCTGAGGCTGCAGGGGGTGGAGGTCATCCACGGCCGTGCACAGCAAAGGGAGATCATCGGTGAATACGCTCGAGGTTTTAATCTGGTCCTCTCCCGGGCTTTGGCAGACCTACCAACCTTCATGCACCTGGCCCTCCCCTATACCACGGAAGGAGGATTCATCTTGGGAATGAGGGGAAAGATGGGGGAACAAGAGCTACAGGGGGTAGATTGGGAGGGGTTGGGTCTGCGGCTAGCCGAGACGAAGAAGTTGACCTTGCCCTTTTTACAGGAGGCCAGGGTCCTTCTCCTATTTCAGCGCTCCGATGATCCAACCGCGGCAGATCTAAGACGCCTTAATCTATGAAGCTGCTGAAATTTCCCCTTTTCAAAGGGGTTAGTTTATGTTAATTAACGAGAAAAGGGGATTTCTTAAATCAAAGGGCTGTTCCTGGATATGGGGAAGGTCATCAGTATCGCCAATCAAAAAGGGGGGGTGGGGAAAACGACCACAGCGGTAAACCTCTCCGCCTCTCTGGCTATTACCAAGATAAAGACCCTCTTAGTAGACGCCGATCCCCAAGGGAACTCCTCCAGTGGAGTGGGATATGGCAAGGAGGATATAGAGGAAAATCTCTATCACGCCCTGATAGGGGAGGTGAGTATCCGGGAAGTCATCAAAGGCACTGCGATCCCACATTTGAAGATAGTCACGGCCAACACCGATCTCATCGGGGCGGAGATTGAATTTATCAATGAAATCGCAAGGGAAAAGAAGCTGAAGGAGGTCTTGAGTGAGGTGGTACCCGAATACGATTTTGTCTTCATCGACTGCCCACCATCTTTGGGGATCCTCACAGTAAATTCTCTGACCGCCGCTCACTCCGTCCTCATCCCCCTGCAATGTGAATACTATGCTATGGAAGGATTGACTCAACTGTTAAAGACTATCAGACTCGTAAAGGAGCACCTCAATCCCGAACTGCAGATTGAGGGGATATTGCTCACCATGTACGACGCAAGAAACAACCTCTCCCATCAGGTGGCCGAGGAGGTAAGGTCCCACTTTAAGGGGAAGGTCTTCCCCACCGTCATCCCGAGAAACATCAGGCTAAGTGAAGCCCCCAGCTATGGGAAACCGGTTATCCTGTACGATGCCCAATCCAAGGGGGCACAAAGCTATATTGAATTGGCCAAAGAGATCCTTACAAATGGGAAGGGGAACTATGGCTAAACGAGTTGCATTAGGAAAAGGATTGGGGTCCTTATTCCCGGAAATGGAAAAGGGGGAAAGGGGGAACCTCCTTCTATGTGATATTAATGAACTCCATCCCAACCCCTGGCAGCCAAGGAAGATGTTCCCAGATGAGGGGATAGAGGAACTTGCTCAGTCCATACGTGAGAAGGGAGTCTTGCAACCTCTAGTGGTGCGCAAAAAGGGGGAGGAATACCAAATTATTGTGGGGGAGAGGAGATGGCGTGCTGCCCAAAGGGCGGGTCTAAAAAAGGTCCCCATCCTCCTCAAAGAAGCTACCGATCAAGAGGTCATCGAGATGGCCCTGGTAGAAAATCTCCAGCGAGAGGACCTAAACCCCCTAGAGGAGGCAGTGGCGTATCAGCGGCTGATCAGGGAATTCGCTTATACTCAAGAGGCCCTGGCCCAACGGATTGGCAAGGATAGGTCCTCCGTGGCTAACATCTTGCGTTTGCTGAAGCTTCCCGACGAAGTCAGAGGTGCTTTGGAAAGGGACGAGATCTCCATGGGCCATGCCCGAGCCCTCCTGTCCTTGAGAGACGAAAGTGAACAGATCTCCTTCTGTCGTAAGATCGTAAAAAAGGGGCTCTCGGTTCGGGAAACGGAAGAGGGGGTGAGGCGTCTACTAGCAAAAGAGACGAGAACCCCGGCCGCCCAGGAAGGAGGAACTCCAGAGATAGAATCGCTCCGGGAGGAGTTGCGTCGCCTTTTGAAGACCCAAGTGAGAATCAAGATGAGAAGGGATAGAGGTACAATCGAGGTCGAGTTCTACTCCTTGGACGATCTGGAGAGGATCTTAGAGGTTATCAGGGGAGCAAAATAGGTTATGAGAGGCGGTTTTGCCATGAATTTGCGCAAGGAGGTTCTTCAAATGTGGGAAAAAATGCGGAAAGAAAAAAGGCGGAGAAGTGGTGAAGGAGATACGGAGACCTTGGAACGGGGAGAGGTAAACGCCTTCTTGGGGAGGGAAACTTTCTTTGAGGGCAAATTGAGCCATAGCGGGGCGGTGAGGTTGGATGGCCGTTTCAAAGGTGAAATCCACAGCGAGGATATATTGATCGTAGGGGAGACGGCAAAGATTGATGGGGAAATCCACGTGGGGACCGCCATCATCCAAGGGGAGGTGGTGGGCAATATCAACGTCAAAGAGAAGGTGGAGCTTTACCACCCGGGTAGGGTGATCGGGAATATAATCACCCCCGCCATAGTAATCGGTGATGGGGCAATATTCGAGGGAAATTGCAAGATGAAAGAAAGGAAAAAGGAAGAAAGGAAGGACGAGAGGGGGATGGGGCTTTTTGCGCGGAAAAGAGAGGGCGAGGTCCAAGAAAAGCAAACGGAGCAAGGAGACCAATGATCTAGTCCCCTACAGTCCCCTCGCTATTCAAACAAAAAAGCAGTATCAGTGTAAAAAAGAAAGGAAGGGATCCATGTCGGCCTTATTAAAGGCAGCCATCACCCTTAAGATCACCCCTTGGACTCTTATCTCAAAATCCCTGTGGGTCTCTTCACAAAACCACAAAAGCTGTCTCCCGAACCCAATCCATCTTATCAATGCAATAGGACTATATAGTTACTTGCCAACCAACCATGGATTGGGGCTCACCTGCACGTTCCGGTAGCGTGAGCTTTGTAGCAAAAAGCAGTTATGGAACCGATGCCCTTTCAACTCCGGTCTTTATGGTAAACCCAATAAGGGATAAACTCTCCAGGGCAAAGGATCAGAAGTTCATCCTCAAGTTAGGCGGGAATATGTCTTAATTTGTATACAGGAGGAGATGGATGGGCTTTATCGTCACTTTTCTTATTCTTCTTGTCTTTTGGATTTTTATCTCTGGGCAGCTCGACTGGTGGCATCTATCATGGGGTGTTCTCTCTTGCGCCTTAATAGCCTATATCTCTCATGACCTTCTGTTTAAGGACATCAGGTCAAAGGGTAAGGTCAAAGAAGTAATAAATTTTATCAAGTATATCCCTTGGCTCCTTTATCAAATCATACGAGCCAACATTCATATCGCCTATCTTGTCCTCCACCCCAAGATGCCACAGTTGATCGATCCTCATATAATCAAGTTTAAAACCAAACTGAAAAAAGAACTTGCCCTCGTTACTTTTGCCAATTCCATAACCCTTACCCCGGGGACCATCACGGTGTTGATCGAAGACGGCTACTTTTATGTGCATGCCATAGATAAGATAGTAGCAGAGGCCCTACCAGGGGAAATGGAAAATCGCATCTATGTATTATATATGGAGGAATAGATGGAACGCTTCTTCTTAGCCTCTGCCCTTGCCTTATGTGTTATCATCCTTCTTTCTCTGTATCGGGGGGTATTTGGACCGACGGTCTTTGACAGGATCATCGGCGCTGGCTTCATTGGCACCAAGACGATCATCCTCCTCGTGCTCATGGGATTTATCTATGAGAGGATTGACATGTTTATCGATCTGGCCTTGGCTTACTCTATCTTGAACTTCATCGGCACCCTGATTATATCTAAGTACTTCATCAGGAAAGGAGCTAAATAAGTGGTCATTGTAGCAGCGATATTTATGGTGGCAGGTCTCTTCGTCTTCGCTATAGCTACCATCGGGTTCTTGCGTTTTCCTGACTTTTATACCAGGATGCATGCCACAGCAAAGGGCGACACCCTAGGGACATTATTCTTCGTTATAGGCCTTGCCTTATACTATCTACATCATGGATTTTGCTGGTTAGGTCTTGTTCAAGGTATAAAGCTGATACTTATTGCCGTCTTCTGGCTTTTAGCAAGCCCTACAGCCACCCATGCATTGCTGAGATCTGCTTTTGAATCTGATCTTAGCCCTTGGACTAAGGACGGAAAAGCCATCATAGAGTGGCCACCGAAAAGGAGGGATAAATGATCTGGCAATTAAATCTCATGTTTTTGTTTTTTGCAGTTATAGCCGCTGTGACTGCTGTAAGTGTAAAGGATCTACTTAGTGCTGTGGTACTCCTTGGTGCCTTCAGCTTTTTTATGTGTCTGCTCTGGACAGAGATGGGGGCAGTAGATGTCGCCTTTACTGAAGCCGCGGTAGGGGCAGGGGTAAACACCGCCTTCTTTGTTGCCGCCGTTTCTAAAACCACAAGGAGGACGAAAGACTGATGAATAAGCTCATGGGTATCTTGATTGCGACAATTGCCCTTATTGCACTATTGCATGGGGTGGAGGATTTGCCAAAATGGGCTGATCCAAATCAGCCGGCCAGCGTCCATGTCTCACCGCGGTACATAGAAAGGGCTGTTGAGGAGACAGGTGTCTCCAACGTGGTTACCGCTGTGCTCGCTGATTATAGAGGTTATGACACCCTCTTTGAGACCGCTGTCATCTTTACCGCAGGTGTTGCAGTTCTCATGCTTTTGAGGAGGCCCATACCATGATAAGAGAGCAAGAGGATATTATCATCCAAACCATCTGTAGATTCTTTATCCCTTTTATGCAGGTTTATGGCCTTTATGTCCTTGTCCATGGCCATGGCAGCCCTGGAGGAGGCTTCCAAGGAGGTTGTATCTTTGCCGCAAGTTTCATCCTGATGGCTATTCTCTATGATTTGAGTGAGGTAAAGAGGCGTTTTTCAGAGAAACTCAATGTTGTCTTTTTCAGTCTCGGGGTATTTATCTTTGTTGGGGTAGGGTGGCTTTGCCTGCTCTTGGGAGGGAATTTTCTGGACTATGGGAAACTGAGCAAGATCCTTCCCGCCGACCCTGTGATGGCCAGATACTATAGCATAGCTGTAATAGAAATAGGGATCCAGATTACAGTTATGGCCATCATGGTCTCTATCTTCGTTGATTTGTTAACCGGTGGGGAGCATGAAGGGGCCGCGGAGGAAGAAGATGCTGGAAGTAATAGTAAGTAAATATAATTACTGGATTTTTGCCATTTTGCTCATTGTTGGGTTGTATAGCATGATGGCAAAAAACAATCTCATGAAGAAGTTGATAGGCATGAATATCTTTCAATGGGCCGTAATCCTCTTTTTCATCTCCATTGGGGCCAAAAAAGGCGCTACTGTGCCCATTATTGCTGGAGCACATGGTGATGGCGGCCATGAGATTGTTGTCCATGCAACGGAGTATGTAAATCCATTACCCCATGCCCTCATGCTGACTGCCATTGTCGTCTGTATTGCGACAATTGGCATCGCCCTTGCCTTACTGGTTGCCATCCATAGAAGATATAACACAATAGAAGAAGATGAAATCATAGAAGAGTTAAAGAGGTGATTTTAGAACAATTGCCAGCCCTGATTGTTGTTACCCCTTTAATTTTGTCTTTGGTCGTGAATGTAGTGGGGTTGTGGGACAAGAGACTCTGTTTTCCCATTGTTGCTGTTACTTTGTTTGCATGCTTGATCTGGGCTATTGGTATCCTTTGGAGGGTTATAGACCATGGTACGATCCACTACTGCTTTGGAAATTGGCAACCACCTTGGGGTATTGAGTATGTTATAGATCACTTAAATGCCTTGGTGTTAGTTAGTGTAGCAGTTGTATCCTTGCTTGTGGCCATTTATGCAAAAAGAGCAGTGGATCAGGAAATCCCTGAATCAAAATTGCCCCAATTCTATACCCTTTTTCTTCTTCAGGTAACAGGTCTCTTTGGTATCACCGCTACGGGTGATATGTTCAACCTCTATGTACTTTTAGAAATTGCCTCTTTCTCTGCCTATGCCATTATTGCCATGGGGGAAAGGGGTGCAGACTTTGCCGCCTTCCGATATTTAATTTTTGGCACAATTGGTGCCTGCGCCTATCTTTTGGGGGTAGGTTACCTTTACATCCTCACAGGTTCACTGAATATGGCTGATTTAACACAACTTTTGCCTAAATTGTTCTATTCTAAAGCATTACTCGTTGGCTTTTCCTTCTTCTTGGTAGGAGTGGGCATAAAGATGGGTATTTTCCCCCTGCACACGTGGTTGCCGGATGCATATACCCTAGCCCCTTCAACCGTCAGTGCCTTACTAGCCCCGTTATATACAAAAGTAGGGGCCTATGTGATTATCAGAATAATATTTACCGTCTTTGACCCCTCTTTTTCCATAAAACTCTATCCGGTAATGGACATATTAGGCTGGATAGCTGCTATCGGCATAATGTTCGCGTGTATTATGGCCCTTGCCCAGTCTGACCTGAAGCGAATGCTCTGCTACGTGATTGTAGCGGAAATGGGCTATATACTCATTGGCATCGCTTCGGCCAACCGCCTTGGTCTTACCGGCGCTATCCTGCACATTGTCAACGATATGTTTATGATGGCCTGCCTCTTCACCGTGGCTGGTGCGATTTTCTACCAGACAGGCACAAGAAATATCTATCAATTCCGCTACTTGCATCGCACAATGCCTGTAACTCTAGCTGTCTTTGTCGTGGGTGCCCTTTCGGTTGTTGGTGTACCGCCTATGTGTGGCTTCTTTAGCAAATGGTATCTTATCCTTGGCACCATTCAGGCAGAAAAATGGGTTCTTTTAGCCGTCCTTCTTATCAGTAGCTTAATCTACGCCATTCTATTTTTTAGAGTAATAGAAAATGCCTATCTAGAACCTCGCGAAGCCCATGCCTCTGCCCATGACAGTGGCCACCCTGCTGTTACTCTGGATAAAGTACCTTGGAGTATGCTTGTGCCTATGTTGCTAATAGCCGCTGGCATCATTTTGCTTGGTATTTTCAGCGGCAAGATAATTATGCATATCATTCAATTTGCTGTCCCAGAGAGTCTTTGAGGGAAAGGGACAATGGAGACTGTGCACTCAACTACACCGCTTTTGGCCCTGTTGGCTTCCCTGATCGGTGCCTTTCTCATCTTATTCACCGGGGGGAAAAGGCCAAATCTCCGTGAACTCTGGACTATACTAGCAGCCGTAACAAAATTTGCCTTTATTTGCTCCATGCTTCCTTATGTCCTTCAGGGCAAAATCGTTGAATACACCATTATTGAAATCTATAAAGGGATTGCGCTTCAGCTCAGAGTGGATACCTTTGGGATGATTTTTGCCCTTCTTGCCTCTTGTCTCTGGATCGTGGTCTCGGTATATTCTGTGGGTTACATGCGGGGGTTGAGCGAGCATGCCCAGACCCGCTACTTTTTTTGTTTTGCCTTGGCCCTTTTCGGAGCCACGGGCGTGGCTTTGTCCGGTAACTTGTTCACCCTTTATATGTTTTATGAAATTCTAACCATTGCCACATTCCCGTTAGTTGTCCACAAAGAAACACCCGAGGCCATAAAGGCAGGCAGAAAATATCTAGCCTATCTCTTAACCGGGGCAACTTTTGTCCTTTTTTCCATGGGTTTGACTTATTACCTTACTGGAACGCTGGATTTTGCCCCCGGTGGGTTTGTGGCTGGCCATGGGTCAAAGGAGCTACTCTCCCTTCTGTTTGTGGCCTTTATCATAGGTTTTGGTTCTAAGGCAGCCATTATGCCTATCCATGAATGGCTCCCTTCGGCGATGATTGCGCCTACCCCAGTGAGCGCCTTACTTCACGCCGTAGCTGTTGTGAAGGCAGGTGTATTTTGTTGCCTGCGGGTAATTCTTTATATTTTTGGCCCTGAGGTGCTTTCAGACTTAGGTCTGTGGATAACTCTGGCCTATTTTGTCTCCTTTTCCGTGATTGTCGCTAACATTATTGCCCTTACCCAAGACGATTTAAAGAGGAGATTGGCCTTTTCCACGATCAATAATCTTTCTATCATCATCCTAGGAGCGGCCTTGCTCTCTTCCCAAGGGATTAGGGGGGCAATGCTCCTTATTCCCTTTCACGGTTTCATGAAGATCACACTCTTTATGTGTGCCGGAGCTATTTATGTGAAGACGCACCTGGAAAATATAAGTGAAATGGAGGGCATAGGCAGGCAGATGCCCATTACAATGGCTGCCTTTACCATTGGGGCCGCAGGTCTGACAGGCATACCGCCTGTATGTGGATTTATCAGTAAGTGGTATCTGTGTCTGGGAGCGCTTGAGGCAAAAGAGATCATTTTTTTGATGGTTCTTCTGGTCAGTGCTTTGCTGGATGGAGCTTATTTTTTCCCCATTATTTACGGCGCTTTTTTTAAAAGACCCAAATTTGTTAAATCTAAATTCGATGAAGCACCTGTATTGGTAGTAGCACCGATTGTCATCACGGCTATCGGTTCCCTTCTCTTTGGGCTCTTTCCAGATGCCTTTATCCACTTCTTTAAATTGGCGTCGCTTTCGGCTAAAAACATCCTGGGGGGTTAGGCAATGACGTTGTTAAAAGTTTTGTTATTTGTAAGCATTGTCATAGTCTGTTTTTTAAGTTTTCTCATCCACCCTGAGCATGAACCCCACTATATCTGGGAGAAGATCCCCGTTTTTGAAGCCATTTTTGGTTTTGTCGGCTGTATTGTACTCATTATCTTTTCCAAGGTCCTAGGGCACTACTTCCTGGAGAAGCAGGAGAATTATTATGATTATGATTGAGCCTGTGCCTCCATTTTTGATTTATTTAATTGGTGCCCTCCTCATTCCTTTTCTTAAAGGAAAAACCAAAAAACTTTGTCTTTTGATCATTCCCATCGTTGCATTTATTGACCTCCTTCACATGCACCATGGCACATACTGGACTCTTCATTTCATGGGGTATGAGCTCATTTTCGGACATGTAGACAAGCTGAGCATGATCTTTGCCTATGTTTTTGTGATTATGAGCTTTGCTGGTCTGCTTTATGCCCTCCATGTGGACGATGACCTTCAACATGTGGCGGCCGTTTGTTATGCAGGTAGTTCTTTAGGTGTGGTATTCGCCGGCGATCTCTTTACCCTCTATGCCTTTTGGGAATTTATGGCCATGGCCTCGGTATTTGTTATCTGGGCCGACAGAAGTAAAAGGGCAATTGACGCCGGTTTTAGATACCTTATGGTGCATCTCTTTGGTGGTGCTGTCCTCTTGGCAGGTATTGTCATCTATGCCATGCAGACGGGTTCGATCGCCTTCGGTCGCTTGGAGGGAGGTGGTCTTGGTTTTTGGCTAATCCTCATTGGTTTCATTTTGAATGCAGCTGTCCCGCCCCTTCATCCCTGGTTGCCTGATGCTTATCCGGCTGCTTCGGTTACAGGTGCTGTCTTTCTTACAGCCTATACCACCAAGACCGCCGTTTATACCTTACTGCGTGCCTTCCCAGGTGTAGAAATTCTTGCTTATCTTGGGGCGATCATGACGGTTTATGGTGTTGTCTGGGCGATTATGGAAAACGATATGCGGCGCCTTCTTGCCTATCATATCGTCAGTCAGGTGGGATACATGGTAGCTGGGGTAGGTATAGGGACTGAACTTTCCATGAATGGCTCGGCCTCACATGCCTTCTGTCATATTCTTTATAAGGCATTATTATTTATGGGTGCTGGCGCCGTTATCCATTCTACTGGTCTGCGGAAAATGAGTGACTTAACCGGTAGGGGTCTTTATAAAAAGATGCCTTTCAGTCTGATTTTTTACATGGTTGGTGCCTTTTCCATTTCGGCCGTACCATTATTTAATGGATTTATTTGCAAACCCATGATTGTTAAAGCAGCTGAAGAAGCACACAGAATACCTCTCTTTTTCCTTATGCATATGGCTTCTATCGGAACTTGGCTCTGTGTTGGACTCAAACTGCCTTACTATACCTGGTTTGGAAAGGCCCAACCCGGTGTAAAGGAAATAGAAGCGAAAGAACCTCCATTGAACATGCTCTTAGGAATGGCCTTTCTTTCATTCTTGTGTATTTTTATGGGCATTTATCCTGATATACTTTATCGCATTCTCTCCTATCCTGTATATTTCCATCCCTATGCTCCGCTTCATGTAATTGGAACCCTTCAAATGCTACTGATGACAGTGGCCGGTGTCTGGTTATTATTGGAGAGGCTTGAACCTCAAGCGGTCATCAATTTGGATACCGACTGGTTTTACCGTAAGGGTGCAATCCTTTTTGTGAAGTTCTGTTACGGTCTGAGCGCGGTGCGGACAGCTACGCAGAACCTAGCCATAGGGTTGGTAGATGGTGTAATCAAATTAAGCAAGAACCCAATTTACGCTGTGCAATCCCTCCTTTCTCAAAAGGAATCAGGTATGCCACCCTACGATCCTAACACTTATCGCCAGGCTATGGGTATAGGGGTAATATTTTCCCTCATCCTGTTCTGCTTCATCTGCTTTATCTTCTTTGCTCGTCTGACTCAACTTATCAGGTAAAAAAGGACCTTCCGATCTTCTGATTGTCTCCACCTTCGCGGTACCTTTTCAGCACGATGGACCATTTTTGAGGAATCTTTATCTTAGGGAGTTCAGGAGTTTGTTGGGAGGATGGAGGATGCACCGACAATATTCCCATATGATGTAATCGAGCAGGGCAGATAGATTACATCTCATCTGGAGGAAGATAAGAGGGTTTTTGACTTTAGGGGGAGAAGTTTTTCAAACCTCATCTTCGACCATCCTCATCTTTATCAAGGAAAGTGACTTCATCAGATTAACAAGCGCCGATGCACCTTCCTGGGTACCTCTTGGTTGAGGTTGACATCCACAGGGGCAATGGTTATAAAAAGAGAAACTAGATAAATAAAAGGGGAAAAATATGCGGGAAAAGATAGAAGAGGTATTGGAAAAAATCAGGCCAGCCCTGCAGGCAGACGGTGGAGGTATAGAGCTGGTGGACGTAGCCAATGGGGTGGTGAAGGTCAAGCTGACAGGGGCTTGTGGAGGGTGTCCCGTGTCCACGATGACCCTGAAGATGGGCGTAGAGCGGATCCTGAAGGAACAGATCCCGGAAGTAAAAAAGGTGGAGTCCCTCTAAATACTATTATGTAATCCGGAGTTCCCCTCTGAGCAGCATGGAGAGAATATCCCTTAGTGCCCCGGCCAAGGTAAATTTCAGGTTAGAAGTGCTGGGGAAAAGACCCGACGGTTATCACGAGATTAAGACGTGGATGTATCCTATAAGCCTTGAGGATGAACTCCAAATCGAGAAGATCAACCCTGCGAAGATAATCCTCTCTTCCTCCCAGCCTGAGCTTCCCCTAGGAGAGGAAAACCTAGCCCATCGTGCTGCCACCCTTTTTATGAAAGAGACAAGGCTTTCAGGGGGCGTAAAGATAGAGATCAACAAGAGGATTCCTGTGGCCGCAGGGCTGGGGGGAGGGAGCAGCGATGCCGCAGCTGTCCTGAAGGCCATGAATATCCTTTTGGGGGCGAACATTCCCCATGAGGAATTAATGGAAATGGGGGCAAAGATCGGGGCGGACGTCCCCTTTTTTGTTTTGGGCAGGG
>DAOVGN010000013.1 GCA_030672385.1 Deltaproteobacteria bacterium | reverse complement strand
ATCTCTTAGTATTCCTATGGTTTTCGGGATATAGTCATAAGCAAGTTTTCTATTAAATCCATTCTCGGAGCGTGTGCGAGCAGCAAAGAGTCCATAAGTTATAGTCTGGGAGTAGAGATCAGCAAAATCTTCTTTTGAGAGGCCACTAATGAGATATTTTCTAAATGCCTCATAGAACCCTAAGATAAAACCCCTTCCTTTTCCCCCTTCTTCTTTTATCTCCTCTGCAACGATTTCATCCTTCAAAAATCGTGTTCGTTTTGCTAATTCAATTGCCAGGGTTTTGGCATCATAGACTTTTGGCAGGGAGAACGAAAAGAATCTCTCAAGCAGTTGAAGGAAATCGGGCTCTTTTTCAACCGGCGGGATGGTTTTAAGCTTATGCACAATAAAAGGTCTTCCGACAAGAACCTTATTTATTAAAGTGCCATTGCGATAAAGTCTGAATTCAAAAAAGTTGGTTAATATCAAGTTAGGAAAGGTATGTAGATAGCGTTTTAACTGTTCTGTTGTTTCTATTTGGTCTAAATGCTCAACCGTCGGCGCTTTTGCTTCAATATAGCCAACGATATGTTGTTTTCCGTCCCATATTCTAAAATCGGGATTACCAGCTTCGGTCTTCTTTGGTAGCGTTGTTACATGGATATTCCTTTTGCCAACTGATTCTGTATATTCCTCTAACAATCCCTCAAGAACAGAGTAGTAACTTTCTTCCCTGGCATCTCCACGGTTAGCAGTCTCATATATTTTTTTCAAATATGATTTTAGCATTTTGCCCTTCTCAATAATTCTAAATTCTTAGGCAAGGCATGGCGTATAACGTTTCGCGTGCTTGCAAAGTACAAAGCATTCGGGTAAGCAAACCGCAAACGTGCTGACAATAATTAAAAGGGCCTCAAGATAAGGTAACATCGCCAAAAATTATATCACACAGGAATTTTCCAGGTGACGAAAAGAAAAGACATCTTTGCTAAATGTCTCAACATGAAAACGGATTGCAGGCTTCACATCTGAAAGGGCTTCTTCATAAGTGTCACCTTGCCCGACCACAACACCTTTAAGCCTTGATGGATATGCCACATATCCATCAGGATGTTTCTCTACTATAATCTTATATTGCCTCATAAAATCCCCTCTTTTGACGGTAATGTGTTTTGCAATTCCTGCCTTTTGACGAGCACTCTCTCAAATCTTTCCCACTGTTCTGTCCGTAATGTAGATGCCTCCCTTATCACGGCCAAATAGCGTCCAATCCTCTCTTCATTTTCCACAATTTCTCCAAATTGTCAAATTATTCTGGTTTTTTAAAAAGGCAGTGAGGGCCTCTTTCATTGACTTTTTGCGTTGATTGTTTTATAAATTAAATGTACAGTATAGCTCTTTTTTTAGAGGGAAGCTTTGTACAGCCACATAGACAAATTCATCGACTACATGGACTTGGAGAGGGGGGCATCGCCCCATACCTGCCGGGCCTATCGAAAGGACCTGGAGCTATTTGCGGTCTTTCTGGGTGGAAAGGGCCTCCCCTCTGATGTTACCAAGATAGACTACCTGATGATCCGCCTCTACCTGGGATACCTCTATCAGGAACAGGGGATAAAGCGGAGCTCGGTGGTGCGGAAACTAGCCACCTTGAGGACATTCTTCAGGTATTTGAAGAGAGAGGGGATCGTCGGGAAGAATCCCGCAAAGATGGTGACGACCCCAAAGGGTGGAAAGGACCTCCCCCATGCCCTCTCGGTAGACGAGGTCTTCCGGCTCTTAGATGCCCCTGATGCGATCAGTCCTTTGGGGCTCAGGGATCGGGCCATCCTGGAGCTCCTCTACTCCAGTGGAATCAGGGTGGGGGAACTCACCTCCCTCAACCTGGAACACCTGGACCTGGGAGGAGGAATGGTGAGGGTGATGGGAAAAGGGGGCAAGGAGAGGATGGTACCTATCGGCTCCAAGGCCGCCGAGGCATTGAGAGCATACCTGACGCAGAGGGCTGAGCTTATTGGACAGGAAAAAAGATCCCCCAGGCCCCTCTTCCTCAATTACCGAAAGGGGAGGCTCACTGCCCGCAGCGTGGGCAGGATGATCAAGAAATATCTGCTCAAGGGAGGGGTATGGAAGGAGACCACCCCTCATACGTTCAGGCATTCCTTTGCCACCCATCTGTTGGATGCCGGGGCAGATCTGCGGGGGATACAGGAGCTCTTAGGGCATGCCAACCTCTCCACCACTCAAAAGTATACCCATGTGAGCTCAGCGAAATTGATGGAGGTCTATGATCGCGCCCACCCACGCGCCAGAAAAGGAGTCAAGGATGTTTAAGGGAACCACCATACTATCCGTGCGGCACAAAGAAAAGGTAGTGATCGCCGGGGATGGACAGGTGACGTTGGAGGCCACGGTGATTAAACACCGATCCCGAAAGGTGCGCAAGCTCTATAACGACAATGTCCTGGCAGGTTTCGCTGGGGCTACTGCCGATGCCTTCACGCTCTTTGAGCGTTTCGAGGAAAAGCTGGAGCAGTACAGCGGAAATATCCAGCGGGCGGCCGTGGAGCTGGCCAAGGACTGGAGAACCGACAAACTACTCAGGAGGCTGGAGGCCCTGCTGATCGTGGCCGACAAAGATCATTCCCTCATCATCTCCGGCAATGGGGATGTGGTGGAACCTGATGACGGGATCGTGGCCATCGGCTCTGGCGGTCCCTATGCCCAAGCAGCGGCCAGGGCCCTTGTGAATCATTCAAATCTGGATGCCCGTGCCATTGCCGAGGAGGCGATGCGGATAGCCTCTGAGATATGTATCTACACAAACGATCAGATAGCAATCGAAGAGCTTTAAAGGAAGAAGGGACGAAGATGGAGCAACCCTTAACCCCCAAAGAGATCGTGGCCGAACTGGATAAGTACATCATCGGACAAGATGAGGCGAAGAGGTGCGTGGCCATTGCCTTACGAAACCGCTGGCGGCGTCAGCAGGTCCCGAAGGAGCTGCGGGATGAGATCGCCCCGAAAAACATCATCATGATAGGCCCCACAGGGGTGGGCAAGACCGAGATCTCCCGCCGCCTGGCCAAACTCTCCCAGGCCCCCTTTTTAAAAATCGAGGCCTCCAAGTTTACAGAAGTGGGGTATGTGGGGCGCGATGTGGAGTCAATGATCAGGGACCTGACGGAGCTGGCCGTCAACATGGTGAGGAGGGAAGAGGAGGAGAGGACAAAGGGCAAGGCTTGGGAGATGGCCGAGGAGAGGGTCCTGGATCTCCTCCTGCCCCCTTCCCCCAAGAATGCCTCGCCTGAACTCTCCCTGCCTGGAGCTGTCGAGACCACCGAAGAGAAGCCGGAGGTGGACTCCACCCAAAAGACCAGGGAGCGGCTGAGAACACTCCTGCAGGAGGGGAAGCTGGACGAGCGTCTGGTGGAGGTAGAAGTGGCCGATAGTTTCATGCCCGTAGTGGAGATATTCTCAACAGCGGGCATGGAGGAGATGGACATAAACATCAAGGATATGTTCTCCGGTCTCTTTCCAAAGAAGACCAAGAAGAGGAAGCTCAAGATACCCGAGGCCCTGGATATCCTTGCCGAGGAGGAGGCCCAAAAGCTCATCGACATGGACAAGGTAATCAAGCTAGCCATCCAGCGGGTGGAGCAATCGGGGATCATCTTCCTGGACGAACTAGACAAGATTGCTAGCCGTGAAACGACCTATGGACCTGATGTCTCCCGTGAGGGGGTGCAGAGGGATATTCTTCCTATTGTAGAGGGTACCACGGTGATGACCAAGTACGGGATGGTGCCAACCGACCATATCCTCTTCATCGCCGCCGGTGCCTTTTATGTAGCCAAGCCCTCCGACCTCATCCCAGAACTGCAAGGTCGCTTCCCCATCAGGGTGGAGCTGGACTCCCTGGGAAAGGAGGAGTTTATCAGGATCCTGACTGAACCCCAAAACGCCCTCATCACCCAATATGTGGAGTTGATGAGGACCGAGGACGTCAAATTGTCGTTCACCAAGGAGGGCATCGAGGAGATCGCCCAGATCACCGCCCTTATCAACGAGAGGACAGAGAATATCGGGGCCAGGAGGATGTATACTATCATGGAGAAACTCCTGGATGAGGTCTCCTTTAACGCCCTCGAGCTGGGCGGCCAGGAGGTAACCATCGATGCTAACTACGTGAGGAAGAAACTCGAGGAATTTGTCGAGGATGAAGATTTAAGCAGGTATATATTGTGATGCAGAGACTTATTGAAAAGGCCCAGATGTTGATCGAGGCCCTCCCCTACATCAGGAAGTTCTACCGAAAGACCATGGTGATCAAGCTCGGGGGAGCGACCATGGCTGATGAAGACCTTAAAGAGGGCTTTGCCATGGATATCGTCCTCATGAAGTACGTCGGCCTAAACCCGGTGGTGGTCCATGGCGGCGGCCCCCAGATCGGCCAGGTCCTCCAAAAGATGGGAAAAAATTCCACCTTTGTGCAGGGTCTGAGGGTCACCGATGAAGAGACAATGGATGTGGTGGAGATGGTCTTGGTGGGAAAGGTAAACAAGGAGATAGTGGGCCTCATCAACCGTTGCGGGGGAAAAGCGGTAGGACTCAGCGGAAAGGACGGTGGCCTCATCCGGGCGAAAAAGCTTCGTCTCTCCCCCCAGGAGCAGGGGGAAACCCCCTCGGAGATCGTTGATCTGGGGATGGTAGGTGAGGTAGATGGGATCAATTCCGATGTCATCAAGACCCTGGACGACGGCGACTTCATCCCTATCATCGCCCCTGTGGGGGTAGGTAACGATGGAAAAACGTATAATATCAATGCCGATCTGGTGGCTGGGAAATTGGCCGCTGCCCTGCTGGCGGAAAAACTGATCCTCCTTACCGATGTACCAGGGGTACTGAACAAGGGGGGGGATCTGATACCGAGCCTGAAGGTTGAAGAGGCAAAGGAACTCATCTCACGAGGGGTCGTCTCCGAGGGAATGATCCCCAAAATAAACTGCTGCCTGGATGCCTTGGTAGGGGGTGTTGCCAAGGCACATATCATCGACGGAAGGGTGAAACACGCCCTCATCCTGGAGATCTTCACCGATGGGGGTGTGGGAACGGAGATATGGGCAGAGGGGAGCACGGACTGAGCGCAGAGGACCTGATCCAAGAAGGGACACACCTCTTGATCAACACGTACGCCCGGTACCCCATCCTCCTGGTGAGGGGGGAGGGGGCGAAGGTATGGGATAGCAGCGGAAGGGAGTACCTCGATTTTGTGGCGGGGATAGCAGTATGCAACCTGGGCCACTGTCATCCCAAGATGGTCCAGGCCTTGGAGGAACAGGCCAGAAAACTCATCCACTGCTCTAATCTCTACTATACTGGTCCCCAGGTAGAGCTGGCCCGACGTCTCTGTGAACACTCCTTTGGGGAGAGGGTCTTCTTCTGCAATAGCGGGTCAGAGGCCAATGAGGCGGCCATCAAGCTAGTGCGAAAGTACGCCAAGGAGCGGCATGGTGGGGAGAAGTATGAGATCATCACCATGGAAAACTCCTTTCACGGGAGGACCATGGGGGCCTTGAGCGCCACAGGGCAACAGAAATTCCACAAAGGGTTTGAACCCCTCCTGCCAGGTTTCACGTATGTCCCCTTTGATGACTTAGATGCTGTAAAGGAAGCCATCGGCCCCAAGACCTGCGCCGTTATGGTGGAACCTATTCAGGGAGAGGGGGGGGTAAACCTCCCTTCCACCAACTATCTGAAGGGGTTGAGGGAACTCTGTGACCAGAAAGGGATCTTGTTGATCTACGATGAGGTACAGGTGGGGATGGGTAGGACGGGCACACTCTTCGCATATCAACACTACGGTGCCCCTCCCCACATCATGACATTGGCCAAGTCCCTGGCCAATGGGGTTCCTATAGGGGCCATGGTGATCACGGAGGAGGTAGCACACACCTTCTCCCCGGGCAGTCATGGCACCACCTTTGGCGGCAACCCCATAGCCACGAGGGTGGGCTGCGCCGTCCTCGACACCCTCCTGGGGAATGGTATCCTGGAGAACTGCCAGCAGATGGGGGAGTACCTTTTTGCAGGGCTCATCGACCTGAAAAAAAGGTACGACTTCATCAAAGAGGTGCGGGGCAAGGGTCTCATCATCGGTGTTGAACTGGAGTTCGAGGGTAAGGAGATTGTGGAGCGCTGTTTGGAAAAGGGGTTCCTCATCAACTGTACCATGGATAGGGTCCTGCGCTTCCTCCCCCCCCTCAACATCACCCGCAAGGAGATCGACCTCCTGCTCACCGCCCTGGAGGAGGTATTCTCCGAGCAATGAAAAGGGACCTGCTCAGCATTTACGACCTCACATCAGAGGAGATCGAGGTCATCCTCCAAAAGGCCGGGGAGATAAAAGAAATGCACCTGAAGGGCAAACACTACCGCCCCCTGGAGGGAAAGAGCCTCGCCATGATCTTCGAGAAACCCTCCACCAGGACAAGGGTATCCTTCGAGGTAGGGATGTATCAACTGGGGGGGAACGCCTTCTTTCTGAATCCACAGGATACCCAGTTGGGTCGAGGGGAGACCATCGCCGACACGGCCCGCGTCCTGTCCAGATATGTAGATGGGATCATGATCAGGACCTTCGCCCAAGAGCGGGTTCAGGATATGGCCCGTTTCGCCTCGGTGCCCGTGATCAACGGTCTGAGCGACCTCCTGCACCCCTGCCAAATCTTGAGCGACATCTTCACCATCTGGGAGAAGCGGGGTGAGTACCGCGGCCTGAAGGTAGCCTATGTGGGTGATGGTAATAATGTGGCCAATTCCTGGATAAATGGGGCCTTACGGCTCGGTTTCGACCTCTGGCTCGCCTGTCCCCCAGGGTATGAATCAGATCAGGAGATCTTATCAAGGGCCATACAGGAGGCCTCCTCCAAGATCGTCCTAACCCATAACCTGAAAGAGGCAGTAGAGGGGGCCCACGTGATCAGCACTGATGTCTGGGCCAGCATGGGCCAGGAGGAGAAGCGTCAGGACAGGATCAAGGCCTTGAGGGCGTATCAGGTAAACGCAGATCTCCTCCTCCTAGCCAGAGAGGACATCCTGGTGATGCACTGCCTGCCAGCGCATCGGGGCGAGGAGATCACCGATGAGGTTATGAATGGACCCCACTCCATCGTCTTTGACCAGGCGGAGAACCGCCTCCACGTACAAAAGGCCATCTTGACGTTGTTAATGGGAAAAGGTGAGGAAGATGGCAAAAGGCATTAAAAAGATAGTATTGGCCTATTCGGGAGGACTAGATACCTCCGTCATCCTGAAGTGGTTACAGGAACACTACGAATGTGATGTGATCGCCTACTGTGCCGACATCGGCCAAGGGAAAGAGGTGGAAGAGGTTCGCCAGAAGGCCCTGGCCACCGGGGCGAGTAAGGTGTATATCGAAGACCTGAAGGAGGAGTTCGTCAGGGACTTCGTCTTTCCCTCCGTTAAGGCCAATGCCATCTACGAAGGGGGCTATCTGCTGGGGACCTCCATCGCCCGCCCACTCATCGCCAAAGGTCAAATGGAGGTAGCACGCAAGGAGGGGGCCAAAGCTGTGGCCCATGGGGCCACGGGCAAGGGTAACGATCAGGTGCGGTTTGAACTCACCTACTACTACTTTGATCCTAACATAACGGTCATCGCCCCGTGGCGGGAGTGGAAGTTTCGGTCACGCGAGACCCTCATTGACTTTGCCCAAAGCAGGGGTATCCCCGTACCCGTCACCCCCCAGAGGCCTTACAGCAGTGACAAAAACCTGTTGCACATCAGCTTTGAGGGAGGGATCTTGGAGGATCCCTGGAGGGAACCTGATGAGGAGATGTTTGTGCTCACCCGGTCCCCCGAAAAAGCGCCTGATCAACCCCTGTACTGCGAGATAGACTTCGAGGATGGGGTCCCTGCCAGCATAGATGGGAAAAAACACTCCCCAGCCCAACTACTGGCCCGGCTCAACGAGATAGGTGGGATACACGGCATAGGAAGGGTGGATCTCGTGGAGAACAGATATGTCGGGATGAAATCCAGGGGGGTCTATGAAACGCCTGGAGGGACCATTCTCCACATCGTCCACCGGGCCATGGAATCGATCACCATGGACCGGGAGGTGATGCACCTGCGCGACTCCCTTGTCTCCAAGATAGCGGAGCTCATCTACTACGGCTACTGGTATTCACCGGAGATGGACCTGTTGAGAAAGGTGGTGGACGAGACACAGCAGGATGTCACAGGGACCGTCAGGCTGAAGCTCTACAAAGGCAACTGCATGGTGGTCGGGCGCAAAGCAGACACGTCCCTCTACCACAGCGGATTTGCCACCTTCGAAGAGGACGAGGTCTATCAACAAAAGGACGCCGAAGGTTTTATCAAACTCAACGCCCTCAGGCTTAGGATAAGGAGGATGTTGGGCAGATGAATGAGAGGTATGATCACATTCAGATCGAGGAGAAGCATCAGAGGCATTGGGAACAGGAGAAGTCATTTCGAGCCGTGGAGGACCCGGAGAGGGAGAAATATTATCTCCTGGAGATGTTCCCCTACCCCTCCGGCAAACTCCACATGGGGCACATCCGGAACTACTCCATCGGGGACGTGGTGGCCAGGTATAAGATGATGCGTGGGTATAACGTATTGCATCCCATGGGGTGGGATGCCTTCGGGATGCCTGCAGAAAATGCCGCCCTGGAGCACAAGATCCACCCCGCCAAGTGGACCTATGACAACATCTCCTACATGAAGTCTCAGCTCAAGCGGATAGGCTTCAGCTACGACTGGGACAGGGAGTTGGCAACCTGTGACGTGAATTACTATAGATGGGAACAGTGGATCTTTATCAAGATGTATGAACGGGGGCTTGTCTACCGTAAACAGTCCCTGGTAAACTGGTGCCAGGAGTGCCAGACGGTCCTGGCCAACGAGCAGGTGGAAGGGGAGAGATGTTGGCGGTGTCACGCTGAGGTGAAAAAAAAGGAACTGGAAGGGTGGTTTTTTCGGATTACCGCATACGCCGAGGAACTGCTGGAGTGGTGCGACAAACTCCCCGCTTGGCCTGAGAGGGTCATCACCATGCAGAAGAACTGGATCGGTAAAAGCGTGGGGACGGAGGTGGGTTTCCCGTTGGAAGATGGCGATGCGGCTATCACCGTCTTCACCACCCGCCAAGACACCCTCTACGGGGCCACCTTCATGGTCCTGGCGCCTGAACACCCCCTGGTCTTGGAGCTCTGCAAGGGAAGACGGGAAGAGGCTGAAGTTCGGGCATTCGTGGAGAGGGTGAAAAGGCAGGACTTGATCACGCGCACAGCCGAAGATATGGAGAAGGAGGGGAGCTTCCTGGGGACCTATTGCATAAATCCCCTAACAGGGAGAAGGATGCCCATCTATACCGCCAACTTCGTCCTGATGGAGTATGGTACCGGGGCCATCATGGCGGTGCCCACCCACGACCAGAGGGATTTCGAGTTCGCCCGAAAATATGGCATACCGATGACCGTGGTGATCCAGCCCCCTGGGGAAGAACTCGACCCTGCCACCATGACCGAGGCATATACTGACGATGGAGTCATGGTTAATTCAGCTCCCTTTGACGGTATGGAAAACCGCCAGGCCATGGAGGCCATCTCCGATTATCTGGAGGAGGAGGGGATCGGCAAAAGGACCGTAAACTACCGCCTGCGTGACTGGGGGATCTCCCGCCAGAGGTATTGGGGAACCCCAATCCCTATCATCTATTGCGACCGCTGTGGTGTCCAGCCAGTCCCCGAAGAGGACCTGCCTGTAATCCTCCCCCTCGATGTAGAACTGGAGGAGAGTGGAAGGTCTCCGCTGCCCAACCTGCGCTCCTTCGTCGAGACCACATGCCCCCGCTGTCGAGGACCTGCCAGGAGGGAGACAGATACCATGGACACCTTTGTAGATTCCTCCTGGTATTTTTCCCGCTACACCTGCCCGGACTACGACCAGGGCCCCCTGGAGGGGGAGCGGTTGGACTACTGGATGCCTGTCGACCAATACATCGGGGGTATAGAACACGCTATCCTCCATCTCCTCTATTCGAGGTTCTTCACCAAGGTGTTGCGTGATATAGGCCTCGTCTCCTTCGACGAACCCTTCACCGACCTCCTCACCCAGGGGATGGTGATCAAGGATGGGGCCAAGATGTCCAAGTCTAAGGGGAACATCGTGGATCCCGACGATATGATCGAACGATACGGGGCTGACACCGCGCGTCTTTTCAACCTCTTCGCCGCCCCTCCGGAAAAGGACCTGGACTGGAAAGAGGAGGGAGTGGAGGGGAGTTACCGCTTCCTCCATCGGGTCTGGAGGCTGGTCTATGAGTTGAGAAATTATCTCTCGGAAGAGCCGTATCCCGAGAGAAACGCAGATCTCCCCGGTAATCTGGGGGAGATGCGGCAAAAGCTGCACAAGACCATAAAAAAAGTGACGGAGGATATCGAAAGGTTCCATTTTAACACCGCCATCGCCGCAGTGATGGAGCTGGTAAACCACATCTACCAGACCAAGGATGTTGTAGAGGACACCCCGTTGGCCAGATCCGTCTGGCGTCAGACAGTGGAATCTCTAGTGCTGCTCCTTTCCCCCTTCGTCCCCCATATCGCGGAAGAGCTCTGGGAGGCCATGGGAAAGGAAGGAAGCATCATCAAGGTCCCCTGGCCGGAGTACGACCAGGAGGCCATTGTGGAGGAGGAGATCGTCATCGTCGTTCAGGTAAATGGCAGACTGAGAGATCGCCTCCTCGTCCCCGCCTCCGCCGAAAAGTCGGAGATCCAAACTATGGCCTTGGCAAGCCCCAAGGTAAAAAAGCACATCGGGGGCAAAGAAGTCAAAAAGACCATCTTCGTCCCCCAAAAACTGGTGAATATAGTATGCGCATGAAGTTCAAAATCGCCCTTTTTTTGAACCTTTTCTTGCTCCCCATGGCCCTTGCCTGTGGTTACCACCTCTCGGGCAGCGGGTGGGAGTTTCCCGGAGGGGTGACCACCTTGGCCATCTCCTCACTGGAAAATAAGACCCCTGAGCCCAACCTCAACACGACCTTCATAGCGGCCTTCCGCAGGGAGTTCATATTCCGGGGGGAACCGCAGCTCGTGAGGGCCCAAGAGGCAGAGTCCGTCTTACAGGGAACTATCAGATCCCTCAGCGCTAGCTCCCTGGCCTATGATGAGGAGGCACGGGCTAAGGAATATCGGATCACCATCACCCTGGACCTTCTCCTAGTACGCCAGAGTGATGGGGAGATCCTCTGGCGGGGTAATGGGATAAAGGGTTCTGAAGAATACATGGCCTCCGACGACGTGATGGTCAATGAGGAGAGAAAAAACAGGGCCATCCGTCAGATCGCTGCGGACCTGGCTGAGGAGGTCTACATCAGGATACAAGAGAGGTTTTAAACCTGAGGGCGGAGTTTAAGCGTTTAGAAGACGAGCTAAGAGGGGGAAAGGTTCGGCCTTTTTATCTCCTCTATGGGGATGAGAGATACCTCATAGAGAGGGCATTTCAGATTATCCTGGCCACTCTCCTGCCTCCTGAATTCAGAGCACTTAATTTCAAATCCTACTACGCCGATGAGGCCCCACCCCCAGAGGTCATTGGTACCTGCAACACCCTCCCCTTTATGGCCCAGCGAAGGGTAGTTGTAATCAAGGATACCCATAAGTACAGCGAAGGAGAGCTGAGGGCCTTCTTCCCCTACCTGAAATCC
>DAOVGN010000019.1 GCA_030672385.1 Deltaproteobacteria bacterium | reverse complement strand
CGCTGACACTTCTCCTGTCTCTCGTTCGCGAAGCTCTTCCCCTTCCTTGCGCCCCTCCTCCATGATGGTCGACCTTTCCTGCTCGGAAAGATGATCGGACCTATCTTCATAAACTGTCACGCTATCCCTGTACTCACTGGGTATCCTACCCATATCATCGACAAAATGGATCGTTCCCTTTTTATCGACATACTTGTAGATCTCAGAGCGCAGTTTACTGGGGAACAAGAAACTTACGACTAACAAAGATAACAGAATAAAAAAACGTGCATTCTCTTTACCCATCTTCACATCCTTATTTGGCACTACCCCTGGATCGTTATCAGCGCTACACGCACCAAGACCAAGAGCCATCCAATGACCACCACGATCCACGTGAGCTTTTTAGCGATCTGCATAACCACCAAGAAGATCGTCAGCATCGCCAGAAGCCCGATCGATTCTACAAGATCGTTAGGTATCTTTACCGAAGGCAAGATCGAATGGATGATTTTGGCAATCACAAGCCCGATCCAGTGGGCGATGGTGTAAAGGAACTGCAGAACTTTTGTCAAGACATCGTCGAAACCTTCGGGAAGGGTTAGCACCTTATTGATGCATGGTAACTCGATTGACGTCTCACTTTGCAAAAAGAGGTCTTCCATCTCCTTCCGACCTTAAGAGACAATTGTTTCGGCTGGTATCAAATACAATATTATCTTCATCAATATTCATTGTAAAGCAAAAATCCTCCCATGCACATCCATTTTTCATCTCCCCACATCCCCAACTGCTTCGGCCACCACTCGTGAAAAAGTGTAACGTCGTGCACTAATTTCTCCCCGCCTCGTACTGCCGAGAGAGCTGAGACAAAAAATGGGGACCTAGGCTTCGCTAAGTCCCCATTTTTAATAGGCTTTTGGCTCCCCGGGCAAGACTCGAACTTGCAACCTAGTGGTTAACAGCCACCCGCTCTGCCGATTGAGCTACCGGGGAAGCACTACAATTTTATCAAAACAGAAATATATTGCAAGGGATTTCAGTCCCCGATCCTGCGGGAAAGTTCCTCCACCCACCGACGGGCCTTGTACAGGGTCCGTCCCCTCCTGATGAAGGATCTCACCTCCACCAATAGGTGCTGGGGCTGCCCCTGTTCATCCTCATACTCCAGGCGGAGAAAATAGCCGATTGAGCTGTAATATTTCACCTCCTCCATCCTCACCCCCTTCAGGCGGGTGAGGGGAATGACCAGGTCTATCTCGTCCCCTGCCCGGAAGGTGACGGCCTCATCCTCCAAGGCCAACACCCCCTTCTGATAGCGGCAGGGAACGGGGAGGGACCCGCCAAAATATATGACCCTGTCTTTGAGCATGACCTAATCCTTTCTCTCCTCAATCTGGCCCTGTAGGGGGGTTAACTCCCTGAACCTCTCCAGGATTGCGCAGAACTGGCACATATCCCTGGTGGTGGGGAAGCCGCAGACGGTGCATTCCCTCATCTCGTGGGGCTCGAGCCCGGGGAAAACCTCCTGATTCTTGAGGAACTCCTGGTAGAAGCGGATCTTGCTCCCCGGCGAGTGGTACTCGAGGAGATTGAGGACCTCCTTTTGCTTGATGGAGGTGGCGCCTTTGGAATGAGGACACCGCTCCTCATGATAGGCTATGCCCCTGAAGAGGCAGTATGCGAGGATCTCCCTCTCGGACAACCGGGCCAGGGGTTTAACCTTTTTCACCAGGCGGGGATGGGTTGCGGGCAGCAGCGGCGATTGCCTTGCCAGATAGCCAACCTGCCAGTTTATCAGGTTGCCCAGAAGGGTTGCCCCCTCATCGTCCAGGTTGTGGCCTGTGACGACGGTTGAAAACCCCTTCTCCCAGGCGAATCGGTTCATGATATATCTCCTCATCATTCCGCATAGCGAACATGGGGACCTCTTCAGCCGTGAGGCGATCTGGGCCACGCCAGCCCTCACCTCCTCCCGAAGGGAGTAGAGGTGCAGAGGTGCCTTCCTTTCCGCAAGGAATTCCCCTGCAATCTCCTGAGCCCGTTGGGAAAAGCCGTCTATTCCCAGATCTATATAAAACCCCTCCACAGGGTAGCCGAGCCTCTGGAGGATATCAAACAGGGCAAGGCTGTCCTTTCCCCCTGAGACGGCCACCAGGATCTTTTCTCCCGGCACAAAGAGTTTGTACTTTTTTATCGTCCTCTGTACACTGTTCAGGACGAAGGAGAGGAAGTCATCTTTGCACAACGAGATGTTGTGGGCCCTCAGCCTGATGACGGCCTTTTCACCGCACTTCTTGCACTTCATCTTTTGGCAACGGTTCGCATGATGACGCAGGTATCCCCCTCCAAGAGATCCTCATCCTCGGTGAGGATCTCTCCCCCGCGCAGGGCCAGGGCGGTCTCAGGGTTTATGTAGAGCCTCTTCAGGAGGGTCTCTACCCTGATCCTTTTTTTATCTAATTGTTTTCTTTCCCCATCGACAATTACCCGGATCATAGACCCAATGATGACATGGAGCTCTTACACTGTCAACAAGCCCAGATCATTCCCTCAGGGTTTACTAGGAGATTGCCTCATGGCGGATCGCATACTGGATTGGTGAGCTAATGGATCAAGGGGGGATATATGCCTGGAGAAGACCGTTTCTCTTAGCAACTGTATCTCAATAATGTGTGTTGAATAGAGAGCAATTTGATTATATACACTATCCTTGAAGAATCAAAATTTATCTGGTGAGATATAATCCCCATATCTCGCTTTCGCCTTTTTCAACCTCTCCCTCTGCTCTTCCAATACCTGAAATACTATTTGTGGCGTATCAAGAACTCTCGTATTGTATATATCTGTCACCCTATCGATCTTGGCTAAATGTTCAGGTACTCGCACAGTAAATTGTTTGTTGTAGTCTTCTTCAGCATAGTCTCTATTAAACGTTTCTTTAAACAGCTTCTTGAGGTCTTGATACTTGGGCATAAAACCAATAGGTGTTTTTATGGCATCAACATCATCATGTACCCGTAACTCCATCCATTTAAGCCAGATGCGTTTATCACTTTTATGGTTCATGAATTTCCCATCTGAATCTTTCAAGAAGTAATTAACAGAGAAGATCCGAGGTGGGTTATCTAAGCTAGCGCCAAAACTTAGGTTATCTTCCATATATCTTCCTATGGATATGGATAGGAAGTCCAGATTCGACATGGGGTTGAACACCCTTAAACCTTCTTTTCCCAAAGTGGCAGCTGTGGTTTCAGATTCTAATGCTGCACCTTTAGTTACAATACCATGAACCCAATCAAAGGCCTCTTCCACTGGCACCCAAGTGTCAGAATCTCGACCTCCGTAGATTATTCCACTAACTATGATACCCTCAGGGTCATTGAGTTTTGGATCTACATTATCTAAAATCCTCAGGTCTAATGTAAACCTGGCGTTTTTATGTGAAGGCAGTATTTCTTTGTCTTCCTTATCTCTCTTGCCCAAGAACCACTCACCTGAGTGATTAACGCCTTCTTTGGGGATCTCACCACCTTTGTCAATCCAGTAGGCATCCCTCTCTTCTGCAACAAGCACATTTGAAAATATAATCTCACCCGAGGTATGAAGCACCTTCCATATGAGCGGGTCATCAGTAGAGTTTACCCCTTCTATTATTCCAAACATCCCCTTTTCCACATTCACTGCGCGGATTTGTCCACCTATCTTCCTGAGGTATACTATATCATCACCGACAATTGTCTCGCCTTCTATCATGGCAGTAGAGGTCTTTCCGCACATAGACGGAAAAGCTCCTGTGAGATAACTTGCCCTTCCTCCCGGACCATGTACCCCCATGATTAACATATGTTCTGTCAGCCAGCCTTCTTTTGA
>DAOVGN010000038.1 GCA_030672385.1 Deltaproteobacteria bacterium | reverse complement strand
ATGGGGGAATTTTTAGATTATTGGGGATGAGACCGAACAAAATAGCGGAAAAGGCAAAAAAGTTTAAGGGGGTAAGAAGAATGAAAAGTGAATTCCTGTTGGAGGTTAAGGATCTCCATGTTTCGGTAGGGGAAAAAGAGATCCTCAAGGGGGTAAACCTCCAGATGAAAGAGGGAGAAATCCACGCCATTTTTGGACCTAACGGTTCAGGCAAGACCACCTTGGTAAACGCCATAATGGGATTTGCGGGCTACAAAGTCGAGGGAAAGGTCATCTTTCGCGGGAAAGACATTACCCGTCTTCCGGTGAATGAACGTGCGAATATGGGGATTGGTATGTCCTTTCAGCGCCCACCGACCATAAAAGGGGTGAAGCTCAGAAGACTGATTGAAACCAGCGCCAAGGGGAACGGAAAGCTCTTGGAGGAGTATGCTGACAACCTAAATCTCGTGGACTTTCTTGAGCGGGAGGTAAATGTCGGGTTTTCCGGCGGGGAGATCAAGAGGGCGGAACTCTTGCAGTTGATCCTACAAGATCCAGATTTGGTCTTTTTGGATGAGCCTGAGTCGGGTGTGGACCTGGAAAACATTGCGCTCATTGGAGAATATACAAACCATCTATTGGGAAGAAAGAGGGGGCCAAACAAGGGAAAGACCATGAAGGATCTGTACCGGGAAAGGAAGAAGACGGGTCTTATTATCACTCACACCGGTCACATCCTCGACTACGTGGATGTGGATGTAGGTTATGTCCTCATGCAGGGAAAGATCGGTTGTTATGCCAGCCCCAGGGAGATACTTTATACCATAAGAAAAAGTGGGTTCGAGGAGTGCTATCGCTGCTTCCGAAAGGGGGAGGAAAATGGCACAAGATAAGGCGAAACCAACCGGCGATCTGGATCTGAGCATATATCGGGAGGAAGCCCCAGAGCACCCCCAACTAGATGATCTATCACGGCTCTCTCCCGAAGATCAGAAAGTACTCTTGATGATCGGAGTCGACCCCACGGGGAAGGAGCGGTCGGGGAGCTTTTTTCAGAAGGACCACTCGGTGGTCCACTGCCGCACCGACTTCGACGGGGCGGAGATCATGTCTGCTACAGAAGCCAGGAAAAAGTATGATGGCTTGAAGGAATACTGGGGCAAGGCAGTACCAATAGACAAAGATGTCTATACCAGGCGGGCAGAGGAACATCAAGAGCACGGCTATTACATCCGTTCCCTGCCAGGAGCCCAGATCTACTATCCCCTGCAGGCCTGTCTCTACCTCACCGAGGACAAGCTCGCGCAGGACGTCCATAACATCATTGTCGCCGAGGAAGAATCAAACCTGAACATCATCACCGGTTGTGCTACCGCTCCCGGTGTTCGTTCTGGGTTGCATGTCGGCATCTCGGAATTTTACGTGAAAAAGGGAGCAACTATATCCTTTACCATGATTCACAACTGGGCAGAGGAGATGGCAGTTAGACCCAGATCGGCCGTGATAGTGGAAGAAGGTGGAACCTTCATTTCCAACTATATCTGCCTCGTACCTGCCAGGGACCTCCAGATGTACCCCACCGCGACCTTGAGAGGGAAAGGAGCGGTTGCAACCTTCAATTCTGTGCTGCTGGCGAGGCCCGGTTCCCTCATGGATGTCGGTTCCCGAGTGATCCTTCAGAAAGAAGGATGCCGGGCAGAGATCATTTCCCGCGCCGTATCCACTGGGGGAACGATCATCGCCAGGGGTCACCTGGTTGGAGAAACCCCTGGTATCAGAGCGCACCTAGAATGTAAGGGGCTCCTGCTATCTGATCAAGGCACAATCCACGCAGTCCCAGAACTGGAAGGCAAAACGTCCGATCTGGAGATGTCTCATGAAGCAGCCGTGGGAAAAATCGCTCAAGAAGAGGTCGAGTACCTGATGTCCCGGGGACTCTCGGAGCAACAGGCAACATCTCTTATTATCAAAGGTTTCCTTTCCTTGGATATCGTAGGGCTTCCGGAGGGGCTCAAAAAAGAACTGGAGCGTATGATCGAGGAAACGGATACAGAGGCGATGTAAAGGGCGAGATGAAGATACTGGCCATCGTCCAAGGGAACTATGGGAAGAGGATGGCCGAAACCTGGGAGAAGCATGGCCCAAAGGATTGGAATGTAGAGACCTTGGAGATTACTTCATCCCTTCCCATGATGATCGAGGAACCCTCGGAGTTTCTTCCCAAGGACATCCCTAATGCAGATCTTGTGATAAGTCTCGGGGAACATGCCAGTGTAGCGGAGCTTCTGCCGAATATTGTTAAGGCCTCCGGGGCCCGTGCGGTGATCGCCCCTGTGGACAACCGCGCCTGGCTTCCTCCTGGCCTGGTCAAACAATTGGAGAGGACCTTTCAGAAGCTGGGCGTAGCGGTGGTCTTCCCTGTCACCTTCTGCACCCTGCAGGAGGGGAATTCTGATGACCCGCTCATCAGGGAGTTTGCCCATCACTTCGGCGCCCCAGAGGTAGAGATCGAGGTGGAAACCGACAGGGTGAAGGGGACGAGGGTGATCAGGAGTGCCCCCTGCGGGAGTACGTATTTTGTGGCCGAGGAGTTAAGGGGGACGAAGGTCATGGATACAGAAGAAAAGAGCGGCCTCCTTCACCACAATTACCCATGTCTCGCCACCATGAACGTGGACTGGCAGTTTCACGATACCCTCATGCACAGGGCCGGTTATTTCACCAAGCAGGCAGTGAAGCACGCCTTGAAAAAGTTCGCCAAGAGGTAAACGCATGGTTGTGCTCGGCTTAATGGGGAGCCCGAGAAAGAAAGGGAATACCGATCTTTTGCTTTCTGCTTTTCTCGAAGGTGCTCAGAAACAAGGAACAGAGGTGATTAAGATCGATGTGGCCTTCAAGAATATCATGCCCTGTCAAGGATGCCGGTTCTGTGAAAAGAAGGGGTTTTGTCGCCAACAAGACGATGACATGGGAGAGATCTATCATCTTCTGCGCAGGGCTGACCTTGTGGTCCTCGCTACACCTATATTTTTTTATGGCCCCACGGCACAACTGAAGGCGCTGATAGACCGCACTCAGGCCCTTTGGTCAAGGAAATATACCTTTAAGCTCACAGATCCAAAGGCCAAGTTCCGCAAAGGTTTCCTTTTGGCAGTGGGTGCGACCAAGGGGAAGGAACTCTTCAATGGTACGAACCTCATCGCCAAGTATTTCTTTGACGCCATCGGCGCACGCTTCGAGGGGGCATTGGGCTTTCGGCAGATTGAGTCACCCGGGGATATAACCCGCCACCCCACAGCCCTAGTCGAGGGGAGACAGAAGGGTAATGAGTTAACAGAACCGCTAGCTAAAAGGAGACGAGGCCTTTTCCTGTGCCGGGAGAACGCTTGCCGAAGTCAGATGGCGGAGGCCTTTCTCCAATATTATGCTGGAGAAGTATTCGATACACTGAGTGCCGGTGACCAGCCCGCCGAGGAGATCCACCCCCTTACCCTCGAGGTCATGGCAGAGAAGGGTATAGATCTCGCTTACCGCAGGCCAAGGGGGTTGGATGAGTTAGAAAATGGAGGTCGACCCTTTGATCTCGTCGTACAGATGGGGTGCGAGATGAACTGTCCTGTGACGCCTGCCGACGAGGTGGAGAACTGGGACCTGGAAGATCCAGCAGGAAGGCCTATTGAGTCTATGCGCGAAATCAGGAACGAGATAGAAAAAAGGGTGAAGATACTCATCGAGGTGGAAGGCCCTCAGGAGGTCAACTGAGTGAAGCTGGAAAAGAGAGTTGAAGAGGTCTTGGAACGCCTCAAACCAAGGTTGGAGGAACTTGCCGAAGGACACGTGAAAATGATAGAGGTAGATGAGGGACGCGGTACGGTGAGGGTGAAACTCATCGGCGGGAGGCTCTGTTGAGGGGGACCAGATGTGGCCCTCAGTTTGTGGGCCGAAAAGCTGTTGATGGAAGAGATCCCAGAAATCAGGGAAGTGGAATTCTTCTAATGCAATCACCTGGACACCTTGAGGACTCTAATGGCCCGGAGGAACGATGGCGTATAAAGATGATATCATAAAAATCTTAAAGGTAGCCATCGAGAAGGAAATTGAGTCCTGCCAGACATATCTGGAGGCCGCCCAAAAGTCCAACGACCCAGAAATCAAATTCCTCTTGGAACAACTGGCCCAAGATGAGGTTGGACACCGAGAGATCTTGGAGGCACAAGTCGCCCTATTGGCGCAGGTAGAGGGTATACCTCTCCCTCAGGGGAGACCCCTAAAAGAGGCCCAAGGACAAGAGGAAACCACTGACTTAGAGACCTGCAAACTGGAGTTAGAAGGTATCAAGAGGGCTGCCAAGGTACTGGCTGAGGCTAAACGAGAGATTGAAGAACTCCAGAGCTCTAAGGAGGAGTTCTATTCCATGGTGACCCATGACCTGCGTTCCCCTTTGATCTCCATGGTGGCCTTCTCCAAAAAGCTCCTCACCTCCTTGCAGGCAAAGATAGCGGAGAAAGACCACCAAAAACTCTATTGGATCTGGAGTGAGGCGAAGAAGTTGGAGGAATTCGTGAACAACTTCTTGGATCTCACCCAACTCACCTCAGGGAAGTTTATATTTAACCCGCAGCCTTTGGACCCGCGCGCCGTGGTCGATGGGGTGATAGAGACTTTACACCCGCAGGCAAAAGAGAGAGGGCAGCATTTTGAGGTAAAGATGGGCGGGGTCCCCTGGGTGGAGGCCGATGAATGGGCTATCGGGAGGCTCTTTATGAACCTCTTAGGTAACGCAGTGCGCCACGGCAGCACTGGAGGGATTATCGAGGTAGGAGGGGAAGGGAAGAATAATATGGTTCGCTTCTGGGTAAAGGACGATGGCCCCGGGATATCTGAGAAGGACCTCCCCCATATCTTTGATAAGTTCTACACTGATGCAAAAGGCCAAAGGGGGAGTGGTCTGGGGCTGGCTATTGCCCGCGAGGTGGTGCAGGCCCATGGGGGGCGCATCTGGGCCGAGAGCAAGGAGGGTGAGGGAAGCACCTTCTATTTCACCCTTCCCATGGTGATAAGGTAAAGAGATGGCCCATCGTATAGAGGTAGCCTTCAAGGGGGAGTTGAGAGATCCTTTGGGGGGAAAGATACGGGAGAAGGTTAACAATCAGCTTGGGCTGGAGGTGGAATCTGTAAGGACCGTCGATGTTTATACTATTGATGTGCCCTTACAGAGAGAGGAGTTGGAGTCCCTGGCCAAAGGTCCTTATAGTGATCCCATCACGCAAGTCTGGTCTGTGGATTGTCCACTCGCCCAGGACTTCGACTGGATGATTGAGGTGGGCCTTTTGCCCGGGGTGACGGATAATGTGGGTCGGACCGCCAGGGAGGCCCTGGAGGCCCGTTTAGAGGTCCGTTTAAAGGAGGAGGAGCGAGTATACACCTCCTGCCAGTACCTGATAAGGGGGGGGCTTTCCCGAGATGAGATCGAGACAATTGCCACGGGACTCCTGGGCAACCCCCTGGTCCATCGCTTTGAGATCAGAAATCGGGAGGAGTGGAATTCAGTAAAGGGAATAGGGTCTGTTGTCCCCAAGGTGACCGGGTTAACGGGGGGAAGGATAGAGAGGTTTGCCCTGGAGGTCCCAGACGAGGATCTCTTGTCGCTCAGCAAGGAGCGATTGCTGGCCCTCAGTTTGGAGGAGATGAAGGCCCTTCAGCGCTACTTCGGGAGGAAGGAGATCAAAGAGAGGAGGAAGATAAGAATTGAGGAGCAGATCACCGATGTGGAACTGGAGGCCATTGCCCAGACCTGGTCTGAACACTGTAAGCACAAGATCTTTCAGGCCCGCATCAGGTATATAGACGAAGATGGAAAGGAGGAAGTGATCGAAGGGCTCTTCGACACCTGCATCAGGGGGGCTACGGAGGTCATCAGACGTTCTCTGGGAGAAAAAGATCAGTGTCTTTCGGTCTTCACCGACAACGCAGGGGTGGTGGCCTTTAACGAGCAGTGGAGCCTTGCCTTCAAGGTGGAGACCCACAACACCCCCTCTGCCCTCGACCCCTACGGAGGGGCCTTGACGGGGATCGTGGGGGTCAATAGAGACCCCTTCGGGACGGGAAAGGGGGCTAAGCTTATCTTCAACGTGGATACATTCTGCTTCGCCCCACCTGACTGGTCCAAACCTCTCCCCCCCAGGGTGCTGGACCCCAAGAGGATCTTCGAAGGGGTCAGGGAGGGAGTGGAACACGGGGGGAACAAGAGTGGAATTCCCACCGTAAACGGGAGCATCGTCTTCGACGATAGATATGTGGGACAACCCCTGGTCTACTGCGGGACCTGTGGAATGATGCCCAGGTACATCCAAGGGGAACCCTCCCACATCAAGAGGGCCGATCCAGGGGACCTGGTGGTGATGGTGGGGGGTCGCATAGGCAAGGATGGGATCCACGGTGCCACCTTCTCCTCAGAGGAACTCCATGAAGCCTCTCCCACCAGCGCCGTACAGATCGGTGATCCCATCACCCAGAAGAGGATGACCGACTTCCTTCTGGTGGCCCGGGATCGTAACCTCTACAAATCCATTACCGACAATGGAGCCGGAGGTCTTTCCTCCTCGGTGGGGGAGATGGCCAGCGGACCAGGGGGATGCGAGATCTATCTAGAGCGCGCCCCTCTCAAGTACCCCGGCCTCGATCCCTGGGAGATCCTTTTGTCCGAATCCCAGGAGAGGATGACCCTTGCGGTGTACTCCGCCAAGATAGACGAACTCCTAGAGCTGGCCAACAGGATGGAGGTGGAGGCCACGGTGCTGGGCCGTTTCACCGACAGCGGCACGTTTCACTGCTTCTGGCATGGGGATACGGTAGCCTATTTAGATATGGACTTCCTTCACGAAGGGGTCCCGCGGATGGAGCTGGTGGCCCGCTGGGAGAGACCCCACCACGAGGAACCCGAATTCGCGTTATCGGAGGAGCTGACATCGACACTCGAGAGGATGCTCTCCCGACTCAACATCTGCAGTAAAGAGACGGTGATCCGCCAGTACGATCACGAGGTCCAAGGAGGAAGCGCCGTAAAACCGCTGGTGGGTAAGAAAGAAGACGGCCCGGGGGATGCCGCAGCCATCCGCCCCCTGCTGGACTCCTTTGAGGGAGTGGTTGTCTCCAGCGGGATCTGCCCCCGCTACAGCGACATCGACACCTACCATATGATGGCCTGTGCCATCGATGAGGCCATCAGGAACAACGTGGCCGTGGGAGGGAACCCGGCTAGGATGGCGGGACTGGATAACTTCTGTTGGCCCGATCCGGTGAAGTCAGATAAGACCCCTGATGGTGAGTATAAGCTGGCGCAGCTGGTGAGGGCCAACAAGGCCCTCTACGACTACACCACCACCTATGGGGTGCCCTGTATCTCCGGGAAGGACAGCATGAAAAACGACTACCTAGCCGGAGATATCAAGATATCCATTCCTCCCACCGTATTGTTCTCGGTCTTGGGCAAGATAGAGGATGTCCGCAGGGCGGTAACCATGGACGCCAAGGCCCCAGGGGACCTGGTCTATGTCTTGGGGATGACATACGATGAATTGGGGGGGTCAGAATACTTCGCCATGCATGGATATATAGGAAATAAGGTGCCTCAAGTGCAGGCCTGGGAGGCAAAGGAACTATACTATAAACTCCATGAGGCCATCATGGAAGGGGTGGTGGCCTCCTGCCACGACTGCTCTGATGGAGGGTTGGGGGTGGCCTTGGCTGAGAGTGCCTTCGCAGGCGGGTTGGGGATGGAGGTGGATCTGAGGAAAGTCCCGTCTACAGGGGTAGAAAGGGATGATTATCTGCTCTTCTCTGAATCTCAAAGCAGATTTGTGGCGACGGTCCATCCCACCATGCAGGAGGCCTTCCTCTCCATCATGAAGGGAATATATCTGGGGGAGATAGGACGGGTAACCAGGGGAAGAAGATTCATCGTGATCAATCAAAAAGGGCAAAAGATCATTCAGGGGGACATCTCCCGACTGAAGGAAGCCTGGCAACGACCCTTAAGGTTTTGAAACCCCCTTCAGTACCTCCCCTCGAAGTCAAAGGGGGTCACCCATGAAAAAGGCTGTCAAGCAAAAGATTCACCCCTCCTTTGAGGCCGTTCCTTATAAGTCTCTTTGAGGACAACTCATCAGTCATCTTTCCGTGCTCCTTAATAGGCACACTATATTCTTGGGCTAAAACGTTCAGCAGCCAAAGGTCTGACCGTGGCAATTTTTTCAAAATCTTGGTCCCGGTGCAAAAGGAGTGCATTTGACTCAATAGCTATCTGGGCTATACAGCAATCCACGGGGCTGCTCAGGGTAACCCCCTTTCTTCTCAGTTCAAAGTAGATTCTTGCAGCTTCTCTCCAAGTGTTTTCGGTTGCTTCAAGATAGTACTGGGTTGAAAGGTAATCATCAAGTTGTCTCCATTCCTGTTCGTTTCTAGCTCCTTGAAGTAGTTCAAGTTGGGCAAAACGACTGAAAACACAAATTTCCGTACCGATTCTTTCACGAAAGACCAGTACCACCCTGCCGTCTCTGTCTCTGAGAACCTCAACCCAAACTGAAGTATCAACGAGGACCATCACCTCTTTGTGTATAGTCAAGTCGAAAATAGGAAAGCTGCTCTTGCGGCAGATAACTTGCCAGAACGGTGGAAAGGGGCGGAGGCTGAAGGGGCGCTATTGACATAAGGTAAGGAGCGGTGTTACGGTGGCGTAGCTTTTAGAAAACATTTTAGTGAAAGAGAGCGATGACAGAGGAGATCGGAACCTTTGAGCTCACCCCTCCAGAGGAAATAACTGCAAGGGTAAACAAACTCCAAAAGAAGATGGATGATAAGGGGGTAGATCTCGCCCTTATCATCCAAAACGTCGACCTCTTCTATCTCACCGGCACTATCCAAAAAGGTTATCTTTTTGTCCCTCTGAAAGAGGAACCCATCTTTTTTGTCCAAAGGCATTATGAAAGAGCGGCCACGGAAAGCCCTTTACGGTGTATCAGGATGAAAGGTATCAAGGCACTCCCGAGTCTGCTCCATGAATACGGATTAGGGGGGAAGAGGGTGGGGTTAGAGCTTGATGTAATCCCCGTATCCCTTTTCTATAAGATCAGAGACCTCTTTCGGGGATGGGAGATCCTGAACATCTCCGAGGAGATCAAAGAGATACGGAGCGTAAAGAGCGACTTTGAGATACAGCAGGTCAAAAGATCAGGAGAGATTATTGACCAGGTCTTCTCTGAAGTTAGCAATCATCTGCGGGAAGGGATGTCGGAGATGGAGCTAGACGGGGTCCTGATCTCAATCGGTAGGGCCAAAGGGCACCAGGGATTTCTGAGGATGCGGGGGTTCAACCAAGAGATGATGAACATCTATGTCCTCTCCGGAGAGAGCGCCTGCACGATCTCCTTTGGTGATACACCGCTTTGTGGTTCTGGGGTGACCCATGCCATCGCCCAGGGTTCCTCCACCAAAAGGATAAAGCGAAACGAGCCGATCATTATAGACTACGGTGGTGGATATAACGGTTATGTGACAGATGAAACCAGGGTGTTTGTTATTGGACGTCTAAAGGACCACCTTGCAAGGGCCTACCAGGTCGCCCAGACCATTATAGAGGATTTGGAGTCATCCGCCAGGGCAGGGGAGTTGGCCACCCGGATATACGAGCGGGCCAAAGAGATCGTTGCCAAAGAGGGATTGAGTCAATATTTTATGGGCCATGGGGAGGGACAGGTCGCCTTTGTGGGACACGGCATAGGCTTGGAGATCAACGAGTGGCCCATCATTGGACGGGGATTCAGGAAACCCCTTCAGCCGGGGATGGTCTTTGCCTTTGAGCCAAAATTCGTCTTCCCCGGCGAAGGTGCCGTCGGGATAGAGTTGGATTATATCGTCAGGGAGGAGGGGATGGAGAGGGTCACCCACTTCCCCAAGGATATAATTTCACTTTAAATCCCCACAGGCGAATCGTATCCTTTGGTCGCACCCTTTATTGGCATAAACCCTCCTGCGTTTAACAACATCATAGAACGAAGCGAATTTCGTAAGGGTGATTTTGACTTACAAGTAAACTTCATATGAAAGACAGCATGTCTTATCAACATAGGATTAAGGCAATTATATTTGATTGGGGTGGAGTGTTAATCGATAACCCAGCATCGGGACTACTTGCCTATTTTGCAAACTCACTAGGTGTAACTGGAGAGGCACTCAACAATGCCTTCAAAAAATTTGCCCCGGAGTTTCAAAAGGGGATGATCTCAGAGGACGCATTGTGGGAGAGGCTTTGCTCTGAACTGGGAGTGCAGAAATCATATAATCCTTCATTGTGGGAGGATGCCTTTCGACAAGTATATTCTCCAAAAAAAGAGATGTTCTCTCTGGCTTCCCATTTAAAAGATAGAGGGTATAAAGTGGGACTTCTTTCCAACACAGAAATGGCCGCAATGAATTATTTTCATGAACAGCAGTATGATATGTTCGATGTCACTGTATTTTCATGTGCAGAAGGGACAAGAAAACCGGAAAAGAGGATATATGAGATAGCTTTGGGAAGATTAGGTGTGCAACCAGACGAAGCGGTCTTTATTGATGACAGAATTGATTTTATCGAAGGTTCGGGAAAACTAGGCATTAATACAATCCTATTCAAGGATCCTGATCAAGTAAAAATAGAACTGGCCTCTTTCTCAATAAACTTAGAATAAAGGGCAATAGGAGGAAGAAACGTTATAAGGTAAGACCTGTCCTCCTTTTTCAATGTGTCAAAAACAAAAATTCGACCCCCCATGCGGCGTCCCAGGTAAGTTGTCAAAGAGCTTGCTCCGCTACAAAAATCTGTTATGATAGGCTGGTTTTTCAGGTCATCTAACAGCTTGGCACTAAAGGTACAAGACGGTGAGGTAGTGAGATACGTGTGTATCGAGGACTTGCAGTTGTCCTTACGCTGTTCGTCGAGGCTAGGTAAGAATCTGAACCTTTGACTGTATCAAGAAGGGAGGGATGAAATGGGCGTGACGACCATCGTTTTCTTGGGGATGTTTTGTCTTTTTGTTTTCTTGTCGGGTTATTCCCTCTGGTATGGTGCTGATTCGCTGCAGAAACACCGGCGATTGAGGGGGTTCATATCGTTTGTTTTCGGTACCGTTTTCCTAGTAACTGCACTTGGTGCTCTTTTAGGATTGTTATTCTCAGGTGCCTGTTTTATATGCCAGTTTTGGGAATTTTTTTGCCGATTCTGCCGATGAACCAAGGAGGGAGATTAAGGCGGTATGAGGGGGCTCTTTCAGTCCTTGGCGGGGAGTCCCCCAACAATGTTTGGCACGTTTTGACTCAAATCCACCAGGGATAATCTGAACCTTCATGAAAAAAAGACGGTGACCTGATCAGGTTGAGGGCTTGTTGGCCTCGTAGACCTCTCGTTCTATTATGTGAGACGGTAGAGGATAAATATACAATACTGATTGAATCATGTCTAATTAAATTGTCTGTCAAAATAGGTAAAAAGATTCCATGGGATGGCAAAAAAGGGCCGTGTACGGGATCCCCATACCCGTTTCGCAATTGATTTTATTGAATAAAATTCCTTGATAGCCCATGTAAAACCTTCTTCCAGCTCCTGAGCGCTCATTAGTTTTGGATGAAATACCGCATGTCCTCCATCATAATATTGCCAGTCCCTGATAAAAATCCTTCTCTCTTTATCCAGTCTTTCATAAAGTCTGGTGCCAGGATAAGGAGTAAGGATATGGAATGCTGCACCTTCACAACAGGCATCCTGAGCAAATCTTACTGTCTTTTCAAATACAGAGATGTCATCCACGTCAAAGCCAAAAATAAAGGAAACATAGGCCATGATGTCGTACTGATGAAGCTTTTCGATGCTTTTATAATAATATTCAATCCTATCTTGCATCTGACATCTATTTTTTGCAAATGGAAGGTTTAATGATTCGATGCCCACAAACATTGTAATACATCCACTTTCCCTCATAAGGGATAAAAGTTCCTCATCCTGAAGAGTAGCGAGGGTAGTTCCCCCTGCCCACCGAATTTTAAGTGGTATAAGCTTCTGAAAAAACTCTTTGGCCAAGGATTTAATACCCACAATATTATCATCTTGAAAGAATAGACAAGCAATTTTCCCAAAAGATTCAATCTCCTTAATTATTGATTCAACAGGCCGAAAGCGGTAAGTATTGCCAAAAAACTCGGTCACACAGCAAAAATCACAATTGTACGGACATCCTCGTGAAACAGACATGATCTCGATTCTGGGTGAGAGAAATCTTTTCCCTCTGCTTTTCGGATCAACTGAATCTTTTTTTGGAGTTGGAATCTCATGGGAAAAGGGAAGACGATCTGCCTTATAAAATTTTTTAGGGCTTCCATTTTGAAAGTCCTTTAAAAAATTTTCCCATACCCCTTCAGATTCTCCTATGACCACACTGTCTGCATGTTGGGCAGCCTCTTCTGGTAGGGCAGTTGGATGGATACCTCCCAGTACAACAAATTTGTCCCTTTTTTTGAATTCATCTGCTATCTCATAAGCCCTTGGTGCATGAGAGGTCATAACTGTGATGCCGATTATATCTGCATCGGCTTCGTAATCTACAGGATGGTTATATTCATTCAGTATCTCTACCTCTATATCAGGTGGGCTAAGAGCTGCCAGGGTAGGAAGTGTTGTACCGATGAGCTGGAATTCCTTGTGTTTCCTCTCCTTTCTGGCTAAAGAATGATGCAGGCCTGGAAATATAAGAAGAATTTTCATGACAAGAGGATTTCGTCTGTTTTGAAAGCGTTAATCCCGTTTTTTTAAGATAGAGCTTCGTAATCTTTTTAATTTGCTTTACCCTATTACATACGAGATATTTCTATTAGGTTTTTCTATGGTTGTCAAACAAAAAGGGGCTTTTTAGGAAGATGGGCATAGAGATAGATGCCATCTGAGAGATGGCAAATTAAGGTAGATATATGAGCCAGTCTTGCAATGTATATCACCACTGATATGGTGGAAAGCTCAAAATTTGCTTTGCTGGAGGTCAAGTACCATGTCAGCGGCGTGCCTCATACCGTCATCAATGAGGAGCATAGCATCGTGGGTGCACAGCTAGAGATGAAATTTGCCCATGCGACACTAAAGCCTATCAGCAAGTAGTTGGTTACATCAGCTGGAAGCAAAAGCGAAAGGGTAAACACCACAGGTAACGATGTAACCCCCCTGCTCTTGACCCCATTGACTGATTGAATCATCACCCCCGCTGCATGAGCAGATTGCTCCTTCTTCTCTTTTAGACACCAGTGACAAATAACGTCACCTAATTGTACTTTTTTTCGCTCCTGAGGAATCTTTTTCCTTTCGTCTGTGATCACCACCTAAATTATCCTATAATATCAAATAATTACAAGGTATCAAAAATAAGGCTTTGACGGCACGTTTTTTGCTGTATCTAGGGTGGAGACCTTTCAGTGTCAAGAGAAAAGGGCCAACTCTTAAGAGGTCCATAAACAAGAGGAGGTAATGCTATGAAGGTGAAAAGATTTGTATCGGTGTTCATTGCGGCGGTGTTTGTCTTTGGTGCCGCTCAGGCGTGCTTTGCTGCTGGCGGGTATGAGCTCCAGGATATCATCATGAATAAGTACGAGCTCTATCTGGGGCAAAGCTTTACATCCATCAAATTGAAAGTTAAAAATATAGCGAACGTAAGCCCTCAGACAAAAACAGTACAGTATTTCATCAATAACAATCCGGTCAGCACATTGCCGAATGCGCCCTTTCAAGGCGGGATGGGGAATGTCTACGACATCGATCTCGGGGTACCGGTATCGATAATGTCAATGGGAAATGTAAACAGTCCCGGAGAATATGAACTTAAGGTCACTGTCGAAGGGGTCGGTGAAATCAGCAAAGGGTTTACGGTGCTGCCCGTCTACGAGCTGAAAAAGATCATATTGATAAGAACTGATAAATACGGAACTGCTGAGCTTTCTGCCCCCGTAAACTATCCCATCATGGGTAACTACTACAAGGTCAAGGTCAAGGTGAAAAATCTCGGGCCTGTGGGCAGCTGCAACAAGTGTGTGACAGTCTTTTTAAAAGTCCCTGATACGTATTGGTGGAATACATTGTACTGGCACCAAAAAAACTTCCCTGGCGGGCAGGGGAATGAGTACGTGGTAACGACCAGTGGCTCTCTCTTTACCGGCGGCGTGCTCATCAAGGAGCCAGGGGCCTATAAACTGAAGGTAAATGTCCATGGTGTCGGAGATATCGTCCGCGATCTTACCATTGTGGAGAGCCCCAAGACCAAGTATACCATAAAGTTGGCGGATATCATCATCCACTACTTTAAGTACAAGTATAAGAAGATACCCCGATCCCCATTGCCACGGGAAGGAGAGGAAGAGGGAACCGATTACGTCTTTCAATTTGCCATCGGGAACAGAGGTGATGAGGCAGCCAAAAATGCCGTGTACCTCATCAAGGTAGATGGCAGGACCTTGGTGCGCAAGAAGATTGCGCTTCCAGCAGGCAGGCAAGAGCGGCTTGAAGAGGAGTTGACCTTGAGGCCAGGCAGGCATACGGTCATCCTGGAGGTAAAAGCCGACAATGACAGGAACTTGAAAGATAATGAGAAGAGGCTAAAAGTCTCTGTAAAGGCAAAAAGATCCTCTGGGGAAACAGGGTCTTCTGAAAGGGATCGTTCAAGGAGTAGGTAAGATAAAGAGGGAGGGGTCAGGTCCTGTATTATAATGTAAGACCTGCCCCCTCCCTCTTCTATTTGCCCTTTAATGGGCGACCACCTATTCTCTCTCCAACCCGTCCCTCTCTTTTCAATGCCGATAATGACCAGAATCAAGGTTTCGCTTGACAAAAGCAAGGTTTCAACCTATTGTTTTACAAGAATATTTCTCCAAGGCCATCAATAATCTAACAACGTAACCCTAAACCTTCTGGGGTGGGGAGATGAAGAGAAGCGGTTTCCAGAAGGTGCCGAATATTAAGCCTCCATGGTGTTTCTCACCCCATTGGGAGGCTTTTATAATGTGTTGAAGGACATCAAACAGGAGGTCATGATGAAACAAATTATCATAACAATAGCAGCAATCATGCTCTGTTTTGTCACGGTATCAGCCTATTCTCAACAGCAAAGAGCACGGACAGCAGATGGCAAAGAAGTTATCCTTTATCCCGACGGCACGTGGAAGCACGTGGAGACTCCTGTTGTTCATCCCCCATCGTCATACAGCAAACCGACATCATCAAACAAATTAATTAAGGGTAAATACGGCACCTATGGGATATGGATAGATGACAAAAAGTGGAAAAAGTCAGAGGTTCAGTTCTCTCCACAGGCAGAATATTCATTTGTACACACGGCAGGGGATGGCTATGCCATGATCGTTCCTGAAAGGATTCAAATGCCGTTAGAGACGTTAAAAAGCTTTGCACTGAAAAATGCCCAAAAGGCAGCCCCTGATGCACGAATCACCTTTGAAGAAAAAAGAGACGTTAATGATAACAAAGTATTATGTATGAAAATTAAAGGAACGATACAGTCGATACCATTTACCTATCTGGGCTACTATTACGCAGGAAAGGCCGGTACCATTCAGGTTATTACGTACACAGCGCAAAATCTCTTTGCTGAGTTTGAATCAGACTTTACCAAGTTTTTGAATGGCTTCGAAGTCTATACAACTCCCCAACGTGAAAAACGTGAAGTAAAAAGTTATACTGCTGGCAGCCAACGGGAAATAAGCTACGACGATGGCAGTAAATACGTTGGTGACATCGTCAATGGCAAGATGCATGGCCAAGGAACCTACACGTGGCCGAGTGGAGCCAAGTATACAGGAGAATGGAGCAACAACATGAAGCATGGTCAGGGGACGTATATTTGGCCTAGCGGAGATAAATATGTAGGTGCATGGGAAAATGACAGGGCCAGCGGCGGGTGGCTCTACAAAACAGACGGCAGTAAGCTATGGTATTACCAGGATACAGGGGGAAATTGGGTTATCAAAAAGCAGTAACGCAGCGCATACGATATGAAAAATAAATATTCGACATCGTCAGTTATCTTACAAGAGACCTTTGCTTAAGATTTAAGATGTGACCCCTCCTCTCTTTTCAGGCCCTTAGCCCGGAGAAGA
>DAOVGN010000078.1 GCA_030672385.1 Deltaproteobacteria bacterium | reverse complement strand
ATAAATTCAGTGGGGGAAGTGGTGGGGAACTTCCCCTCAAAAGGGGTTTAAACCTCTTTTTTCCATCATGGTTTGGGGGATATGATCTATGATAGACTTACATACCCATTCTTTGTTTAGCGATGGAGAACTCATCCCTGCCGAGCTGGCCAGAAGGTTTGAGGTGGCAGGTTACCGGGCCCTGGCCATCACCGATCATGGTGATCTCTCCAATCTTGAGCTGATCATCCCACAGCTTGTGGCCTTTTGTAAGGAGATCAATCGCCAGGGAGGAATAAGGGTGATCCCGGGGATCGAACTGACCCATATCACCCCTGCGGCCATACCGGAGTTGGTCAGCAGGAGCAGGGAATTGGGGGCAAAGCTCGTCTTGGTCCACGGAGAGACCATTGTAGAGCCGGTGGCGCCTGGGACCAACAGGATGGCCATTGAGGCCTCTGCGGATATCCTGGCCCATCCAGGCCTGATTACAGAGGAGGAGATTCTGTTGGCAAAGGAACACTCCGTGTACCTCGAGTTGACATCACGCAAGGGCCATTCTTTGACCAACGGCCATGTTGCCAGGTTGGCTCAAGAGATAGGGGCCCCCTTGGTGTTGAATAGCGATGCCCATGCCCCTGGCGATATCTGGCCAGCGGACAGTTTGCAGGAGATCGTCCTGGGGGCTGGTCTGACGGAGAATGATTTCCAAAAAATAATGAAGAATGCGGAACAAATTGTGGAGCAATGTCTGGCATCAAGGAAATAGTGGCTGACTATATCCTGGATTTACCTCCTTATCCCAAGGGAAGGGAGTGGCGGGGTGAAGAGGACCTCATCCGCCTATCCGCTAACGAGAACCCCTTGGGCTCCTCCCCAAAGGCCCTGAATGCCATAGTCAAGGCCTTAAAGGACCTCCATCGGTACCCCGATGGGACAGGAAGGAACCTCAAGGGGAAGCTGGCACGGAGGTTGGACCTCTCCCCTGACAACATCATCCTGGGCAACGGCTCCAATGAGGTCATCGAGTTGGCTGCAAGGACCTTCTTGAAGGAGGGGGATGAGGTATTGTTGCCCGAGCCCACCTTCGCCTACTATAGGATTGCCGCCCAGGCCCAGGGGGGAAGTTGCGTTCCAATTCCCCTCAGGGAATTTACGATTGATCTGGCGGAGATGACCCAGAGTGTGACATCTAAGACCAAGCTGATCTTTTTGAGCAATCCCAACAACCCCACGGGGACCATCTTCACCCGTTCAGAATTTGAGGGCTTCTTGGGCCATCTTTCCTCCCAGGTGGTGGTTTTAGTGGACGAGGCCTACGGCGAGTATGTGACGGCCGCTGACTACCCCCTCTATCGAGATTACCTGCAGGAGGGAAGGTGGATCATCACCACCAAGACCTTTTCCAAGTTCTATGGACTGAGCGGCATCAGGATAGGGTATGGGATAGCCCGAGAGGAGCTGATAGAGCAGATGGAGAAGGTGCGGCAACCCTTTAGCGTCAATCTTTTGGCCTTGGTGGGGGCGGAGGCGGCCTTAGGGGATGAGGAGCACAGAGAAAAGACGGCCCGGATGAACCAAGAAGGAAAGAAATACCTCTATGGGGAGCTGGCCCGTCTGGGCCTCTCCTTCGTACCCAGTGAGGCCAATTTTATCCTCATTTCATTTGGGTCACATACTCCCCAAGTGATGGAGGAGCTCCTGCAGGAAGGGATAGTGGTGAGGGGCATGGAGGGGTATGGCCTTGGGGGATATCTAAGGGTCACCATAGGTCTCCCCGAGGAGAACAAGAGATTTATCCAGGTTCTGGAGAGGTGCCAAAAGAATTCCTAATCGTCATCGATGGCCCGGCTGGGGCCGGCAAGAGCACGGCGGCCCGTATCTTGGCTAGGAAGCTAGGATACAGGTATCTCGATACCGGTGCTACCTATCGGGTTGTGGCCCTGAAGGCGAAGGAGGAAGGAGTAACCCCTGAGATGGCCGAGGAGTTATGCAGGTTGTGTGCCCAGATCGAGATAAAGTTCGAGGATACGGATGATGGGCAGAGGGTGTACAGCGACGGCAGGGATGTCACCGAGACCATCAGGACCCCTGAAATGAGCATGCTGGCCTCCAGTATCTCCCGGCAGAAGGTGGTCAGGGAGGCCATGGTGGATCTGCAAAGGGGGTTGGGTGGTCCGGGGGTAGTGGCCGAGGGCAGGGATATGGGAACGGTGGTCTTCCCTCAAGCAGAGGTCAAGTTTTACCTGGATGCAACCCCACAGGAGAGGGGCATCAGGAGGCATAAAGAACTTCTGACCAGAGGTATCCCCACCGCCCTCTCCCAAGTGATAGAGGAGACCATTAAACGGGACCAGGACGACCAGAATAGAGAGATCGCCCCCTTACGGATGGCACAGGACGCCGTCTACATAGATTCCACCGGGATGAGCGCAGAGGAGGTGGCGGTGAGGATGCTGGCAGAGATCGAGAAGGGGTGGTAATCGGTGCAGGTGGTGGTGACTGACAGCGCCGGCTTTTGTTTTGGGGTGAAGAGGGCCATCAAGATGGCCTTTGCTGCGGCCCGGAGGTATCCACACCCCATCTATTCCATGGGCCCCCTGATACATAACCCCCAGGTAGTGGGGAGGTTGGAAGAGGTGGGGGTACGGGTTGTGGAGGGCCTGGATAGGGTGGAGGAGGGGACAGTGATCTTCCGTTCCCACGGTGTCACCCTGGAGGAGACGAATTTGGCCCGAGAACGGGGGCTGAAGATAGTGGATGCCACCTGTCCCTTTGTAAAGAAGGCCCAGAAGTATGCCTCCTCCCTCAGCAGAGGGGGATATCTGGTGGTGATAGTAGGGGATAAGGGTCATCCAGAGGTTCAGGGCATCCTCAGTTACATAAAGGGGGAGGGGTTGGTCACCGAGTCCGCCCAGGGTCTGCGGACGCTGTCAGGCGTGACGAAGTTAGGGGTGATAGCCCAAACCACCCAGTCTTATGAGAACCTTCAGGAGGTGGTCTCCAGGGCCCTGCTGGTGGCCCGGGAGGTCAGGTCCTTTAACACCATCTGTGACGCCACCCATATCCGCCAGCAGGAGTCAATGAGGCTGGCCCAAGAGGTGGACTGTATGATAGTCATCGGTGGTTATAACAGCGCCAATACCACCCGGTTGGCCGACCTCTGCCGTCAGGTACAGCCCAACATCCATCACGTGGAGACAGAGGGAGAGCTTGACCCATCCTGGTTTAGGGGTGTGCAAAGGGTGGGGATTACCACTGGCGCCTCTACCCCCAATTGGTTGATCGATAGGATAAGGGAGGAGGTAGCGAAGGTCTCACATTAATTTTATTTTTGGTTTTTTTGTGGTATATTATCTGTTTTGTGCTCTCTACTAATGAAAATATCTCAGGGGGGTATAGGGTTAATGGATGAAAAGAGGGAGATGAATGATGAACAGGCACATGCAGAGGAGGGAGAAAAGGACCTACGTGAGTTCTACGAAAAGGCCTTCCATGAGATAGAAGAAGGTAAAACCATCAAGGGGAAAGTGATCGCTGTGGGCAAGGATTTTGTGACCATTGACGTGGGATATAAATCGGAGGGGCAGATACCGGTCTCTGAGTTTTACACACGGGAGGGCGAACCAGAGGTAAGAGAAGGGGATGAGGTAGATGTCTATCTAGAGCGAAGGGAAGATGAAGAAGGGATCATCATCCTTTCAAAAGAGAAGGCCGATAAGGTAAAGGTCTGGGATGATATCAGCAGGGCGTGTCAGAGAGAGGAAGGGGTAGTAGAGGGAGTAGTGGTCTCCCGGGTAAAGGGTGGTTTGACGGTGGATGTGGGGGTCCCCGCCTTTTTACCCGGTTCCCAGGTCGATCTACATCCGGTACGGGATCTAGATAAGCTCATCGGCAAGAGCTTCAAGTTTAAGGTACTCAAGTTCAATCAACGGCGGGGGAATATCGTGCTGTCCCGACGGGTCCTGTTGGAGGAGGAGAGAGAGGCCTGGAAGAAGGAGACCCTGAGCAAGTTGTACGTGGGGATGGTGGTGGAGGGGGTTGTAAAAAACATCACAGGCTACGGGGCCTTTATCGACCTAGGGGGGGTAGATGGATTGTTACACGTTACCGATATCTCTTGGGGGAGGGTGAGTTACCCCTCCGAGCGCTTTTCCACTGGGGATAGGATTAAGGTGAAGGTGATCAACTTCGATGAGGATACTGGGAGGGTATCCCTGGGCCTCAAGCAGCTTACCTCTGATCCATGGGGTTCGGTGGAGGAGGAATACCCTGTAGGCTCTCGTGTGAGAGGGAGGGCAGTAAGCATCACCGACTATGGAGTTTTTGTGGAATTGGAGGAGGGAGTGGAGGGGTTGGTACATGTATCGGAGATGTCGTGGACCAAGACGATCAGACACCCCTCCAAGTACGTAAACATCGGCGACATCGTGGAGGCGGTGGTATTGAACGTAGATAAAGAGAAAAGGCGCATCTCCCTCGGCATGAAACAGGTTGAGCCCAACCCCTGGGATATCATCGAAGAGAAATATCCCGTGGGAACCAAGATCGTAGGGCAGATTAAGACGGTGACCGATTTCGGGATCTTCATCGGGATCGATGAGGGGATTGACGGCTTGGTGCACGTCTCGGAGATGTCGTGGACAAAAAAGATTAAAAGGCCCGCCGATATATATAGAAAGGGGCAAGAGGTAGAGGCCATCGTTCTGAAGATAGACAAGGGGAACGAGAGGTTTTCCTTGGGGATAAAGCAGCTTCGGCCGGATCCGTGGGAGACGGTTCCACAAAGACATAGGGTAGGGAAGGTGATCACAGGGAAGGTCACCAGCCTCACCGATTTTGGTGCCTTTGTGGAGTTGGAGGAGGAGTTGGAAGGCTTGGTCCATGTATCTGAGCTCGGTGCGGACTCGCAAAAGGTGGAGAGCCCCTCCGATATCCTAAAGGTGGGGGATACCGTCACCGCCCTCATCATCAATATCGACCCCAAAGAGAGAAAGATCGGTCTGAGCATCAAGGGGCTAATGCGCAAAAGAGAGAATGAGGAGATGAAGAGATACATGAATAGCGAGGAGGATATCACCCTTAATCTGGGGGAGGTGATCCAAGAGGAGTTGCAAAAGAACCGTTCCCGTGAGGGGAACGAGGGCGAGGAGAAATGAGGGAGGTCTATATCGACAACAATGCCACCACCCGTGTGGCGCCCGAGGTCTTGGAAGAGATGCTTCCTTACTTTTGTGACCTCTACGGCAACCCCTCCAGCATCCACCGCTTCGGAGGCAAGGCAGGAGAAAAGGTCAGGGAGGCCCGTGAACGGGTAGCCGACCTTTTACAGGCCCAACAACCCGATGAGATCCTTTTTACTAGCTGTGGCACTGAGAGCGACAATGCGGCCATTATAGGTACCCTCACCTCTTATTCCGAAAAAAGACATATCGTGACCACCAAGACAGAGCACCCCGCAGTGTTGAACCTCTGCAAGTATTTGGAGGGAAAGGGGTATGAGGCAACCTACCTGTGCGTGGATAATAAGGGGATGATAGATCTGGATGAGCTCAGGGGGGCGATCACCGATGCTACCGCCTTGGTGAGCATTATGTACGCCAACAACGAGACCGGAGTTGTTTTTCCCATCGAGGATATAGGTCAGGTTGTCAAGGAAAAGGGAGCTGTTTTTCACTGCGATGCGGTGCAGGCTGTGGGAAAGATTCCCATAGATCTGAACACCAGCACCGTTGATCTACTCTCCCTCTCCGGGCACAAGTTTTATGCCCCCAACGGGGTCGGTGCTCTGTACATAAGAAGGGGGGTTAAGTTGTTTCCATATATTATTCGCGGATACCAAGAGGGGGGGCGCAGGGGGGGGACGGAGAATGTTCCCTCCATAATAGGCTTGGGGAAGGCATGTACGCTGGCCAAAGAGACGATGCCAGTGGAACAGCAGAGAATAAAGGTTTTGCGGGATCGGCTGGAGGATGTGATCCTGGAGAGGATACCCGGTGTCTTAGTCAACGGCGATCGGTCGAGGAGACTCCCCAATACTACCAATATGAGTTTTGAGGCGGTGGAGGGGGAGGCCATCTTGGTGATGTTGAGCGAGGAGGGAATTGCCGTCTCTTCAGGTTCTGCCTGCAGCTCAGGGGATCCAGAGCCCTCACATGTCCTCAAGGCCATGGGTGTGCCCTCTACGGCTATCTATGGTACCATCCGCTTCTCCCTCGGCAGGTATAATACCGAGGATGAGATAGACTATATCATTGAGAAACTCCCCCCCATCATCCAAAGACTGCGTGAGATTTCCCCTGATTGGGTCGAGGGGAAAAGGGCTGCAGGTTAATCCGAATATCCATTATTCTTCACTTTATACTTTATAGTTGACATTTCCATTTGCCCCTTTTATAATTCAATTATTGAATTCAATTATTGAAAAATAGGAGAATGGGGATCTTGAAAGAGATCAGGGAACTTGAACTTCTGGAGGTCCTGTCCAAGGAGCCCGAGGCCCGTCAGGTAGATCTTGCCGCCCGGCTGGGGGTGGCGGTGGGGACGGTCAACTGGCACCTGAAGCGCTTTGCGGCCAAGGGTTACATCAAGGTTAAACGCATCGGGCGCTGGCAGTGGGGCTATATCCTCACCCCCAAGGGGGTGGCTGAGAAGGCGCGGCTTACCATGTCCTATGTCCGCAGCTCGATGTCCCTCTATCGTGAGGTGCGGGAGCGATCCCAATTCCTTGTGCAGCAGGTGAGACGGGCCGGTTATGGGGAGGTTGTTTTGGAGGGTGAGGGGGACTTGGTGGATGTGTGTAGGCTCACCTGTCTTGAACAAGGGGTGCGTCCTTTAACGAATCACAAGGAAAAAGATGTGCCGGGTCTTCTGGTACAGGGGCGGGAGATAGTTCTGCAGTGGCCTGATGGCTCAGCATTCAGAAAAATGGGTCGTCTTCAGCCTGACACAACAAAAGAGATAATAAACAGGATAGTAACAGCCTCTAGTCCTGACAAGATCATTCTTTTTGGTTCTTACGCCTATGGGACACCTCAGGAGGATAGTGATGTAGATATCTTGGTCATCAAGAGAAGGGTTCAATCAAAGGTAAAGGAATATTCAACTATTAGAAAGAGTTTAAAAGGCGTAAAATTCCCCTTCGATATCATCATCGTTACCCCAGAGGAGTTCAAATTTTATGCTGCAAATTGGGGGAATAGTCTCATTGCAGAGGCAAATGAGAGAGGGATTGTCCTTTATGAAAGCTAAAGAAGAATATAGAGCTTTATTTGAACTAGGTTGTGCTGACCTAAAATTGGTCGAAAAGAATCTGGGAGATGGGGACATAAGAGAACAACTGTTACTCTTTCATTTACAGCAGGCGGTGGAAAAGTTTTTGAAATCCTTGCTTTCTAAACAAGGCGTCAGGTTCCAAAAGATTCATGACCTAGGACAACTTATAGAGTTATGTGAAGGCAATACAATAGAACTTCCGGATTATGTCGAGGAATTTATCAACTTAACGCCTTTTGCCACAGAGTTTCGATATGGATTAATGGGAGATGAGACCCTAGATGTTCAATATTACTGTCAAAAAGTCCTGGGATTTAGAGAATTTGTTGGAACTAAGATTTTTGAGCCATTGAAAGGTTGAAAGTACACCATGATGAGGCCCTTTTGCCTATTCGCTGTGGGTGTAAGCGGGGTAGATAAACATGCAAAGGAGTCGTGACTGGATGGATTGGGCAGAGGGAAATCTGGAGCATGCCCAAAGCGATATGGGGCGAGGCTTCTATAACTGGGTTTACTATTAGGAAGTAACACTACAGTATGAGGTAACGCAGTGGATTTAAAGGGGAAGATAGTCTCCAGGGAGGCGGTGATCGGCATCATTGGGCTCGGATATGTTGGATTACCACTTGCATTGGAATTCCTTAATAAAAAATTTAGCGTATTAGGGTTTGATACCGACGATAGAAAGGTCCATAAGATCAATGATGGTGAAAGTTATATTAAACATATCCCGGATGAATTCATCAGAAGATTCGTACTCAACAGTCAATTGGCGGCCACAGCGGACTTCTCCCGTCTGAAAGAAGCGGATGTTATCCTGATCTGCGTCCCCACCCCATTAGGGAGACACAACGAGCCGGACCTCTCTTATGTCTTAAGCACCACAGAGGCTATAGCCGCCACCCTCCGAGAGGGGCAGCTCATCGTGCTGGAGAGCACCACCTATCCTGGGACTACGGAAGAAGAGATGCTTCCAATTTTAGCAAAGACAGGCCTTAAGGTAGGGCAAGATTTCTATTTAGGTTACTCTCCCGAGAGAGAAGATCCCGGTAACACCCAATTCCACACCGCAAAGATACCGAAGGTAGTCAGTGGAATAACCGAGTCGTGTCTCGAAATGATTAAAACCCTCTATGATCAAATAATGGAGCGAACAGTGCCAGTGTCCTCCCCCAGGGTAGCAGAGGCTACTAAGCTCCTTGAAAACATCTACCGGGCTGTGAACATCGCCTTGGTCAATGAGCTCAAGATGGTCTTTGACCGCATGGGGATCGACGTCTGGGAGGTCATCGAGGCAGCCAAGACCAAGCCCTTTGGATTTCAGGCCTTTTATCCGGGCCCCGGGTTGGGAGGTCACTGTATTCCCATCGATCCCTTTTACCTCACCTGGAAGGCGAGAGAGAGTGAAGTACATACGAGATTTATTGAGCTGGCGGGAGAGGTGAACATACATATGCCCTACTACGTGGTGGAGAGGACGATAAGGGCATTAAATGACGGCAACAGATCGATTAAAGGGGCTAAGATTTTGCTCCTCGGTGTTGCCTATAAGCCGGATGTCGATGATATGAGGGAGAGCCCCGCGCTGAAGATCATGGGGCTTCTCATGGACGAGGGTGCACAGGTGGACTATAATGACCCCTATATCCCAGAGTTACCGGCCACGAGGAGATATAAATTCAGCAAAAGGTCGGTGGAGTTGACCTCCCAAAACCTTAAGTCCTACGATGCTGTGATCATCACAACCAATCACTCCTGCTATGACTATGATCTAATCCTGGAAAAGGCAAATATCATCGTAGATACGAGAAATGCCCTTGGCCTAAAGGGGCAGGGAGAGGGGAAGGTATGGAAGGCATGAAGGCATTTGTGGGATTGGTAGGCGCAGGTTATTGGGGCAGAAACATCCTGAGAAACCTATATGGTTTGGGGGTCTTACGTACCATATGCGACAAAGATCGAGCCCTCCTTAAGGGGTACAGTAGGGAATATCAGGGTGTAAGGACTACCGTATCCTTTAAAGAAATCCTCTCAGATCAGGAGATAAAGGCCGTGGCCATAGCCACCCCTGCCAGAACCCATTATGGGCTGACGAAGGCCGCCCTGGAGGCGGATAGAGATGTCTTCGTGGAAAAACCCCTGGCCCTGACCGTAGGAGAAGGGGAAGAGCTGGTGGAACTCGCCCAAAAGAGGGATAAGATATTGATGGTCGGTCATATATTGCAATATCACCCGGCAGTGATGAGGCTTAAAGACCTGATCAAGGAGGGGGAACTGGGAAGAATACAGTATATTTATTCCAACAGATTGAATATAGGCAGACTTAGGACCGAGGAGAACATCCTCTGGAGCTTTGCCCCCCATGACATTTCTGTCATCCTCGGCCTTCTGGAGGAGGAGCCAGCCAGGGTCACTGCCTATGGGGGTGATTATGTCAGCAATGGTGTGTACGATGTGACCCTCACGGCCCTGGAGTTCCGCAATCAGGTAAAGGCCCATATATTCGTGAGCTGGCTTCACCCCTTTAAGGAGCAAAAGCTCATCGTCGTGGGTTCTAAGGCGATGGCGGTCTTCGACGATGTGAGCGAGGAAAAACTCTTCATCTATCCCCATAAGATCGAGTGGAAGGAGGGGAAGATCCCTGTGGCCCAAAGGGCCGATTATTACCCGGTGGAGATTGAGAGCAAAGAGCCCTTACAGGAAGAGTTAAGGCACTTTGTGGGGTGCGTCCTTGAGAGGAGCAGGCCGAGGACAGATGGAGAAGAGGGATTGAGAGTGATCAGGGTCTTAGAGGAGGCCGAGAGGTCATTACTGGCCGGCCAGCAGTCAAAATCTTCCAAGGGGACAGGGGGAGAGGGCTATTTCGCTCACGAGAGTGCATTTATCGACGAAGATACACAGATAGGAAGGGGTGCCAAGATATGGCACTTCACCCACATCCTGAAGGGTTCCAAGATAGGGGAGGGCTGCATAATCGGCCAGAACGTGATGATAGGTCCTGAGGTGACCATGGGGGACAGGTGCAAGATCCAGAACAATGTGTCGGTCTACAAGGGGGTAACCCTGGAAGATGAGGTCTTTTGTGGTCCTTCCTGTGTCTTTACCAATGTCTACAATCCCAGGGCCTTCATAGAGAGGAAACACGAGTTTCGTCCCACCCTTGTCAAAAGGGGGGCCACCATCGGTGCCAATGCGACTATTATATGCGGTCTTACTACAGGGTGTTATGCCATGATAGGTGCCGGGGCAGTGGTGACAAAAGATGTCCCAGACCATGCCCTGGTGACGGGGGTACCTGCCGCCCAGATCGGGTGGGCCTGCAAGTGTGGGACTACCTTAAGATTTGAAAATGATAGCGCCCGTTGTGATTATTGTAAGAGGGGATATAGAATGGCAAAAGGAAAATTGGAAGAAATAGAGGGATCTGCGGCGGAGTTGAGTTCAGTCGAAGATTCACAGAAAAAGGCTTGACAATATTTCGATGCCCATTTAGGGTTCAATTAATGAATTCAACTTTTGAATAGATAAAGGGGAAAAGGAGTTGCCGCTCCTGCGGGGGCAGGGGGGGGGATAGCTTTATAGTGGCCTGATGGGTCGGAGTCTATATAGAGAGTTGTTGAGGATCTTTTTTGTTAAAGGGAGAGCAAAATGGCAGTAGAGAATCGAGGGGAAATTGGGCCGATAGCCATAAATTCCGAGGTACTGGAAAAGGTCATTCGCCGCATTGTGGAAGTGGCGCAGCCGGATAAAATCATCCTGTTTGGCTCGGCAGTCCGAGGCGAGATAGGCTCAAACAGCGATTTGGATCTATTGGTTGTGAAGTCCGGTGTCCATCGGCGGCATCTTGCCCAAGCGATTTATCAGAACCTCATTAAACGTCTTGTCCCTATTATTATTCAGCATTATACTAATGTTAGAGTTAAAGTTGTGAAAAAGGTATGAAGAAAGGATGGTTATATGCCGAGAAGAGTTGAAGACTGGCTTAGGCAAGCTGACAAAGACCTAAAGCATGCAAGGAATTCCTTAAATGACAGTGACTTTGAATGGGCCTGCTTTGCTGCTCAGCAAGCGGCAGAAAAGGCATTAAAGGCTCTGTACCAGCATCTTGGGGGTGAAAGTTTTGGGCATTCTTTACTAAAAATGCTGAAGGATTTGCCTAAGGATGTAAAGACTAACAAAGACCTTTTGAAAATGGCGGCTGAGCTTGATAAGCTTTATATTCCTACTCGTTATCCTAATGGCTTTGATTGGGGTGCACCGATGGATTATTTTGAAAGAGATGATGCTGAAGAGGCGATTAAATATGCTGAGGAGATAATTAACTATGCGAAAAGCAAAATTTCTTAATAAAGAAAAGGTTGTTAAGGAACTTAAAAAGCTTGCCATAAAAGCCAAAGCAAAAGATAGAAATATCAAAAAGATAATCCTTTTTGGGTCTATAGTTAATAATACTTATACCTTAAGGAGTGATGCTGATATACTGATGATTCTTGCTGATGATACGTCTCGTTTTATGGACAGGATTCCAAAGTTTTTATTTTTCTTTGTTGATGCTCCTGTACCTGTGGATGTTTTTCCTTATACTGATGAGGAATGTGAAACTGTTCCCTTAGCCAAAAAGGCAATATCTGAGGGAATTATTCTTGCTTAATTAGATAAGAATGAAGGCAAATTCTCCCCTTGTCTCCATTATTATTCCCTGTCGTAATGAAGAGAAATTTATTGGCATGAGCCTGGATTCTATCCTTGCGAATGACTACCCCAAGTATCGACTTGAGGTCTTGGTGGTTGATGGGATGAGTGAGGATGGAACGAGGGGGATTATTGAGCAATATCCAAGGAGTTATCAGTTTGTAAAACTCCTAGAAAATCCAAAGAAGATCACTCCTTGTGGATTGAATAAGGGCATTAGAGAAGCAAGGGGGGAAGACCTCATAAAAAGGAATAAATAGTCGCTGTCCCTATTTTGGTACTAAACTTTTGAGGATTAGATATGGATTTAATTGAGGCGATAAAGCAATCTGCTGAAAAAGAGGTTATATATACCCTTCACGCCATTGAGGAAATGAATGCTGAAGATGATATGATAACAACAAATGAGGTAAGGGATGTGGTATTTAACGGAGAGATGATAGAAGATTATCCAGAGGATAAAAGAGGACATAGTTGCTTGATGCTGGGAGTTCCAAATAACAGAAGACCAGTTCATGTTGTATGTGCACCGAAAGAGGAATATCTTGCTATAATATCAGTATATATACCATCTTTAGAAAAGTGGGAAGCAGACTTCAAGACGAGGAGGGGAAAATGAGGTGTTTATTATGCAATGGCGAAATGGAAAAGGCAACCGTTGCTTATACAGTCGACAGAAAGGGGTATCATCTTTTTATCGAAAAACTTCCAGCATATGTCTGTTCTCAATGTGGTGAAAGATACTTTGAGGAAAAAGAAGTCGAGGCAATCCAGAATATGATTAAAGCATTAGAAGAAAAGTTACAAGATGTTTTAGTCGCAGCATAGCAAAAGGATTAAGTATAGTATCAACCTACATTTGTCCATTTAATAGAAGAATTGAGGCAGGAGAGAGATTCAGGGAAGTGGCATCGCCATCCGTGTTGAAAACCGGAGAAAACATTATTATACATCGGACGGCGGGTGAATTACGAGATGGGGTGCTGGATAACCCATGAGACGGCCAAGTTCCTCATCCGCTGCGGTAAGACAGTGCGGGGTCTCCGAGTGTTAGTTTTGGGGTATTATGGAAAGGATAAAAAGTGGGGCAAAGGGAGACTCAATGTAAAATGTCAATATTAAAGACGCTCTTTAATGGGCGACCCTTTTGTTAATTGTTTTGTCTCTTTAACCAGAGAGGAATATGAAGAAGCAGTATTGATCGCGGAGGCAGTGGTGCGTTGGGCTGAAAAGCTCGTTAGCAAGGGGGGAAGACCTCATAAAAAGGAATAAATAGTCGCTGTCCCTATTTTAAAAAGGTCCACGGAAAAGGGAGGTGAGTAATGATGAAACGGGAATTTTACGTCATCGTGGAGCAAGATGAGGATGGATATTTCGTGGGAGAGGTTCCTCAGTTGCGAGCGTGCTATGCACAGGGGCGGACCTTGGATGAACTTCTGAAGAATATAAAAGAGGTGATAGAACTCTGTCTGGAAGAGGAGCCTGAAGGATTAGAAGGGTTGCCTCAGTTCGTAGGTCTTCAGAAGGTGGTGCTCTGATGTCTCGCCTTCCGAGCCTTAAAGCTGCGGAGGTGCTTCGAGCGCTGGAGAAAGGAGGTTTTCGATTAGTTCGACAAAAGGGAGGGCATGCCCGACTTAGACACGATGATGGCAGAGTTGTTACCATTCCTGTTCATCCAGGACAGGACATTGGACGTGGATTGTTGCGAAAAATTCTTAGGGATGCTGAGCTAACGCGAGAGACCTTTTTGGATTTGCTGAGGGATTGATCTAACAACGTGTTGTGAAAAAAAAGATAAAAATTTGGGTAGAAAGGGATAAGGAGAGGACAATCTTTATATACAGCGAACTAAGGGAAGAAGGGTAAAGGAGCGGCAAAGTTGTCGATAATTAAAGATGCTACCTCAAAGCTAGAATAGGAGGTTAAGTCATGAAACTTAAAGAAATAATCTTTGTTGTTGAAGAAGACCCCGAAGGGGGATATACCGCTCAAGCTATTGGCCATTCTATTTTTACAGAAGGTGAAACCTTAGAGGATCTTAAAGAAAATGTTAAAGATGCATTAAAATGTCATTTTGACAAAGTAGAAACGCCTCTTTACATCCGTTTCCATATAGTTAGAGAGGAAAGATTTGCCTATGCCTAAAATTCCAAGAGACATTTCTGGCAGAAAATTGGCAAAACTACTTGAGA
>DAOVGN010000051.1 GCA_030672385.1 Deltaproteobacteria bacterium | reverse complement strand
CATCTCCCAGGCGAGAAAGGCACTCGATTGGGAACGTCAGATCCGCTTATCTATCGATCCCGTAAAGGCCAAGAGGTACCGGGAGGAGAGCAGGCCTCAGATGGATGAGGTCTGCACCATGTGTGGGAAGTTCTGCGCCATCAAGATGGTGAAAGACTTTTTCCACAAGAGCCACCCATAACAACCTCAGAAAGAAAGGGTCTATGAGAGGGGGGATCGTAGTCACAGGGACCGATACAGGGGTGGGCAAGACCATCATCGCTGCCGGCCTAGTGACCTCCCTGCAGGATAAAGGGATAGATGTGGGTGTGATGAAACCCCTGGAAAGTGGTGCCCCCTCCTTTGAGTCCGCCCCCATCCCTAAAGATGCCCTCTATCTGAAGGAGATTTCTGGTGTCCAGGACGACCTGGACCTGATCAACCCCTACTGTTTTAAGGACCTGCTGGCCCCAGGGGTGGCCGCCCAGAGAGAGGGGAGGGAGGTAGATCTCCAGGGGATAAAGGGGCTTTATGAGGAACTAAAGGGCCGCCACGCATTCATGGTGGTAGAGGGGGTGGGGGGGCTGCTGGTTCCCGTTGCCAAAGGGGCCCTTCTCCCCCAACTCATCAAGCTTCTGGATCTTCCCCTCCTCTTGGTGGCCAGATCCTCCTTGGGGACCATCAACCATACCCTCTTGTCCCTCTTTTACTGTGCCCAGGCGGGCCTCGATGTGGCAGGCCTGATCATGAACAAGGCAACCCCCGACGTTGATCTTTCCGAGGAGAGCAATTTCCAGACCATCGCCCAATTCACCGAGGTCCCCCTTCTGGGGTCCTTTCCCTACCTTGGAGACTACTCAGGTGTGAAGGTGAACAGGGACTTCCTCGCCCAGATATTCACCCAGCATATAGATGTGGGGGTTCTCCTGCATGGATTGGGACTGGCCTGAGCGCCTTAATGCAGCCCATATTTCTTTGCCGCTTCTGCAAAGCTCGGCAGGGCCTGCTCGATGACCTCCATATCAACGCAGTAGGAGATACGGAAATAGCCCTTCTTCCCAAAACCCCTTCCCGGGACGGTCAGGATGCGGAAGCTCTGTTGGAGGTCTGACACAAAGGCCAGGTCGTCTTCAATAGGGGATTGAGGAAACATATAGAAGGCCCCTTGAGGTTTTACCACGGAATAGCCGTATTCAATGAGGGCCTGGTAGAGGAGATCCCTTTTTTCCTGATATTCTTTGGGGCCGACATGGTTCTCGCCGGCTAGAGGGATCAACCTCTGCATGAGGGCAGGGGCATTTATATACCCCAGGGTCCTGTTGAGAAAGACCAGGGCCCCCATTACCTCTTCTACCTCTGGGAAGGATGGATTGACCGCCACATATCCTACCCTCTCACCAGGGACACCAAGGGACTTGGAGTATGAGTTTACCGAGATGGAGGGCTTATAGATTTCGAGGATATTGGGGAGGGGAAAGCCATCATAGATGATGGTCTTATAGGCCTCATCGGCAAGGAGATAGATGGGGTTGCGCCTCTTTCTGCTCTTGGCCCTCAAGAGGTCGGCCAGGTCACGGATGAGGTCCTCAGAGTAGACGACACCTGTAGGGTTGTTGGGAGAATTGATGAGAACGACCTTCGTTTTTTCGGTGATGGTCCTCTCGATGGCCTCGAGATCGATGGAGAAGTCCTCCCTGGTGTCTACCAGGCGCATGACCCCGCCGTGGTTGTCGATGTAAAATTGGAATTCCACAAAGTAGGGGGAAGGGACGATCACCTCATCCCCCTGATCGATGAGGGCCTTGAGGGCGATGTTCATCCCCCCAGCGGCCCCGATGGTCATTACGATATGGTCCTCGGTGAAGGGGAGGCCCGTATCCTGGGAGAGTTGCTGTGCGATAAACCTCCTGGTCTCTGCGTAGCCACTGTTGGGCATATATCGGTGCATCCCGGGGATGGGGTTGAGGGCGAACTCCTTCAAAGCCTCCTTAAAGCCTGGAGGGGGTTCTTCTACCGGATTTCCCAAGGTGAAATCGAAGATGTTTTCCTCGCCATATTCCACCTTGAGCTGTGATGCCGTTTCAAACATCTTTCTCACCCAGGAGGATTCCTCCATGATCAACTTCACCTTTTGGGAAATGGTCATACTCTGCTCCTTTTGATGGCAAATAAATTAAATAAGGCCATGGGATCTGTTTCCCATGGCCTTATTGGTCCAGAGACAAAAAAGCCATGGGTGCTACCTGGCTCACCCATGGCTCCCTTCACTATGCAGATAGGCTCAGGGGCATGGATGAGCCCTGGTAAAAACGAAAAAGAAGAAAAAGAACTTATTGAACTTCATCCCTTGCCTTTCCTTAGTGCAATTTTTATAATCTTTTTATCACATCTTTTTTAAAAGTCAAGGGGAAAATTGCTGTGGTACTGATTGACATCCGCGATTTTTAAATTTATAAGTTGTTTATGGTGGTTTTAGTTTCGAGAGATGACCACGGAAGATTGATGGTTAGATTTTCATATAATCATGCCCTTGTCCAGAAGATCAAGATACTGAAAGGTCACCGATGGCACTCATAGGGGATGTAGTCAAGATCCTCTCGGTATTATCTATTTACTGGAGAGTAAAACGGATTTGAGATATATTCAGGAACTTTTAGGTCATAAGAGTTCGAAAACGACCGAGATTTATACCCATGTAAGTGAGAGAGATATTGGGCGTATCCATAGTCCATTAGATACGTTTCAGAAAGGAGGTGAACAAGGTCACGAAAAACTGGAAAAAAAGGTCAGCCAGA
>DAOVGN010000041.1 GCA_030672385.1 Deltaproteobacteria bacterium | reverse complement strand
CCCCATTAAACCAGCAGAAGGTAATTCATGATTATTTAATTTCAGGGCATGGGGCGTTTACGAGGATGACCGAAGGGCCTTCTACGCGATGGGCCTTGCTGATAACAACATCCAATCCTTCTAGCCCCTCCTCGGATACGCTGGCGAAATAGGCCGGTCCTGCCCCCTGAACGACCCTCTGCAAGCATTCCTCTAGCTCATCTCTTCCCAACTCGAGCGTGGGTTGGTATCCTGTGAGGGCAGCAGAGTAGTTGTTGACGATAATGACCAGTATGCATGCCCTCAAGCGGCACGCCTGGATGAGGGCAGGCACCCCACTGTTCAGAAAAGCAGATTCCCCTATCACCGCAACCGGTCTCTCCGTTGGGAAGCATGAGGCAACAGCGGAGATCAACGGGACACTTGATCCCATGCAGAGAAACAGATCAAGCTTTTGGTAGGGGGGATAGTACATGCGTGCACCACAGCCGGGTTCGCCTGCCAGGACAGGTGTGGTGATACCCCGCTTGCTCCAATAGCGGTTTAACGACTCAAGGATTTTACCATAAGGGCAACCAGGACAGAGGGGTTTCCCCTCGCCCCATCCGCCCTTCTCTTCACGGAGTTGATCCCACACCTCCTGAGCTACCTCGCGGGAGGTGATCTCAGCTACCCCGCGACAGATGTCCCCTAGAAGAAGGACATCTTCACGGGGAAGGTGTCCGCTTACCTTACCCACGACTTCCACATCCAGATGGTGCCGGTAACAGAAGGCTACAACCTTTTCTTCCACTAACGGGAGGACCTCTTCCACCACAAGGACCTTTTGCAAGCCTGTGAGAAATTCTAGCAGGGCCTTTGTGGGAAGGGGATTGACCTCCTCAAGCCGCAGCACCTTTATCCCCTCTTGCCCCATACCCACCAGCACCTTCCTGACCTTGAGCCAACTATCCCCGACAGCGATGACCCCTGCCGAACCTGATCCCTCCCATCGGCTGAGGACTGCCTCCTCGGAAAGGTCATCCATGATTTTGTGCAACCGAGCATGCAGGGGGATGGCCTGATGCGGTTCACAGGTGAATCCCGTAATCTCTTCCGAGGATCGGCAGGGGGCTGGGGACGGGTTCAAGGCAGCGGCAAGATGCACCTCCTCTCTCTCCTCTACGAAGGTTGGTGTAAACCTGATTACCACCGGCACCCCATATCGTTCAGAGATGTCAATGCCGCGTCGGAGCACCTCCGGTGAGCTGCCGGGTGTAGCGGGCTCCAGCAAGGGTACCTCAGCGGCAACCGCCAACGCGCGGGCATCCTCTTCATGTGAGGACTGCCGGGCACCAGGATCGTCTCCCAAGATGATGAGACATGCCGCTCTTACGCCGGTGAGGGCGGAGATGATGAGTGAGTCCATAATGAGGTTGAACCCCACATTCTTCAATACCGTCGCGCTCCGCTGGCCAGCGAGGGAGTGACCGAGGGCATATTCAAGAGAGACCTTCTCGTTGATCATCCATTTCCCCACGTAGTCATCCTTACCCTCAGCCAACCTCTTGTAGGCCTCCATGACCCCGGTGGCCGGACTCCCAGGATAGCCGGTGACTACCCGTACCCCCATTCGAATGAGTCCCTCGGCTAGGACCTCTGCACCCGTTAGGATCATGTTAGGCTTCTTCCTCGTATATCTCCAGATAGTGCTGTATATATGCCGCCACCCTGTCCTTGGGCTGGTAGATCCCGAAGTGCCCCTCGCAGAGGATATCCGCCTCAAGGGCCAAGAGCCTCTCCATCGACCGGCGCCAGGCCGCCAAGTCGGAGCCGAACTCCTCGTAGAAGGGGCCGTGGATGTCCTGGCCGAACAGCACCCTCTTATCCCCCCGGTCCAGATAGACCGAGAGGGAGCCTGGGGTGTGGCCCGGGGTGTGCAGGCAGACTATCTCCTGGTCACCAAAGCGAAAGCGTTCTTCCTCCTTCGTCAATTTGACATCGACCGACATGGGCGGGAAACGGAGGTTGTACCACGAGGCTGCAGTCATCCTGTCATCCCCTCGTTCCACCACCTCGGCATCGAGCTGGTGCATGACGATCTGGGCGCCGAACCGTTCTCTAAGCTCTGGAGCTCCTCCGATATGGTCGATGTGACAATGGGTGAGGATCACCCTTGCTATCCTCTCCGGGGCGAGGTCGAGCCCTTCGATGTTGTGTACGATTTCGTCAACGCTCGTGCCAGCCCCGGTATCGATCAGGATCAATTCCCCCAGGTCCAAGAGATAGACGGCGCAGTCCCTGGGATCGGTGATATCGGCACTGCCTACCAAGTAGATGTCCTTGGTCACCTCTGCTGGTCCCATCCTCTACCCCTCCTTTTGTGGGGATGTTAACACTTTTGCCACCTCTTGGCAATTTGAGCTACCTGGGAAAAGGTTGCATACGAGGTGCAATTCAAGCATTTTCTACGGCCTAGGTAAAATCTGAGTCGGAGAGGAGAATTTCTTCCAAAGGGCGAAATTGAATTTGACAAATATATTGACAAAAAAATAACTATATGCTATCTAAGTACGTGTAATTAAAAATTTGTCTGGTGACAAAAATATGGACAATAAAATGGTCAGAAAAATTCTTACTTTCAAATCCGGCAATTTTGTATTTAGCCGAAAGTTTAATGAAGGAAAATTATCGCCTTCTCTTCTTCAATCAAGGATTCTTTATGAAACCGTAAGAGATTTACCTATATTACCAGAGTTATCCACACAGATTGAAGAAGAACTTATTCGCAGATCCATTTTTGGTACAGCGGCTTTAGAAGGTAATCCACTAACGGAGGAAAGAGTCGGGCAGATTATTTCAGAACCCGCAGAGGAACAAAGAAAGGAGCGGGCTGAAAAGGAAATACAGAATCTTAAAGTTGCATATGATTCCTCTGTTCGCGGCCGGCAAGTTTCTGAATCTGTTTTTAAACTTGAGGAGAAGCATATAAGAAAAATTCATTCCGTTATTACACATGACATAGAGCATAAATACAATGTACCTGGGCAGTACAGAAATCATCTGATTAAGGTTGGCGATGTTGAACATGGTGGTGTTTATACCCCCCCCAAAGTCTTGGTTGATATAGAGACGCTCATGAAAGAATTTACCACATGGATTAATAGTGAAGAAATTTTGAATTTAGATTCAGTAATACGAGCGGCATTAACCCATTATCATTTCGGACTTATTCACCCATTCGGTGATGGAAATGGCAGAACTGCGAGACTCATTGAGGCACTATTGATGCGATTAGCAGGAATGAAATATGTTCCTATAATGCTTTCAAATTTTTACTACAGAAACATGGACGATTATTTTTGGGCATTCTCTAAGGCTAGAAAAGGCAAAGAAAATGATGTAACTCCTTTTGTTGGGTTTGTCTTGAAGGGGGTGGTAGAGTCGTTAAATGAAATCAAAGGGCGAATCATATTCTTTATTCGGAAGTTTGCTCTGCGTGACTATTATTCCTTCCTGAGAACCGAAAAGAAGATAACTCAACGGCAGCATGATTTTTTAATTACGTTATTAGAAAAGTTAACACCGTTTGCTCTCGGAGATTTATTTAATGTTTCACCTTTTAATGTTTTATATAGAAACGTAAGCGAAAGGACTGCAAGGCGGGATTTAAAAAAGTTGTGTGATGAGAAACTCCTATATATTGAAGAGAGAAGATACCATCTAAACTTGCGAGCATTAGAATAGATTGTTATTCTTTGTTTTTTTGAGGAAAAGCAGATCGTGGATGAGGAATAAAACCTTGGAGATCCATTAAGATGCAGACCCAATGTGGTGAAATGAAGATGCCGATTGGGGTAAAGGTGATATTTGAGTTTTTAGTTATGATTGGGAGGCGAGGAGATGTATTTTGAGCGGGCAGGGGCGCAGAATACCGAGGAGAGTCTCCGGATCGCCCTGGAGGGAGCAAAGGAGAGGGGTATCCGTTATATAGTGGTGGCCTCCACCAAGGGGGATACCGGGCTGCAGGCAGCCAAGCTTTTACAGGGCACCAGGATCACGCTTGTCGTGGTGACCCACAATACCAGCTTCTCCCAAGAGGGAAAGCAGGAGTTCGACGAGGCCGCGAGGGCCCAAATCGAGAAATTGGGTGGGAGGGTCTATACGGGGACTATGGTCTTGAGGAACCTTGGCACGGCCATCCGCTCCCTGCAGTCCTACTCCCAGCAGGATCTGGTAGCCAACACCCTGCGGATGCTCGGGCAGGGGATGAAGGTCTGTGTGGAGATCGTTGCCATGGCTGCTGATGCCGGCCTGATCCCCTGCGAGGATGTGATCGCCGTAGCCGGAACAGGCCGGGGGGGCGACACCGTTGCCATCATCAGGGCCAATTCCTCAAACAACTTTTTCCAGATAAAGGTGCGGGAGACCCTGGCAAAGCCGCGGGACTTTTGATCGAAATGATCACGATCCTCAGCGCACAAAGGTATCCGCATCGGGAGACAGCGGAAGGGTCCCTTTCTGCTCATCACATTATAGATTCACAGCCCAAGTTGTACCTATTACTATAGGATTTTTCTATTTGATTTAAAGAAATTCTTGATCTAATATTGATCCCTGCTGGGATGGGTTACTCTAGCAGATTTATCCGGCTATAAAGGGGGCAAAGATGGCTTCCACAAAGGAGATCAGGCTCACGACAACGGTTAGCGGGGCTGGTTGAGCCTCTAAATTGGGTCCAGGGGACCTGGGCAGAGCACTCTGCGGGTTGCCGCTTATATACCACCCCAACCTCCTGGTGGGGATCGAGCAGATCGACGATGCCGGGGTCTATAAGGTGAGGGATGACCTGGCCCTGGTCCAGACCGTTGACTTCTTCACCCCCATCGTGGATGACCCATATGGGTTCGGGCAAATCGCAGCGGCCAATGCCTTGAGCGATGTCTATGCCATGGGGGGAACCCCCATCACCGCCATGAACCTGGTGGCCTTCCCCATCAAGAAGATGGAGATGGAGGTGCTCAGGGACATTCTCCGGGGGGGACTGGACAAGATGCGGGAGGCGGAGGTGGTCCTGGTAGGCGGGCATTCTATCGAGGATCAGGAGCTGAAGTATGGGCTGGCGGTGACCGGTTTAATCCGTCCCGATGAGATCTTAACCAATACGGGTGCGAGGACTGGTGATCTGATCATCCTCACCAAACCCCTGGGGACGGGTATCATCAACACGGCACAGAAGGGGGGGATGGCCTCCCCGGAGGTCGTGCAGGGGACAGTGGAAATCATGGCGGCCCTCAACCGCAAGGCAGCGGAGGTGATGAGGGGCTTCCGGGTCCATGCCTGCACGGACGTCACCGGCTTTGGCATGCTGGGCCATCTGTGTGAGATGTTGGGAGAGGGGGAAATAGGTATAAAGGTCTACCAGGATGCCGTCCCGGTCATGCCCGGGGCAGAGGAGTACGCCCGCATGGGGCTTGTCCCTGGCGGGACCTACCACAACAAGGAATTCTACGCCCCTAACGTTGAGGTCAAAGAGGATGTCTCCCCATACCTAATCGATATCCTCTTTGACCCTCAGACATCCGGAGGACTGCTCATCTCGGTACAGGAGGAAGAAGCGGAGGCCCTCCTGCGCTCTCTGCAGGGGGCGGGGTTGAAAGATGTCAGTATCATCGCCGAGGTGGTAACCGAGCCCCAAGGCCGCATCATCTTAGTCTAATTTTTGAGCTTTGGATTTCTAAATTCCTCTTTTTGTTATAGGGGTGCATGGTAATAAGAATTTTTTAGGGACCTTTTCTCTCCCCCCTCAAGGTAGCACAAAAACCGAATAAACGACTAAACCAGGCCCACAAGGGGTCTTTATATTGTTCGATCACGGCCAATATGGTATTTTAATTAAAAAGGGGAAATTCTCACTTATCTGCAAAAGGTTTTCATTGCAACCGCCAAACCACAGTCGCAGACAAAAAGAGCAAGAGAATAGATATGGTTATGAAAGACGTAATTCCGAGGCACGTCTTCCCGTATAATGGTTGCGCCTCACTTGTATCTGTTTTCTCCTGTAAAATCCGTAAGGAGCCTCTCGATCTGTTGCGTCAATTGAAAGGGGCCGTATACGCACTGCCATGAAAGGTGTGAAGGAAATCATGTCCGGCATCTTCATTGTAGAACAGGAAGGGAAGTATGCGGGTATGGCGCAAACCAGTCCCTATATTATCGTGAGTGCTGATGGACTGATTTTCCTCGATCCTGGTTTTCCCCTGAATGAGACTGAGGATGTTTATAGATCGGTTGTCCGATATTGCGGAAAGAAGCCCCGTGTGGTCCTTTTGACCCACGGGCATACAGACCACTACGGTATGGCCGGGTTTTTACAGAAGGAGTTTGGAGTCCAGGTCTGGGTCCACAAAGCGGACCGTGCGAGGGTTTTGAAGGGGGTTTCACTGGACGTGGAGCAGATGTTTGGGGCACTTCTGAATCGCTGGCAGGCCCTCGGGATGAGCGAGAAGGAGAAGGAATGGGCCCTGATCAAGGTCAAGGAGTTTAACCTGATAGATCACGAGGTTAATAAGCTTGATGTCTTCGACGACGGTCACCTGTTCTGCTGGGGTGGGGTGAATCTCAAGGCTATTCACACACCGGGCCACACGCTGGGCAGCTGTTGTTTCTATGAACCGAAGAGAAAGATCCTCTTCACCGGAGATACGCTCTTCCCTCCCAGTCTGAGAACGCCCCTGCCCGGCCCTTTATTCGGTGATCCGGACGGGAGAATGGATGTATATCTCTCTTCACTGCAGCGACTGGAGACACTAGATGTCGAAACCGTTTGCCCTGGACATGGAGAGCCATTCCAGGGATACATGGAGAGGATAAAAGAAACCTTCGATTACTACAGAGGGCTCACCCAAAAGGTCGTTGAGACAGTTTCTGAAACTCCCTTTTTATCTGCTACAGAACTGGCGGCCTCTCTCATGCCCGATGCAGATGATTATGTACGGTTTATACTGACAGGGGAGATTTCTGAGATCCTCAGCATGCTGAGCAAGGAAAAGATGGTGAGGAGTCAAACGCGGGACGGTGTACTCCAATGGGCGAAGACTTGAGAGGCTGGTCGGTCTCCGTGTGACCCACTCATGCCCCGCCACTGCGTTAATCTGATTAGGTTGCATAAAAAATAAACCCACAATATTTCCCCTTTGGGGAGAGGATTAGGGTGAGGGGGAGAACCATGCCATGCCATGTCCACCACCCTCACCCGCGCCCTCTCCCGCCAGCGGGAGAGGGAGATATATAAGATTTTCATGGTTCGTGGGTAACGAACCCGTCATGGGAAATTACCTTCCATTCAGAGATTTTTGGAGAAGGAATGCGTTGCGGTATTTAACCAAAAACGTATCAGAATCCGTCTATTACCCATCGGAGGTGAGAAGTAGAAAAAAAGAAGGGAATGTTTGCAACGATTGAATAGAAGACAAAAGAACTAAGGATCAGGCCAATATCCTTCCCCCCTTCATTACCCTTCCTCATGCTCGGAGGGCAAACCTAACAAATTCTATTGCAAGGTATTAGATGTTACGATAATATAAAGTATAAATCTTATGATTGAAGGGGCATTTGTGGCCGCTGCTAGAAGAAGAGAGGTTGAAGATTTAAGTGGAGGTGAAATGCGATGAAATTTACACGTATCACTGTTGATCCCTTGCAAATGGGAGGTGTACCCTGTATCCGTGGCTTACGGATTCCAGTGGCTACTATTGTGGACACGGTGGCCGAGGGGATAAGTGTGGAAGAAATTATTGAGTTCTATCCAGACCTGGAACCCAAGGATATTCGCGAAGCCTTACGTTACGCCGCCGAAGCTGTGCGAGAGCGGGAACTTCCTATGGTGGTCCATGGATGAAGTTTCTAGTGGATAATGCTTTATCACCCGTAGTTGCAGAGGAGCTGCGGCGTACGGGGCTGGATGCAGTGCATGTGCGTGATAGTGATCTGCATATATCCACTGATGAAGAGGTTTTCGCCTGGGCTGCAAAAGAGAAGCGCATCATCATTTCAGCAGATACAGATTTTGGTACTATGCTGGCGTTGCGCCAGAAAGCAAAACCTTCGGTGATCTTATTTCGCCGTGGAACCCCGCGGAGGCCTCAAAGGCAAGTAGAGATGCTTTTAACAAATTTACCTTCCATTCAAAGATTTTTGGAGAAGGGATGCGTTGCGGTATTTAACCAAAACCGCATCAGAATCCGTCTATTACCCATCGGAGGTGAGAAGTAGAAAAAAAGAAGGGAATGTTTGCAACGATTGAATAGAAGACAAAAGAACTAAGGATCACACCACTATCTCTCCCCCCTTCATTACCACCTTGCCCCCCACAACGGTAGCATAGGCCTTGCCCTTCAGCTGCCATCCCTTGAAGGGGGTGTTGCGTCCCTTTGAGGCAAAAGACTGTGGATCAACCACCCACTCCTTGTCCATGTCGATGATGGTGATATCGGCAGGTGTGCCCACTGCCAATGAGCCACCCGGAAGGCCCAATATTTTGGCCGGATTTGTGGACATCCGCTCTATTGCCTCGGCTAGGGTGATGACCCCGGGATGGACCAGAGTGGTGAGGACCACCCCCAAGGTCGTCTCCAGGCCGATGACCCCCATCGGGGCCTGATCCCATCCCTTAGCCTTTTCCTCAGGTGTGTGAGGTGCATGATCCGAGGCGATCACGTCCACCGTGCCGTCTTTCAGACCCTCTCTGAGGGCCTCCACATCCTCCTTTTTCCGCAAAGGGGGGTTGACCTTGGCGTCAGGGCCGCATCTTTCCATCTCTTCCCCCGACAAGGTGAGGTGATGTGGTGTGGCCTCACAGGTGACCGGCACCCATCTGGCCCTGGCCTTTCTGATAAGATCGAGGGAGGTGCCCATGCTCACATGGCAGATGTGCACCCGCCAGTTTGTCCTCTCGGCAAGCTCCAGCTCCCTAGCCACATAGTAGGGTTCCCTCCGGTACTGAGCGATCTCCTCAGGCACGATGACAAGGGGGTTATTTCTCTTAAAGACCTGAAGGGTGGCTGGAGACTCCTCGCAGTGTGGGGTGAGAAGGAGTTCGTACTCCAGCGCCTTCAAAAAGGCCCTCTCCATCACCTTGTCCTTCACCACCGGATCCCCGTCATCGGTGGCAGCGACGACCCACGGCCTGCGCGCAAGCGCCTTCAGCCTGGTGAGCCTTTCACCCCTTCGACCCTTGGTGATGCAGACCTTGGTGTAGATGTTGACACACCCGTTCCCCTTAGCCATCCTGAACCACCTTTGCAGTATCCGGCAGTTGTCCATAGGAGGATCGGTGTTGGGCTCGCAAACTACAGTCGTAAATCCACCCAAGGCGGCCGCCCTGGTCCCCGTGGCTATGGTCTCTTTATGGGCCTCATTGAAGTCTCGGAGGTGGACATGCATATCGATAAGGCCCGGGACAACGACCTTACCTTGGGCCTCCAGCACGGGTACGCCTTCCTTCTGTATGGCAGGGGCGACTTTGCTGATGTGTCTTTCTTCTACGAGGATATCATGAAGTCCATCGAGTTCGAGGAGGGGATCCACCACCCTCCCCCCCCTGATCAGCAATGTCATCTTCCCAATCTTTTTACCTCTTTTTCTTTTTAGGGAATTTTTTCTCCCAAACGAGCACTACAGGGCTGGCCACAAAAACGGAGGAATAGGTACCGACGATGATCCCTATGAGTAGGGCAAAGGCAAAGTCGTGGATAACACCCCCTCCGATGAGGAAGAGGATGACGATGACTATGAGGGTAGTGACAGATGTCAGGATAGTTCGACTCAGGGTCTCGTTGACGCTGAGGTTGACCACCTTTTCATAGGTCTCTTTTCTCATCCGGCGCATATTTTCCCTGATGCGGTCGTAGACCACGATGGTGTCGTTGAGGGAATAACCGACAATGAACAGCAGGGCCGCCAGGACAGGAAGAGAAAACTCCTTATCGGTGAGAGAGAGTATTCCTACGGTAATAATGACATCATGGGTCAGCGCTACCACCGCTCCGACGGCGAACCGGAACTCAAACCTCCAACTGATATAGATCAGTATCCCGATCAGGGCGAAGATGATGGCCTTGAGCCCCTTGCTGCGCAGGTCTTTGCCCACCTTGGGACCGACCATCTCAGTACGCCTCACCTCAAAGCCCTTTTCCCCAAACCTTTTTGTCAAGGCCTCGCTGATAACGGCGGAAAACCCGCCCAGATCGGAAGAGGTCCTCTCTAGGCGTATGAGGTATTCTCCTACACCCTCAGCCCCAAATCTCTGGATTATAGCCCCCTCAAGTCCCACATCCTCAAAGGCGCCCCGTATCTCATCCAGATCCACCGGTTGGGGAAACCTCACCTGAACTAGCGTACCGCCCGCAAAGTCGATACCATAATTAGGACCACCGTGCAGGATCAAAGAGAGGATGCCGATGATTATCACGATAACCGAGAGGAAAAAGGCGTATCTCCTCTTTCCCATAAAGTTGATGTTTATACCCGGTTTGATGATCTCCATGTATCTCCAGTCCCTCAGATACTCAGGCGTTTGACCCTCACCCTACTCAGGATAGCGTCGAAGACGAACCTCGTCACCACCATGGCGGTGAAGAGACTGGCCAAGATCCCGATGCTGAGGGTAACGGCAAATCCCTTGATGGGCCCAGTCCCAAACTGGAGCAAGACCACTGCGGCAATGAGAGTAGTGACGTTGGCGTCCATGATGGTCAAAAAGGCCTTGGAATACCCCGACTCGAGGGCCGCCCGTGGAGGCTTCCCTAACCGCACCTCTTCCCTGATCCTTTCGAATATCAGCACGTTCGCATCCACCGCCATCCCCACCGTCAAGACCATGCCGGCGATACCGGGGAGGGTGAGGGTGGCCCTGAGGGCAGCCAGGACCGCCAGGATCAGGATCAGGTTCATGATGAGGGCCATATCGGCCACCACACCTGAAAACCTATAGTACGCCACCATAAAGAGGACCACGAGGATTCCCCCGATGATGATGGATTTGATACCTTTGTTGATGGAATCCTGCCCCAAAGAAGGGCCCACAGTCCTCTCCTCCAGGATTCGGACCGGGGCCGGGAGTGAACCGGCGCGAAGCACGATAGCCAGATCATGGGCTTCCTGCATAGAAAAGCTGCCCTCGATCACCGCCTCCCCTCCACTGATACGCTGCTTGATGACCGGGGCCGAGTAGACATTGTTATCGAGGATAATGGCCAACCGCTTTTGCACGTTGTCGGCGGTGATCTGGTCAAAGAGCTTGGCCCCTGCGGGGTTAAAGCTGAGGGCGATATAGGGCATGTTGTAACTGTCGAGCCTTACCCGGGCATCCTTCAGGGCATCCCCGGTCATCAGGGTCTTGTCCCTTATCAAAAAGGGGGTCTTGCGCACTGCCTCGGTTTGGGGGTCCACTACCCTTTGATACAGGATTACATCACCGAAGGGTATCTCCCCAGCCAGGGCACGGCGCAGATCATACTCATCGTCCACCAATTTAAACTCCAGCAGGGCCGTCTTGCCGATCAGGTCCTTTGCCCTTTGAGGGTCTTTTACACCTGGTAGCTGGATCAAAATCCTATTCTCCCCCTGCCGTGTGATCTCGGGCTCCGCCACCCCAAACTGATCTACCCTGTTGCGGATGGTCTCCAGGGCTTGGTCAACTGCGAACTTCTCAATGGCCTCCTTTTGCTTGGTATCCATCTCCAAAAGGACCTTGACCCGGTCACCCTCCCTCTGAACATCCATTTCCCTCAAGATGGGATATTGGTCTGTCAGGTAATCATCGAACTTCCCCTTCACCTCTGGGTTTAAGAGGGTTACCTCTATTTGATCCCCTCTTACCCGATCAAGGTAGGTGAAGAATATGCGTTCCTTCTTGAGGCTAGCCTTCAGGTCGTTCTTGATCCTCTCCACCGAACTTTCTACGGCCTTGTGGGCCTCTACTTCTAGGGCTAAATGCATCCCCCCTTGCAGGTCGAGACCGAGGTGGATCTTATCCTGAGGGAGGAACTTAGGCCACCAGCCGGGGATCTCCCCCGCCAAGGTGGGAAAGAAGTAGATCAAGGCGCCGACGAAGATAAATATAATAAGCAAAAGACGCCAACGGAAATTACCCTTCATTTCTGCAAACCTCGAAAGAGAAATTTGTACCTGCCATTTAATACACCATTGCCGTAGCAAATGCAAGGATGAAAAGCCCCTTGGCCCCTTGATTTTTCACCCTATTTGTGCCATAGAGTCAGTTAACCTCTCAGATGAAGGAGGTAAAGGATGAGACTGAAGGATAAGGTGGCCTTGGTCACGGGGGGAGGCAGAGGCATCGGGGCGGCAGTAGCCAGGAGGTTTGCCGAGGAAGGGGCCCTTATCGCCGTAGGTGATGTGAACCTGCAGGGGGCCAAAGAGGTGGCGGAGGAGATTACAAAGAGCGGGGGACAAGCAATATTCACCCGGGTGGATGTGAGGAAGAAGGATGAAGTGGGCAGTATGATCGATCGGGTGGTCCAGGAGTTCGGACGCCTGGATATCCTCATCAACAATGCCGGAGTCACTAAGGACAATCTGTCAGCGAGGATGTCAGAGGAAGAGTGGGATTTTGTGATGGATGTAAACCTGAAGGGAACCTTCCTCTGTTCCCAGGCCGCCTATCGCCCCATGAGGAAACAGAGGGATGGAAAGATCATCAATACCGCCTCGGTGGTGGTCAGGGGAAACATGGGACAGGTCAATTACACCTCCAGCAAGGCGGGGATAATAGGTTTGACCCGCACCCTGGCCCTGGAGTATGCTCGCTCCAACATCAACGTGAACTGCATCGCCCCCGGGTTTATCGACACCCCTATGTCCGTCACCATGACCGAAAAGACCAAAGAACTCGCCCTGGAAAGGATCCCACTCAATAGGATGGGAACACCAGAGGAGGTGGCCAATCTACACCTCTTTTTGGCCAGCGATGAGGCGAATTACATCACCGGACAGGTAATCTTCATCGATGGAGGGGGCAGCATTGGGATCTGAGGTTGCCCTTGAAGGAAAAGAAATGGAGAAGGAGAGGGTAATATCAGCCATCAAGCAGAGGGCCAAGGAGGGACGCATGCCATGTGCCGTCTGCTTTCAGATCGCTGAAGAATATAACGTTTCCAAAAAAGAGCTGGGAGTACTCCTCAACAAACTGGGGATCAAGGTGATACACTGTCAACTGGGGCTTTTTAAGTAGGGAATCTCTCATCCTCCTCATCAGGTGATCCCGGAGGAATGGGAGGCTCTGAAATGGCTTCTTCACTTTCCCACTGCTCCAAGATCTTTTTCGCCCTCCTCCTCTTGCGCCAGTAGCTCAGCAGGAAGAGGAGGCTTGCGAGAAACCACAGGGAGAAGAAACTGGTAACGATGGGAACCCAGCTATATCTCCTCTTCAGTTCCTTCTTCCACCTCCTCTCCATCTCCCTGAACCCGAGACCGGTGGCCAACCTCAGGGCGCTGTCCACGTCGAGGCCTTGTGCCATCCCCTTGATGAGACAGGGCAGGGCCGTGGGTCCCCATTCATTTTTGATAAAGCTCACAAAGCTGAAGCTCTCCGCATAGGCCAACTGTGCCTGGTGCTGGGCCAGCGGGAAACCATCCTCTAATTCCTCTAAGGGGAGGAGAGACTTGGTCAGGACCCCCTTGCTCAGGATGTAGATCCAGGAAAGGTTCCACTGCCTGCTCTGGAGCATGGCAAACCCCTCATCCAGCCACCGGGGCACATCGTGCCCCTTCAGGACCGTACCCAAGGTGAGGTGGGCGTATTCGTGCTGGAGGACCTCCTCTATCTCTGTCCTACCCCCCTTCACCGCCCGAGGGGACCTAAGGATGATGAGGTTAAGACCGGGATAGGCCGTCCCCACCGACCACGAAGGGGGTTGACCTCCGGGCTGCACCTGCTGGAAATCCTCCCAAGTGGGGGCCAGATAGATCAGCGTGGGTGAGGGCGGACAGCAGCCGATATCCCGCAGGACCGCCCCCCTGATCTCCTCGGCCCGGCTGAGGAGAAAGGAGGCCATCCTCTTCTCCGAACTCTGATACCTTATGATGAAGTGTGGTGAATGGATCTCAAGCCATGATGATGCGAAGAGCGAGCCAGCGGTGAAGAGCAGGATAAATACAAGAAAAGAGGCGAAAGATCTTTTCATAAAGTTGGGAGACCGATCCCCAGACTCTTTTCCACATCTTCCTTGGAAATACCGGTGATTCGGAGGAGCTTCTTTCGCGAATGTTGGCCGGTGATGATCTCTACCTGGGAGGGGGAGAGTTTTAGTCTCTCTGCAATGAACTTCTTGAGGGCCTTATTGGCCTTCCCCTCAAGGGGGGGAGCGGTGACTCTCACCTTCACGGCATCCCCCAACAGCCCGTCAATACCATCTCGGGAGGCCCGAGGCTGGAGATGAACTTTGAAGGTTACCCCTTGCTCCTTCACCTCATCCCCACCGATACGCAATATTGATCAGGGTTCTTACCAGGAAGAGCTTGAGGAAGTAGATCGCCAGGATTACCACGATGGGGGAAAGATCGATCCCTATACCCCCTATGGGGAGGTATCTCCTCACACGCCACAGGACCGGTTCGGTAGTCCGGTAGAGGAATTGAACGATGGGGTTGTACGGATTAGGGCTTACCCACGAGACGACGGCCCTGGCGATGACGATCCACATATAGATGGTGAGGGCAATGTTGACCACAGTGGCCACGGCCACCAATAGATTGCCGAAGACAAACATAAGACCTCCTTATCCCAGCATGACAAAACTCAACTGTCTGCCTGTATTTCCATCTCTCCGGTAGGAAAAGAAGAGATCCTCTCTACAGGCTGTACAGAGGGGGATATCTTCAATATTCTCTGGAGGTATCCCCGCTTTTACTAATTGTAGCCGAGTGGCAGAGGGCAAGTCAAGGTAACTTCTCCTTCCTTTTTTCTGGATGAATAACTGGTAATCGTCATGCGATCTTTGAAAAAGTCCAACCACGTCCTCTTGTACCTCGTAGCAGCAGGGGCCTATCCCCGGACCAATCCCCACCATGACATCTGCGGTTGTGCTCCCAAAGGTATCTTGGATCGTTCGTATGGCCCTCTGCATGATCCCGCGCCACAGCCCCCGCCACCCAGCATGCACGGCGGCAATCACCCCTTTGGTCTCATCTACTATCAAGATGGGGATACAATCGGCCGTTTGTATCCCCAGGGCAACCCCTTTCCTGTCTGTGACAACAGCATCACAGATAGGGGGATAGGGTAAGACCTCCGGGCTGTTTTTCCCCTTCCAGACCAGCACCTCGGCACCATGGACCTGCCTCAGGGTGAGGAGTTGCTGGGGCTCCAGACCAAGGGCCGCAAGGATCCCCTCCCCTCCCTTCCTGGTGCCAAAGGCGTGCCGTACCCCGCTCAAGGTAGGGAGTTGGATGAAGGCCACCCCGTTCTGCTCCTTCAACTCAAACCCTTTCATTTCGCACCGTCTCAAGTATCCCTTCCATATCTCCCGGAAGGGGGGAGGTAAATTCCACACGTCTCTCCGTGGCCGGGTGGCAGAAGGCGATGAGATGGGCGTGCAGTGCCTGCCTGCCCAGGGCTTTAATTTTCTCCCTCAATTGGGGGCTCCCTATTTGGGCGAGCCGCCTGCCTTTTGTATAGAGGGGGTCTCCCACCAGAGGGTAACCGATAGCGCTCAAATGAACTCGGATCTGATGTGTCCTACCTGTCTTGGGTGCTACCTGCAAAAAGGTAATCTCTGCAAAACGTTCCTTTACCCGCCAATGAGTCATGGCCTCCCGAGGGGTATGCGTGTGGACAGAAAACCTCTTTCTATCCCTGGGATGCCTCCCCACAGGGAAGGTAATTATACCCTCTTCCCCCTCTACCCTTCCATAGACTAGGGATAGGTAGATTTTTTTAACTTCTCGCTTCTTAAACTGCCTCACCAATGCCTCATGGGCCAGGTCATTCTTGGCCACCACCATGACCCCCGATGTCCCCTTGTCTAAGCGGTGGACAATCCCTGGACGCACTACCCCTCCCACTCCCTGGAGATCGCTACAGCGAAAGAGCAGGGCATTGACCAGGGTTCCAGAGGTCACCCTGCCCGCAGG
>DAOVGN010000004.1 GCA_030672385.1 Deltaproteobacteria bacterium | reverse complement strand
ACCTAATTACTCTCACCAAATCAAAGCGTATCGGTTTCTAACCCAACAGTCAAGAGTTCGATATGTTTTCCACAGATCGGATTTTAAACCCCGTACCAGGGGCCTTTTCGATCTCACTCAACAGGTTCTGCTTGTCAATCAGGAAAGTTTCGATATAGGTTTGATATCGCAACTTACTGAAAAGTATTGATATTGGCGAGGATTTGGCAGACATCCTTGTCAGAAAGAACGCGCAACTTACCCAACAGCTATCTCCACATGGGTAACATAGATTTCATCATGAAGTCTTTCCCTGATTTCCTCAGGAGAGGCCGTTTCAAAAAATAGCTCTAACGCCTCACACAAATTTCTTCTTGCCTCGTCAACGGTGTCTCCTTGGCTTGCAACATCCACTTCTGGGCATAAAGCTACGTACCCGTCGCCTTCTCGTTCAATGATTGCTGTTAGTTGCCTATTCATGATTTACCTCTTCATTGTTTTTTAATCTCAACCTCGCCTAACTTAATTATTGAATAGATTCTTGGAAATAGATATCATAGGAATTAATAGGTGTCAAATATTGCTGGATTTTTTATAGAAAAGGCTTGAAATCTTAATTATAGGCTTATATTCAATATTAGATGGAATAGATTTAAAATGAGGTCAAATTATGGATGGGTTTGAAGGCTTCTTTCGGGAATACAGACCGGTACCAGAAAAACGAAGACCCTATTAATCCCTGAGGGCGTTGAATATCCTCTCCGGAAGTCCATCAAAATAGCCGCTACTCATCACCAAGATCACATCCCCCGATTTCGCCTCTTTGACGCAATGAGAGATGATCTCCTCCGGATCTTCCAAATAGACGACAGCAGCGTCCCCCTTAGCCCCCCTGATATCTTGCATCAATCTCTGGGGATCCATCCCCCTTCCTTGTGCAGGGACGGAGGAAACCCTCCCAATCACCACCCTGTCGGCCTCCTCAAGGGCTAAGGCAAGTTCCTCTTGCAAAAACCCCCTGCGCATGGTCTGGGTGCGGGGTTCGAAGATGGCCCAAAGACGCCCATTGAGAGAACGCGATCTTACTGCCCGCAGGGCCTCGCGCACAGCAGTGGGGTGGTGGGCAAAATCGTCTATTACCATTATCCCCCTGACCTCCCGGACCACCTCCATGCGACGCCCAACCCCCTGAAAGGTCTGCAACCCCTCCCGTATCTCCGGCAATGAAAGGCCGAGGAGGTGGGCGGCCACCACGGCCCCCAAGGCATTCCTCAGATTATGTTCACCCCATAAGGGGAGTTCAAACTCCCCCAGATCCTCCTCTCCCCTGTAAAGGCAAAAGGTCGTCCCCTTTTGGGTCATCCTCACCCCCTTTGGTGACCATCTCTCCTCTGCCCCAAAGGTCTCCACACGGCAGGGGGCCTCGGAAATTATCTCCCTTATGACCTCATCATCTCTACAGGCGACGACAACCCCCTTACGGGGAACGATGCCTAGCAGTCGGCGAAAAGAGAGCTTCACCTCCTCCAGATCCTGGTAGATATCGGCATGATCGTACTCGATATTGCTCAAGACCACCAGCTGGGGTAAGTAATGAAGGAACTTGGGACGCTTGTCAAAAAAGGCGCTGTCGTACTCATCCCCCTCCAAGACCACCCAATCACCCTTTCCACAACGGAACCCCCGGCCAAAGTTCAGGGGGATCCCCCCGATCATAAAAGAAGGGTCAAGACCACCCTTGAAAAGGAGCCAAGCGAGCAGGGAGGCCGTGGTGGTCTTTCCATGGGTCCCAGCCACCACCATCGATCGCCTCCCCTGAAGGAGGACTGCGCGGATCAACTCAGGCAGGGAACAATAGGGAATCTCCTCATCCAAGACAGCCTCCACCTCTGGATTACCTCTGGATACGGCGTTGCCGATCACCACCAGATCGGGATGGGGGAAGAGATGGACCGAGTCATACCCCTCCTCTATAGTAACCCCCCCCTCTTGCAGAAGTCCATCCGTAGGGGGATAAAGGGAGACATCCGACCCTCTCACCTTATATCCCATCTCTTTCAGGAGGAGGGCGGCCTGGGCCATAACGACTCCACCGATGCCGATAAAGTAGATCGTTTGGCCCTTCTTTGGCAAGATCATTCTTCTTCTGACTCCTGAAAGGTCACAACACCCTCCTTCACCAGTACGTTTACCCCGAGGGGGATGGTGAGATTCAGGAGTCCATGCCCAGAGGGAAAACCGAAGAGGAGGGGACCATCCACATCGCTTAATACGTCCAAGATCACCTCCTGTAGGAGGCCATCCCCTGTGTCACAGCCGGGCATCTGACCGAAGATGATTCCCTTAACACCCATCAATTTCCCCGCTGCCTTCAGATGGGTGAGCATCCGGTCGATCTTATAGGGAGGTTCATCCACATCCTCCAAAAAGAGGATTGCACCCCTCAGATCTACCTCATGAGGGGTCCCAAAGGTGGTCACCAAGGAGGAGAGACAACCCCCTATGAGTTCCCCTTGGGCCTCTCCCTTGCGCAGGACGGAACACTTGATCTCGCCTAAAGGGGCAGGAGAGGTCAGGGCTTTCTTTAATGACCTTACAATTTCTTCATCCCCTTCCACAAACTGGCGGGTTGCCACGTTTGGGCCGTGAAAGGGTATCAGAAAACACCTTTGTAGCAGGTAGATGAGCAGTACCGTTAGATCACTGCACCCCACCAGGGGTTTGGGATGACTCCGGATGAAGTCGGGATCTAGATAGGGGATGATACGCTGCGCGCCATAGCCCCCACGGGTGCAGAGGATGGCCTTGACCTCAGGATTCAGAAACATCCCCATGAGTTCTTGGGCCCGTTCCTCGTCACCTCCAGCCAAATAGAGGTGCTTTCTCTGTGGGAGGGAAGGGGAATAGCTGACTTCGAAACCCATCTCTCTTACCCTCTCCACCCCCCGCTGCAGGTATTCTTCATCCCCTTTGGGGAGGTAGCTGGCCGGCGCCACGATACCGAGGGTATCACCCGGAGAAAGGAGAGGAGGTTTCTTCAGGCGACGACATCTCCTCATATCCATTTAATCTCCTCGAAGACCACCTTCCTCAACTTCCTATAGGCGTTGAACCTCTGATCCTTTAGGAGAGTCCTCAGGTTCCCCAGGGCAGGTGGGATATACTTCAAGTAAAATTCCTTTCCCCTCCCCCTTATCAGAAATGCAAAGGCCCCTAAGACCTGCATAGTGCGATGGAGGGCTATCAGGGGATAGAGTTCCTGAAAGCCCCGTACATCCAGCGGGATCTGCTCCTGTATCCGCCGCAGGTAATATGACATAAGTTCCTCCTGGATTCCCTCATCAAGTTCCACATAGGGATCCAGCAGCAGGGAAGCCAGATCATATTGCAGGGGTCCCAATCTGGCCCCTTGGAAGTCGAGGAAACCCAACCCCCCATCTCTTACCATTATGTTCCTTGACTGGAAATCCCGATAGAGGAAAAAACCTCCCTGCGCCTTCGCCGCCTCCTGAGCCAATGCTCCCAACTCATCTCGTAGTTCTTCGACAGGGAGGGAGAGGCCGAGATAGCCAATTAAGAAGGCAGCATGAAAGTAACCCGACTCCCAAGCCAGCATAAAACCCTGGTCATAGGGTGGATTGTGTGTCCGGGAGGGGTCAAAACCCTTTCGTCCTTCTACCTGAATGAGGGTGAGGAGGTCTATCACCCCTTGGTAGATCTCCTTTGCCCTCTGTTGATCCCCTCTTACCCGCATGATCTCGGCCTGGAGGTGAAGGGCTCCCAAATCCTCCAAGAGGAAGTACCCCTCCTCCTTGTCGTAAGCATAGATCGTCGGCACGGGTATCCCTTTGCTCCTCAGGTGCTCGGCGATGTAGAAAAAGGAGTCGTTCTCGGTTACCCCGCGTTGATCTCTCGGTGGATGATCCTGGACCATGACCACCCAGCTCCCTCTCTTTCCCCTGACACGATAAAAGCGCCTCGCTGAACCATCCCCAGAGATCTCCTCCCATGATAGATCCCCCTCTGTGAGATATCCCCGGACAAACCGAACCAGGTCCTGCGTGGGAGCACCTTTTATCTCATCATTTACTCCTGCCGACATCTCTCATCCCTGGGGTTAAGACCTCCTCCCTATGTTCACCCCGCACCTTCACCCCATCCCCCACGATGCATCCCTCCAACATACTCCCCTCTTCCACCAAGACCTCTTCCCAGATGATGGAGTCCTTAATGAAGGACCCGGCACCAATTTGAGTTCCCTTCCCCACACAAACAACCCCCTCCATCCGGACATCCTCCTCCACATGGGCCATGGGATGGATGACCGGCTTCCCCTCCTCTCCCAAGAGGTCACGATGCAGGGCGCTATAGTCTTCCACCCTCCCTATATCCCGCCAATATCCTCCTTCCACCTGGTACCCCCTAATGGCTTCCCCTCGGGAGGCGAGATCAATATAGAGCTCAATAATATCGAAATATTCAGCGGAGGGGATGTACTCCAGGAGTTCATGGGAGATGATATGGATCCCCGTGAAGGTCAGGATAGATGGGGTAGAAAGGGGTCTTTGCACCTCCTTTCCCCTGATGCTGACGATCCTCCCCTCCCCATCCACCCCCACCTGATTGAAGCGGGGATCTTCGCAGAGGACCAGGGTGGCCAGATTGTTTGCCTCTCTATGATAGTTAAGTGCAGGGGTCAGATCGAAGGTATGATAAACATCGGCGTTCACCACCAAGAAGAAGGGGGCATCTTGAAGAAAATCAGCGCAGTTTCTGATCCCACCACCGGTGCCCAGGATTTCAGGTTCAACCCTCACCTCCACCTCCAAGTCCCCCCTGCCCCTGCGCACAAACTCTTCCACCTTTTCAGCCAGGTGGTGGGCGTTGATAACAATCTCCCTCACCCCCATCCCCTTCAGTTGCCCGATGACGACCCCCAGCAGGGGCCGGTTCAACACGGGAAAGAGGGGTTTGGGCCTGATCTTGGTCAAGGGCTCTAGCCTGGTCCCCCGACCGGCGGCCAAGATCATGGCCTTCATCGACCCAATCTTAAAAAGGGGGGAAGAGGTGAAAGGCTCAGAATTTGACCTTTGGTGGCTCCTTGGCCTCTTCTGGGACCTCAAAGAAGGGGGCCCTAGTAAAGCCGAAGATCCCCGCCAAGATGATGGTGGGGAATTTCCTGATCCGGACGTTATATGACCTGACCGCCTCGTTATACCTCCTGCGTTCCACCGCGATGCGGTTCTCGGTACCGGCCAACTCATCCTGGAGGCGGATGAAATTCTGATTGGCCTTGAGGGCTGGATAACGTTCCACCACCAGTAGCAACCTGCCTAGGGTCGCTGTTAGCTCGTTGTTGGCCGCTATCTTTTTGGATATGCTCCCCGCCCCCGCAACCTTGGCCCGCGCCTCGGTGACCTTGAGAAAGACCTCCTTCTCGTGCCGGGCATACCCCTTTACCGTCTCCACGTAATTGGGGATGAGATCCATCCTACGTTGGAGTTGGTTTTCCACCTGGGCCCAAGACGCCTTTACCCCCTCGTCCAAGGTCACCAGCTCATTATAGGTCCCCTTGATATAAGAATAGAAACCAAGAACCAAGGCCAAGACTACGGCTACAATAATCAGGGCAACCTTCGTCCCTCTTCCCATCTCCTCCTCCTTTCGTTAACTCTTCAACTTATCCACCCAAAAGGCGAGGCGCCTCACCTCTTCGATATAACTCTCCATGAGGGTCTCCATCTCCTTTACGGGAAACTTAGTTATCCCCTCCTTCACCTGCAATAACCGCGAGAAGGGACCCTCATCCAAACCCGTCTCCGCCGCTGCCTTAGAGATGACCTCCGCCCGTTGATCAGGAATCTCTCGATCGCACAGGTAGAGGATTCCCTGGAAGATAGAAATAAAGGCGGTGATGGATTGGGAAACGACGGATACTAAACCCCTCTTCCTCCCTTCACTGGAGAGATACGCCTCCCTCAGTTGGAGGAGCTTCCCCTTTACCTCCCGCTCACATTGGAGGCGGAGATACTCCCGATGGATCTTGATCTTTGCAAGATGGTCTTCACCCCAGACCAACCGGTAATGCCTCTTGATGTTTAGGAACTCTAGGGGGAAGGTGTCCAGAGAGGTAGTAATGTACTCTTCAGTCATAAAGAGGGGGGTGGTTACTCGGCGCCTATGCCATTTGGCCACCACCTTAAAGGCCCTATGGAGCCCCTTGATCCCCTCTTCCGTGAGGACAAGGAGAAAATTGAGATCCGATCTTCCCGGTATGTAATCACCCCTAGCCCCACTTCCGTAAAGAACGATGGAGAGCAGATCATCTCCGTAGATCTTTTGGTAGTCCTCGGTGAACTCTGGAAATATATACTCTGGCCTTTTGGGTGCCTTTGCCATTTTTTACCTCCTCCTCAAAAACCCCTGGTGGCCCCACCACCTCCACTCATCCCTCCACCAAAACCACCGAAACCACCACTAAACCCACCGAAACCACCGCTCATCCCCCTTACACCTCCTCCCATGAAGAGAAAGGGAAAGAAAAAAAGCGGAAAAAATCCCATACCCCGGCCCAAAAGGCCGAAGACAATAAAGAGGAGGAAAAGGAGTGAAAGGATGGGAAGTCCCTTCTTCACCTTGGGCTGCACTGCTGGCTTGGAGGCATAACGGTCAAGATCGAGTTCTACCCCGGCATCCTTGGCCACCACCTGGGACAAGGCCACCATCCCGTTGAGCAGACCCTCTCCGAACTCACCCTGGCGCAGGAAGGGGATAATGTATTGATCCATGATCCCCCCCACCTTGGCATCAGGGAGGATTCCCTCCACACCATATCCAGTCTCGATCCTTATCCGTTTCTCCTTTAAAGCAACCAGGATCAGAATACCCTTCTCTTCTCCTCTTTTACCGATCCCCCATGCCTCATATAACCTGTTGGCAAACTCATCCGGGCTTTCTCCCCCCAAGTCCTGAAAGGTTGCCACCACCAAGGCGGTTCCTGTCTGGTCCCAGAGGGTTTTGGACAGTTGATTCATCCGTGCCTCATAGTCTGGGGAAATCACCTCCGCAAAGTCGTTGACAGCATCCACCGACCGGGGGAATTTAAGAGCCTGTGCCTGAGGGGAGGTGAGGAGGAGGGCGAAGATCAGCCCCAAAAAGGGCAATACCCTCCAATATCTGATTCCTCTTAGAGGCATTCTCCTTCCTTCCTTGACTGATAAGTAGTCTATCTTATAGCACCTTTGCCTTTGGGTTGCAACGGGAATTTAGATTAAATGGCTTTTCGGGCCATATCCTTTAGGTCACGCAGATCTTCCCAGTTCAACCTCTCCCAGCGACAGGGCAAAATGGTATTATTGTGAAAGAGGGGTTCCCTTTCCAGATCAAAGGGGGAGACCCTCACCGCCTCTTCCCATAAGGGGGTACCGGGAAGAGGGCTGTACTCCGCCAGATACGGCCGTGCCCCACAATCCCAGACGAAGCGGATCGTCTCCTCTACTTCTTTTCTCCCTTGGCCGGGGAGCCCTACCAGGATATAGGCACCTATCTCCCGAGGGGGGTAACCCGCCCGCTGGAGATTCTGCACCGCCTCCCTGAAATCCTTATTGCTCACCTTGCCCCCGGTGGTCAGCTGGCGCCCCGGGGATGAGGTCTCCAAACCGAGGCGGACTGTAGCAAAGCCCACTTGGTGCATCAGGTACGCCACTTCTTCCGTTATCCCTCGGGCATGAAGCCCATTGGGGGTGTGAAATCTGGCCCTGATATCCCTCTCCTTTACCCCCTGCAACAGGGAGATGGTAAATTGTCCATCAACCAAGAGGGCATCGTCGTAAAAGGCGATGTCCTCCACACCATATTTGCTCACCCAATAGGTAATCTCCTCAACCACCTTAGCGGGTTCTCTCTTTAAAAATCCAGGGTTGAGGATGGGGGAGGCACAGTAGGCACACTCAAAGGGACACCCCCTGGAGGTGAGGATGCAGACGTAGTCGAGACTGGGGTAATGGTGAAAGGCTGGATAGTAGAGGCTGTCGAGGTCATACAGGTCAGGGAGGAACGAGGGGAAAACCCCTGTCAGCTCCCCTAAAAGCCGCAGAACCTGGGCCTCTCCCCACCCCCTGATTATAAAGTCCGCTCCAGAGGACCTCTCTGCATGCCCCGAACAGAGAGTGGCGTAGGTTCCCCCTAAGATCAAGGGTATGTGCGGGAAGGCCTCTTTTACGACCCTGATGACCTCCTGCACCCCCAAATACCAGTAGGTCATCCCTGAGGTAACCAGGATGGCCTGGGGTGGGGGAAGGGATCGGAGGGTCTCTCTGAAGAATTCAGGTGGGAGGCCAAACCGATGAAATCGACGTGGAATCCCCCCTAAGGGCACCGGCTTATCCACCTCCTCTCTGTAAAAATGCCCCCGATGGTCTGACTTTCTCTTGGGTTGTTTGGTCCCCAGGGTCTTCAGGGTGGGGTGTTGAATATCAAGGCAGTCGATATAACTTATCTTCCAGCCATTTCTCTCCAGAAGGGCGGCTAGATAAAGGAGCCCCAGAGGCTTGGCCCAGAGGTCATAGGCGGCAAAATCGTATATCCATGGGTTGATCAGGAGGAGATTTCTCCCTCTCGTTCCCAAAGGACCTCCTCAAGGATGAATGGTTTTACCTCCTCAATGGTCAAAGGGATCTCCGTGGCCCCCATCTGTCGGAACAATCTTACCACCGGTGGGGGTTCCAATTCATGGGCCTCCAAGAGATCTACATCGGTCAAGATCTCCCTCGCTCCCCCATCAGCCACTACCTCCCCCCGAGACAGGAGGATCACCCTTTCACAGACCTCAGCCACCACCTCCATGTCATGGGTGGCGACTACCTTGGTGAGCTTCAGTTGTTTTAAAAGCCCGATCAGACTTCTCCTGGCAGAGGGGTCGAGATTGCTGGTGGGTTCATCCAAGACCAAGATCTCCGGCTCCATGGAGAGGACGGTGGCGAGGGCGATCCTCTTCTTCTCACCGTAGCTGAGATGATGGGGGCATCTTTCCTCGTACCCCTCCATACCGACCTGGCCGAGGGCCCTGGTCACCCTCCCCTTGATCTTCTCCTTGGGATGGCCCATGTTCAGAGGACCAAAGGCCATATCCTCGAAGACCGTGGTGGAGAAAAGTTGATCCTCAGGGTCTTGAAAGACCAATCCTACTTTTCCCCTGATCCCTCTGGCATTTCCCTTGGTTAATTTTTTACCCAATACCTTGACCAGTCCCTCTCCACGCAGTATCCCATTGAGGTGTAGCAGGAGGGTCGACTTCCCCGCCCCGTTGGGCCCAATGAGGGCCATGGATTCTCCCCAAAAGACCTCCAGATCCACCCCCCTCAGGGCCTGAGTCCCCTCTGCGTATCGGTAGCTCAATCCTTTTATCTCGATCACCTTCCTCATAAGACCACCTCTAGGGAGATAAGGATCACCCCTAAAAGGGATATGAAGATGGCCTTGCCGATATCCCCTCCATGCAGATGGAACTCATTCATCGTCACCATCTCCCCGTTATAACCACGGGAGACCATGGCCTGGTACACCCTCTCGGTCCTCTCGTAGCTCCTCACAAACATCATGCCGATGAGCTTACCCAAGGTCTGGAGGGTATGGAGATCGGTCTTTCTCTCGAACCCCCGGGAGGTGAGGGCGATGATCATCCTCTTCCCCTCGGCTATGGAGAGGAAGATGTAGCGATAGGTAAAGGCGGAAATCTGAACCAAGACATGGGGCACCCTCAATCCCTCCAGGGCCTTGATGGTGGTGGGGAAGGGGGTAGTCCCGATCATGGGGAAGATGAGCAGGGTGATGGTTAGGGCCTTTACAGCAATAAGTGTGCCCTTCTGCAGGCCCTCTTGAGAGATGACCAGGGAGTGAAATCTATAGAGTTCCTGTCCCGGGATAAAGATGGACATGAGGATAAAGAAAACGGATACAAAGAGGAGGACCCAACGCAGGTGCTTGAAGATAAACCTCAAGGGGATGCGCGATGAGAGGACCAAGGCAGAGGCCAAGACAAACCCCACCAACGCCACCGGGAGCTTCCCTAAAAGGACAATGGAGAGGATGAGGAAAGAGAAAGAGGTGATCTTCGCCCTGGGGTCCCACGAGTGAAGATAGCTCTGTAGGTGTGAATACTTATCGATCTCAGGGAGGTGCATTCTCAGAACCTACTTTTTTTCCGGCTAAAGGGATTATATCCTTTTTGATCTCGACGGTCAAACTATCACCCCTTAGCCTTTCGACGGGAGAAGATCCACATGAGGACCCCCGCCACTCCGAAGATATATCCGAGGCCGGCAAATATCTCCCGCAGGAGAACACCCCTTTCCACACTTTCCTTTCCCTTCTTTGCTCGGCCCTCGATGTCGATCTTTACCTGGGTCCGATGGCCCAACTCTTCCTGGCAGATGGCCGTATATGGCCCCTCCTCTTCGGTGTGGAAGGAGAACCGGCCTTCTTTGTCGGTCTTCCCTTCTACTAGGAGGGTACCATCCTCTCCTAAGACCTTTACCTCCACACCCTTAGCCGGTGCTCCGTCGGAGAAGAAGACCTCCAGGTGGACGGTGCTCTCCACCTCCCAGTAGGCCATCATCTTATGGGCGAGGGTGGGAGAAGCAGAGAGTAGCACGATCATGGAGACCACAAGAAAAAAGGTTTTCATCTCAACACCTCCGGCTTGACCTTCATGAGAAAGATGGTGGCAAAGCCGGCGACTAACCCTTCTATGGCCATTATCGGCAGATGGGCTACAAGTGCCAGCTTCACCACCCCCAAGAACTCCTCTCCACTGGTAAGGAGACAAATGCTGAGGGAAATCAATCCTACGACCACCCCTATGACCCCAGCCAGGAAACCGAAGAGGAAGTCCCGATGTCTGATAGATATCTTGCCTCGCAGTTTGAAGAATCCAAAGGCCGCCAAGGCCCCCACACCCATGTTGAAGGCGTTCACACCGATGGTGGTGAGCCCACCATGTTGAAAGAGGAGGGCCTGGAGGGTGAGGCCCACAAGGATGGAGATGTAGGCCCCCCACCCCAGGATGATCCCACAGAGGCCGTTGAGGATCAGGTGGACACTGGTGGGACCGAGGGGGACGTGGATGAGGGAGGCCACAAAGAAGGCGGCCGTCATGATGGAGATCTTCGGTATCTGCTCGGGGGCGATCCTGCGCAAACAGAAGGCCGTAATAGCCCCTGTGGCCACATATCCGCCTACCCAGACCTGTGTGGCAAGCACCCCATCGGCGACGTGCACCTTATTTCTCCTTCATGTCGTATACCCTCACCCAGATGACGGCCCCGATCTCCACGGGATATTCCTTTCCTCCATGTTTGAGTCTCTTGGTATCCTCGCTGAGGGCGGCAAACCCCCACCACCCGGCCTTGGGCATGGCATAGGTGAAGACCCCGTTCTGGTCGGTCTTGACCACCTGGGTGACAAATGGGGCGGCCGGCGCCTTATATCTACCCTTTTCATTATAATACTCCACCTCGACCTCGGTAAAGGGGGCGGGTTTCCCGTTGACCTTGACCAATCCCCGGAAGACATTTCCTGTGTATAGGCCGTAGGGCCTGGTCAGGGGCACGATCTCCGTCTTCAGCCCGACCTCCGCATCCCATCCCTCCTCCAGGCCGAAGGCGTTCACTACCACCTTTGTGTAGTGGACGATAAACGCCTCCTCAGCCGGTTCCCAGTAAGGTTGCGGCTCCACATAAAAGACATAATCGCCAGGGCGCCCGATCTTGAAATCGCTCTTCCAGGCCTTATGCCCCTTGATCTTCACCGGCTTCAGGGTTGTCACCAGGTTTTTCCTGTCCTTTCCCCTGAAGACGACCCCAAACTTGACCGGTTTTACCATATCCATCGAATCCCCTTCAAAGGGGTGGGCAAACATCACCCGCAGGGATATGGTGCGTCCCTTCGACTGGGTGACCACATCGTCGGACGGAATGACCATCCCGAAGTGGGCCCTGGCCATACCAGAAGCGACAAACAAAGATACCGCTGTGGCGATAACTGTTGCTATCATCCTTACTTTTTGACGTTTCATCTTCTCTCCTCCTTAAAAAATAATATTTCATCCAAGGGGTCTTAAAACTCCAGGGTACCCCTTATACCTATGATTGTCACAGGATCGAACCTGCCATCCCCCTGGGCATTCCAGAGGACTTGAAGATCAGGTGAGATGGAGATATGGTCGTTTAACTGAAAGCGATAGTAGAGCTCCAGGTGGGATTCGTCCTTCTTGAACCATGGCTCACCGGAAGACTCCATAAAATCTTTATAGTCATCGCTGATCATCGCCATACCATACGCAACGCCAAGGGCATCGTCCTTCCTGCCCCAATAACCACCCCTGAGCTCCGCACCCAAACTCCAGGCCCAAGCAAACTCATAGACCTCCTTGTCCTGGTACCCAACA
>DAOVGN010000052.1 GCA_030672385.1 Deltaproteobacteria bacterium | reverse complement strand
TCAATCAGCTGGCCTGGCTGCCAAACGGCCTAAGAGAGTTGCTACACGATATTACCCCTCAGCTAAAAGGCTGCGAAAGGACCCCGTTTACTCCCTATTACTTTAGCATCGTCACTTTCACCACGCTAGGTTTTGGCGATGTTGTACCTTTGAACTTGGCTGGTGAGATTTGGGTGACGATTGAGGTTGTCTTTGGCTATATAATGTTGGGGGGATTGATATCAATTCTGGCTAACAAGATCGCGAGAAGAGCCTGACCGCGATGGAAATGAAGAGCGAGTTGGTTCGTTCGGGTCCGTGTCCAGTTCTTCGCAATAACAAGGAAGTCGAATTTTGATTGCGACGCCATAACAACGCGTATGCAGTAGGATTGCAAGAAGCTCCGTAGCTTCGCGTCTCCGCATCTCGCAACCTCTGATACGCCACGTTATCAGTATCTCAATGTACAAAGAGGTTCGTAATGAATGAAAACGATTCAAAAAGCTTAGACATTCTCGGATTGAAACCAGTTGCAGATTCTATAAATACAGTTACCAAGGCATCTGTCGAAGGCGCTTCTGCTTTTCTAAGTAGAATTTGTCTTCCTGCTGCTGTAGAATTTGGGCTCCTGTTACGTGATAAAATATCCAATTGGAGAATCAATAATACTATTTGTATGACCCAAAAAGCCGAGGAAAAATTCGGCAAATTTGCAGTAGAAGGCGCCCACGCCCATCCAAGATTAGCTGCCAATATTATTGATAAAAGTTCTTGGTCACAAGATAATCACGTCCAAGATATGTGGGCTGGTCTTTTGGCATCCTCATGCACGAAGGATGCTAAGGATGAGAGTAATATAATTTTCATTAATATTCTTTCACAAATTACCAGCCTTCAGACCACGATTTTGAATTATGGATGCGAAAAAGCAGAAAAAACAGTAACTGAAGCTGGGTGGATTGCTGCAGAACCTCTTATTGTTGAACTCGAAGAACTTACAATTATATCAGGTTCATCGGATTTTCATAGACTAGATAGAGAGCTAGACCATCTACGCTCGCTCCAGCTAATAGGAGGCGGTTTTGATCCTAATTCAACACAGGCAGACATTACTCCTACTGCCCTAGCTCTTCAAATGTTTGTTAGATGCCAAGGCTTCATTGGGTCACCAATTGAATATTTTGACTTAGAAAAAAAGGAACCTAACAATTCATAACCTGTCAGTTCACCTGACCGCTATTCCGCTGCGCTCCATAGCGGCAGGTGAGCTTTGACGTTATGCTTATAAACGTGGGAGATAAACAATGCACTGGATATTTTGGATAGCTATTGTGATAGTTGCTTGGCTTGGCTTCCGTAATCTGATTTCTATTATAATCGGGGAATCACGAACTGGGACGTTAAAGCCAGGCCAGAGATTATGCCATTTTATATCTATACTCCTTCTTTGGGGTGCTTGTGGATTGTCCATTTACATCAGATCTTTTTGGCCGTTAATACTAGGTGTTGCAATTGAATACTTATTGAGAAAGGCTATAGTCCGATCTGGTCAAAATATCAAGCTTTGAATTGTAGTAAAGGAATGATTATTTCAAATCGAAAACAGTCGTTTGGCGCCAAAGGTGCAACCATATATACTGATGCATTTAAATGCATTATTAGCACGGCAAAAGCAGGCCTTTTTAAAAGATTATCTACTGTAATAAATGGGGCATTTTATTCAACAAATCCGATACGTGCCATGGGGAAGATTCTTTATGTGAATTCCTTGGACAATGACAACAGAAGAGCAATGCATGACAAAATTGTTCAATTGTTAGATGAATATGGAGAAAATGGTCTGTCATTAGATCGGGCTATTGATAAATTGTTTTCCGAGTTAGAGGCTACGGGCTCTATTTTAAAGACCGATAAGATGGTACTCCCTTGAATTATCAATGATCTAATGGAAATTAGTGTGTATCCCACTTTTAAATCAATTTAAGCATAACAAGTCGCTCCACTCGACTTTTGCCCGCTATGCGGGCAAAAGCGAGTGAGCTTTTCGTTGATCGAAACCTCTGAAAAAGACAAGCACTTGAACCTCCCGCTTTGCGGGATCCCGCATTCTATAAAATCTAAATTAAGGAGCGGGACTCGAATCCTCTATTTAATAACCTTCAGCCTTTCCCTTCCCCCCTTCGGACCTTCTTCTTCAGGTCCTCCTTTTTTCTCCCCTTTTTGTCGTTCCAGGATGTGGTGATTGAAGAGGTTGTTCTTGGCGATCACCCCGTTTATAATAAAGTAGATAATTACCGCCCTTTCCCATTCCCTGGTGGGCTCGAACTGAAAGAGCCTGTCCAGGTACTTCTTTCGTAACTGGCTCAAGGAGGCCTCATCCAAGCTGGTGATCTGCTCTGCTATCCTATCGAGGGCCTTCTCCAGCATATTTTTCACCTCCTTCCTCAAAAGATCAGCCAGGGACGGGGGAGGAATATCCTCTCGTAGAGGTGAAAGGCGTATCGATCAGTCATCCCGGCCAGATAATCACACGTACACCTGTCGATGGTATCGTAGAGCTCGTTCCTGCCCAACTCCCCCAGGAAGAGGTCGGGGTCTTCTGTAAACTTCTCATAGAGTTCTGTCAAGATTTTGGAGGCCTTCACAAAGTCACCGTGGACCACCTCGGAGTCATATACTTGCTCGTAGAGGAATTCCCTGAGATTTATAATGGTCTCCAGGACTCGTTGGTCCATGGAGAGGGAGACCCACTCTTCCCGAGGAGAAAGGGTGGTATAGATCACATTCTTCACCATGGTGTCTATCCTCTCTCCATGAGTCCTGCCCAGGATCTGGGAACATTCATCGGGGATGTCTTTCTCCCTGATAACCCCTGCCCTGACAGCATCGTCCAGGTCATGGTTTACATAGGCAATAACGTCGGCCACCCTCACCACCTGCCCCTCCAAGGTAGAGGCCCTCTCTGAAGGGTTCAGTGGGATGATCTCACCCTTCCCCTTTGAATGTTTAACGATCCCATCCCTCACCTCAGAGGTGAGGTTCAACCCCTTTCCCTCCCTCTCCAGCAGATCTACTACCCGCAGACTCTGCTCAGGGTGTGAAAATCCATGGGGAGAGATCTGGTTTAGGACCTCCTCGCCGGCATGCCCGAAGGGTGTATGCCCCAGGTCATGTCCGAGGGCGATGGCCTCGGTGAGCTCTTCATTGAGCCGAAGGCCCTTGGAGATTGTCCTGGCGATCTGGGAGACCTCCAGGGTATGGGTCAACCTAGTCCGATAGTGATCGCCGGTAGGGGAGAGAAAGACTTGGGTCTTATGTTTGAGGCGTCGGAAGGCCTTGGAGTGAATGATCCTGTCTCTATCCCTCTGAAAGGGAGGGCGAAGATCACACTCCATCTCTTCCCTCGCCCTCCCCTTGGTTTCACTGCTCAGTTGGGCATGTGGCGAGAGGATTTCCCTCTCTACTTCCTCCAGTGACTCACGGATCAGCAAGGTAACTCCAGGAGGCCTAGGATCTTTATCTTTATCCAAAAGAATACTCCGGTCAATCGGAGGGGGCCAAAATGTCGTCCCCCTTATAGGTATCAAAGTCGGGTATCTCCCGCCGCAGAAACTCTCTTGCCTTCTTCAATACCCCCCCCTCTATCTGCCGCACCCTCTCAGGGGATATATTGTACTTCTGACCTATCTCCCGTAGGGACAATGGTTTCTCGGCCATCATCCTCTTCTCGAAGATCTCCCGTTCTCTCCCATTTAGCGAAAGGCGGAACTTCTCCAACTTCTGGGCAAGGAGTTTTCTTAGCTCCTTCTCCCCCAAGCGTTCATCTAAGGGTGGGTCTCCTGCAGGCAAGAGATCTCCGTAGGCCTCCTTGGAATCCTCGCCCAGGTGGGCATCGAGAGATATCTCCGCTAATTCCATCCGCTGGCCCATGGAGACCACCTCATCCTCCTTCACATTCAAGCTCTCGGCCACCAGTTTCGGGACCGGGTCGAAACCCATCTTTTCCAACCTTTCCTTCTCCTTTTTAAGGTCGAAGAAGAGCTTTCGCTGGGCTTGGGTGGTGCCGATACGCACCAGCCGCCAGTTGTCCATGATGAACTTCAGGATATAGGCCCTCATCCAGAAGGAGGCGTAGGTGGTAAACCTAACCCCACGATATGGATCAAACCTCTTGACCGCCTGCATTAGCCCTACATTGCCCTCTTGGATGAGGTCTAGGAGATTGGTGGTCCAGTAGTGATGATACTCCAAAGCTATCTTCACCACCAATCTCAAGTTGGAGACCACCATTTTAAAGGCCGCCTCCCTATCCCCACGCTCACGATACCTGATGGCCAATTCCCGCTCTTCTTTCTTGCTGAGGATGGGGATATTGCTGATTTCTTGCAGGTAACGGTGCAGGGGGTCATAGGGGGCTAATTTTTCCCCCTTCGCCCTCTGCGTGGTTCCTAGCCTATCGGGTTCATCAGGGAAAAGCGCCTTTGATTTTTTGGGTTTCTTGGCCATTTTCCCTTCCGCTTTTTCCCCATGTTAATCCCATCGGAGGGAAATGACAACCCCTTTGACCCCCTCTCTCGTACCTTGAAAACGGCTTGAAGATGATTAAGTTTTTTATAGGAAGAAAATAAAAAGGGAAGGAGGGATTATTATGGCTTTGATACCTTGGAAGTCCTTTAGGGAATTGGATGCCTTGCGAAGAGAGATGGACCGCTTCCGGGACCGGTTTTCCTCTATAGCTGAGAGGTCAATAGAGTGGTTAGGTGGGGAATGGGCCCCTTCTGTGGACGTATCTGAGACCAAGGATAAAGTTGTGGTGCAGGCAGAGATCCCGGGGATTGATCCCAAAGACATCGATGTTTCTTTAAACAGCGGGGTTTTAACCCTAAAGGGGAAAAAGAAACAGGAGCTGGAGGAGAAGGATGAGAACTATCACCTAGTAGAAAGGAGCTATGGTTCCTTCTCTAGGTCCGTACGCCTCCCCGCAGAGGTCCAGGAGGATGAGGTCAAGGCCAGTTACAAGGATGGCATCCTCAAGATAACCCTCCCCAAGACGGAGCGGGCCAAGGAAAAAGAAATTAAGATCGAGGTTCAGTAAAGAGGATTCTATCTCCTGGAGGAGGGGTTGAGATGTTGAGATGACATCTCAACCCTTTTCTCTTTGCAAACAAGAGGTCCTTGTGTTATAAGATTAAAATATAAAAAAAGAGAGGGGATCCATGGAGAAGGCGAAGATCCTGGTTGTGGACGATGAGGAGAGGATTCTAAAGTCCATTGTCGGCATCCTGCAAGACGAGGGTTATGAGGCCATCACCGCCCGGAATGGGAGGGAGGCCCTGCAAATTTATCAAAAAAAGGCACCTGACGCCCTCATGTTGGACATCTGGATGCCTGACATTGATGGGATAGAGGTCTTGAGGCAGCTACAGGAGATAGATGCCGATAGTGCGGTGGTCATGATCTCTGGGCATGGGACCATCTCCACTGCAATAAAAGCGGTTAAATTGGGCGCCTTTGACTTCATCGAAAAACCCCTCTCCATGGATATCCTCCTGGTTACCTTGGAAAAGGCATTGGAACACCGCCGATTGAAGTTGGAGAGCAAGCGCCTGCGAAAACTCCTGAGGGACAATGAGAGAAGACTGCGAGAGAGCACCTCCTTTGCCACCCCTGCGGCCGGGTTGGTTGAGTCCTTGCCCACTTCCTCCGAGACCTTCTCGGGGCCAGACCTTCAGCCCCAGCGCACCATCAAACAAAGCATGGTCCTTTACGGGACCGGCCTCCACTCAGGGCTGAAGACAGGGATGATCTTGCTACCCCTCCCTCCAGGCAGTGGGATTATCTTCTGCAACCTTTCTGAAGATCTCACCGTGCCGGGACATCTGGATTATGTACAGTCCACGGAACTCGCTACCTCGGTGTCCAAAGGGAGGACTACCATCAGGACGGTGGAACATTTTATGGCGGTCTTGCATGCCTGCCGCATCAACAACCTCTTGGTCAAAATCAACGGGGAGATTCCCATCATGGACGGTTCTGCTTTGGATTTCTGCAGGATCATCGAGGAGGCGGGGATTGAAGAGCAGATGGCCGGATACGAGGAGTTGGTGATCGATCGCCGCTACCAGGTGGGGGAGGAGTCACCGAAGGGCAAATATATCTACATAGAGCCCTCCGATACCTTCGGAGTACGATATCATCTTAGCTATCCTTCCCCCATTGGGGAACAGGAATATACCTTTATCTTGGATGATCCAGAGACATTCGAGCAAGAGATCGCCCCTGCCCGTACCTTTGGTTTTCTAAAGGATGCGGAAAAAATGAGCAAGATGGGGCTGGCCGGGGGAGGGCATCTTCATAACGTAATCTTGCTGGACGACAAAGGGGTGGTGAACACCAAACTGAGGTTCCCCGATGAATTTGTTCGCCATAAGATCCTCGACCTCATCGGAGATTTTTATCTTCTGAACCGTCCCCTCAAGGGAATGGTCACCGCTCACATGACCGGTCACAGCGAAAACATCGCTCTGCTGCAGGAGATCAGGAAGGGTATGGAGATTTGATCACCACTCTATCTCCTCCACCCCCTTCAATTCCCTCCCCAAGAATATTTCCCCTACCTTTATGAAACGCTCCGCATTATCGGTGACATAGAATTTATACGATCCATTGCTGTCCCCTTGGCTGGTGATATCTTCCTCGTCCAAGATCCTCTTCACCTCCTTGGCCGTTTCCTTGGCGGAATTGACCAAACATACCCCATCTCCTATGATCTCCCTGATGACCCCTTCCAAGAGGGGGTAATGGGTACAGCCCAGCACCAAGGTATCTATCATCTTCTCTCGCAGGGGGAGTAGATAGCTTTGGACTGTCAAACGGGTCACCTGGTTGTCTATCCAACCCTCCTCCGCCAGGGGGACAAAGAGGGGACAATGCTGACCGACGACCTTGATCTGTGGATCAATTCCTTGAATGGCCCTCTCATAAGCTCGACTTTTCACCGTCGCCTCGGTACCGATTACCCCAACTTTTTTGTTCTGAGTCACCTCGGACGCCCTCCTCGCCCCAGGCTCGATTACACCCAGGATCGGGATCTCGTTCTCCTGCTGCAGGTGAGGGAGGCTTACAGCCGAGGAGGTATTGCAGGCAACCACTAGGACCTTTATCCCCTGGCTCAGGAGAAACTTCGTGTTCTCCAGTGAATATTTAATGATGGTCTTGGGGGATCTGGTCCCATAGGGGATCCTCGCCGTATCTCCCAGGTAGATGATGTCCTCCCGGGGCAGGAGGTTGGTCAACTCTTTAAATACTGTCAGTCCCCCTACTCCCGAGTCAAAGATCCCGATAGGTCTCTTCATCTTTTCTATTTTTACCAAAAAATTATCCCACCCCTCAGGGTGGGGTCCTCCCTCTTCTGGTGCCTGGAGCGGGGGTCGAACCCGCACGGGGCGAGGCCCCAAGGGATTTTAAGTCCCTTGCGTCTACCAGTTCCGCCATCCAGGCTTTAGTTGTAAATTACACCCCTCTTTTTGAATTGTCAAGGTGGGCTATAGAGTTCCACGTCTCAAGTAGAGACTTCTCTCAGATATCTGGCCGCCTCCTCAGGGGGGGTGGGGTTTATGTAGAAACCTGTCCCCCATTCGAATCCTGCCACCTTAGTTAGTTTGGGTATGATCTCCAAGTGCCAGTGGTAGTATTCATTCTGGGATTCCCCGAAGTGCGAGGTATGGATGATGAAGTTATAGGGGGGATCATCCAACACCTGATCCATCCTGCGAAGGACTCCTTGGAGGGCCTGGGCTAAACCCTCATAGGACTCCATCTCCTCAAAAGAGGAGCTATGGGCCTCGGGGATGATCCATGTCTCAAAGGGGAAACGGGAGGCGAAAGGAGCTAAGGTGACAACCCCATTCTTCTCCTCTATTATCCTGACCTTGGCGATGAGTTCTTGCCTTATTATGTCGCAAAAGATACACTTATTGTGGTAGTTATAGTAAGTTCTCGCCCCCTCCATTTCCTCAAAGACCCTTTTGGGGACGATGGGTAAGGCGATCAGTTGGGAATGGGAGTGTTCTAAGGAAGCCCCTGCGGCCGCACCATAATTCTTGAAGACTATTACGTAACGGAAGCGGGAATCCCCTTTCAGGGAGCAAATCCTATCCCTGTAAGCCCAGAGCACGTCTTCCACCTCCTTTACCTCAAGGTCGGAAAGCCTGGCGTTGTGCTGTGCTGTCTCGATGACTACTTCATGATCCCCCACCCCGTCCATCCAATCATAGACCCCTGTCCTTCCCCTCTCCAGCTTCTTCTCGGCCACCAAGGCAGGGAACTTATTCTTCACAACTCGCAGGCTCCATCCAGGGGTGTTCGGTTTTGAACCTTCAGGCCTGAGGGCATAGACTTCAGAGGGGGTCTTGTCCTCGTTACCAGGGCAGAGCGGACAAAATCCCCCCCTAGTTGTTTCTGCCTCGCTGACGAAATCAGAAGGCCTCTTTCCCCTCTCAGTGGCGATGATGACCCATCTCCCGATGATGGGATCCTTTCTTAACTCCGGCATGGTGGCATTCTTGATGGAGAGGAGATCACTTTATTTCCCTCTTTTCCAGCTCCTCCTGTTCTTGTTTACACTTGATGCAGAGGGCCGTCACAGGTCTGACCTCCAGCCTCTTTTCCGAAATCTCCGCCCCGCATCTCTCACAGATACCGAAGGTCCCTTCTTCTATCTTCTCCAGGGCTTCCTTGATCTTCATGATTAATTTTCTTTCTCTGCCCCGGATTCGGAGCAAAAAGTTGCGATTCGACTCCCATGAAGCCCTATCAGTAGGGTCTGGAAAGCCCCCCCCGTTTACCGTCATATTGTTAACGGTCTTGGCAGCCTCCTCGATGAGCTCCTTCATCTGTTCGATCAGGAGAGATTTAAAATATTGAAGTCTTTTTTCGTCCACCTTTTTCCTCACAAAAATAATTTTAAATAAGAAAAACTAATAAAAAACCTTCTAGAAGTCAATAGAAAAAGGTGCAAATTCGCCTGGATCCCCTGAGAGTCGAAGGCCCCCTTTTTAAGGCAAAGACAATAGGGTTATTAAACCGGTTAAATGAGAATTTAAAAAATTTTTTAACTACTTGTAATCGTTAAATAAATAGAGAAGTGATGAATTGTCAAAATTGATATTTCTTGGTCCTTTCTATGAAATGATTACAATAGGTCCTGTATAAAAGGGCCTATTTATTGCCCGAGCATGGTTAATATGATAAAGTAATTGGAGGGCAAAAAATCTCGTTTATCTGCAAAAGACTCTCATTGCAACCACAAAGCCACAATGGGAATATTTATTGTAGTGGCCGGGGGAATGATTTGGGTGAGTCTTTTTAGCTTATCAGGCAACTAAGGAAGGAGAGACAATGGAGATTATTAAAATAATGCCGTGCCTCGATATGAAAGGAGGCCGGGTAGTCAAGGGCGTCCATTTTGTTGATTTAAAAGATGCCGGTGATCCAGTGAAAAACGCCGAATTTTATCAAAAGGAAGGGGCCGATGAACTAGCCATGTTGGATATAGCAGCCACCGTTGAGAACCGAAAAACAAGGTTGGAGTGGGTTAAAAATGTCTCATCAATTATAAATATTCCACTTACGGTAGGTGGAGGAATTTCCGGTTTGGAAGATATTGAATCGGTCCTGAAGGCTGGTGCTGACAAAATTTCAATGAATAGTGCCGCCGTAAATAATCCAAGCCTTGTTAGGGAGGCAGCAAAGGGGTTCGGCTCGGAGAGGATTACTGTGGCTATAGATGCCATGAGGAATAAGGAGATGTCGTCTGGATTTGAGCTGGTAGTGTCAGGTGGCACCAAGCCAGTGGGGAAAGACGCCATTGCCTGGGCCAAAGAGTGTCAGGAGTTGGGTGCCGGTGTGATCCTGCCCACCAGCATGGATGGGGATGGAACCCAGGCGGGCTATGATTTGGAATTTACAAAGGCCATTTCGGATAGTGTTGATATACCGGTGGTGGCTTCAGGTGGGGCGGGAAGACTGGAGCACTTTTATGAGGCAGTTGTTCAGGGCGGGGCCCAGATTTTATTGGCAGCTTCGGTATTTCACTATCGCATCTTGGGCGTTAGAGAGATTAAAGAATATCTGCGGGGAAAGGGCCTACAGGTTAATTTGTAAAAGACCTAAAAGTCAAAGCTCAGGGGCCTTCAAATAAAGGACTTTGCAGAACTCATAATTCATACAGCATCCCTCCCCGAGCCCTCTTATCATATATAGCTGTGAACGTTTTTAATCACTACCCCTCCCTCTAAAGCATTCCTTTACCACCCTGATCTTCTCCGGGCTAAGGGCCTGAAAAGAGAGGAGGGGTCACATCTTAAATCTTAAGCAAAGGTCTCTTGTAAGATAACTGAAGATGTCGAATATTTATTTTTCATATCGTATGCGCTACCTACTGCTTTTTGATAACCCAATTTCCCTCTGTATCTTGGTAATACCATAGTTTACTGCCGTCTGTTTTGTACAGCCACCCGCCGCTCGCCCTGTCATTTTCCCATGCACCTACATATTTATCTCCGTTAGGCCAGATATAAGTCCCCTGGCCATGCTTCATGTTGTTGCTCCATTCTCCTGTATACTTGGCTCCACTCGGCCACGTGTAGGTTCCTTGACCATGCATCTTGCCATTGACGATGTCACCAACGTATTTACTGCCATCGTCGTAGCTTATTTCCCGTTGACTGCCAGCAGTATAACTTTTTACTTCACGTTTTTCACGTTGGGGAGTTGTATAGAC
>DAOVGN010000072.1 GCA_030672385.1 Deltaproteobacteria bacterium | reverse complement strand
GCAGGGATCAGCTTCAGGGCGTCCTGGACGGTCTTGACTCCCCTTGCCTCGATCTCCTCCTTTGTGATCACCTCCACCACCGCCGGAACCTCTCCGACGGTGCATTCCGTCTTGGTGGGAGTGACAATCACCTGACCCAGTCCCAGTACATCTCCTTCTTCCTCCTCCCCAAAAGAAAAGCTCGAGAATAGGAAAAGGAGCGCCAGTGTAACCAATACGATCTTTTTCATCTTTCATCCTCCTTTTTGTTTAACTATTCGGTTATATCCTCGCCCTTTACCTCTACTACATGACCTGGGCCTGCATCAAAGATCACCTTGAAGGGCACATCAGGCCTCTTGAAGGTGAACTCGCTATTTTCGTCCATCTTTCCTTTGATAAGCACCTTTCCCTTCATATCCACCACCTTCATGCTTATACCGGCAGCTGAGGAACCATCAGAGAAACCACCCTCGCAGGTGATGGTTCCGTCCCCATTGTCGAAGCAGGAGCAAAACGGTGTATGGGAAAGGACCTGCCCAGCCAGAAAGAGGCACAACGTCATCAGACCAAGGCCGAAAAGGACCTTCTTCATAAGACTCACCTCCTCACCTCCTTCCAAAGTCTATTTTTGGCTCTCTCCTGATGAGAGCCATTAATGCCGTTATGGCTATTGCCACGGCATAAAACCCAACCATCGCCTCGATCCCGCTCAGACCAAGGAGATTCCCACCGCTGAAGACCAGGATGGCCATCATCAGCCCGAGGAGGGTAGGGTAGAGGGCGGCAAAGAACATCCATCTCAGGCTTCCTGACTCCAATTTGACCATGATAAGGGTGGGGATGCAGGGAGGGTACATGACCATGAAGATCATGATGGCCAGGGCGTGAAGGGATGTGTACCCCCTTTCCTTTTCCCTCATCCTCACATCGAGGGTCTTTTCGCCCCCCTCAGTCGGTTGATAGATGGCCCCTAAGGTAGCCACGCTGCTCTCCTTTGCCGCAAAGGAGCTCAGAAGGGCGATGTTTATCCTCCAGTTGAACCCCGCAAACCTGGTGAAGGGTTCCATGGTACGTCCCAACTGACCGAGATAGCTCGAGCTGATGATCTCCTCTCTCTTTTCCCTCAAGATCTCCTTCCTCAGCGAGACCAGCCTCTTGAAACCTGTGTTCACCTTCCGTGCCTCCTTGTCCCTCCCTGGCTTCACGATCGTAAAGAACTCCGGGTTCCTGCTCTGGAACTTCTCGCTCACCGCACTCTTTGTCTCCTTCCCCTTCGCTCCCATGCGGGCCTTCTTGTAACCCTCCCAGTACCTCATAAACTTCATGAGCCCCGGTACTTCGAATAAGGGGGCATAACGGCTGCCCTCTATCCCTTCGAAGAAGGTCGCAATCGCGCCTCCGGCCCTTGTTTGGTAGTGGGCTTTCCTCTGTTCGCTCAGGCCGGGGAAGGAGATCAGGATATAGACGATCACCGCTATGGCGATGATGATGGTTATGACCTTCCTGACGAAGAGCCAGGTCCTCTCCACCGTACGGCGCAGGACCCCCTGCACGGTGGGCAGGTGATAGGGGGGCATCTCCAGGATGAAGGGTGCGCCCTCTTTCCTTCTAAGGACAGTGATGGTCAGGGCCTTGGCCACTGCCAGGGCTATGATGATGGTGATGGTGGCGATAAAGAACATGACCATGCCCTTGTGCTGGACAAAGAATATACTTACAAGCAGGACATAGAGGGGGGTCTTTGCCATACAGTTCATGAGGGGGACTATCAGGATGGTCGCCATCCTCGCCCGCTCGTCTTTGATGGCCCTACAGGCCATTACTCCCGGTATGGCACATCCTCCCACGAAGACACCACCCAGGATCAGGGGCAGGGTAGACTGGCCGTGGAGCCCGAAGTGTCGGAAGATCCTATCCAGGATGAAGGCCACCCTGGCCATGTAACCGGTGTCCTCCAGGATGGCTATCAAGGCGAACAATATCAGAAAGATGGGCACGTAGTTGAGGACCGCTATCACCCCATCCACAATCCCGAGGGTCAGGGAACGGAGGAAGGGCTCCTCCAAGAACCCGGGTGAAGGAAGGATCGAGGCTACAAACCCCTTGAAGCCGGCAAGGAGCGGCCAGGTGTGGGCGGTGATCTTGTAACCCTGGACAATGGAGAGCTCAAAAAGGGCATAGATGGTCGCAGCCAGGATCACAGGTCCCAAGAACCTGTTGCAGACGATCTTATCAATTGTGTCGGACAGGGTTAAAAAGGTCTCTCGTTTCTTCCTGACGGAGTGCTTTGTGATCTCGTCCGCGCTCTGGTATCGCCGGGTGGCGATGAACCTCTCCGGCGCCTCATTGTGTTGAGAGGCGAACTCCTCCCTCTTTGCCTCTACATAGCCCAGGGTCTCCTTGGGGTCTTCGAGGTGTTTCTCGGTTAGTCTTTGTGCCTCGCTGTCACCCTCCATGAGTTTCACCGCAAGCCACCTCAGGGGGTAGCTCGCAGAAAGGTGTGCGTTATCCAAAAGCTGTTTTTCCAACACCTTCAAGGAAGGTTCCAAAGGGCCATAATCAATACGGAAGGGTTTAAAGGCCCCCCTTCCTTTGTAGGCCTCAAAGATGGCCTTACGAAGCTCCTCCTTTCCTTTTCCTCTGTTTCCAATACTTGAGACTACAGGGACCCCGATGCGTCTGCTCAACTCTTTCGCATCGATCTCAAGCCCTCGTTTCTCTGCCACGTCCATCATGTTTAGATCGATGACCACGGATATCCCCATCTCCAGGAATTGGAAGGTGAGGTAGAGGTTTCGTCTGAGGTTTGAGGCGTCGACGATATCAACGACCAAGGCGGGTCTTTCATGGAGGATAAAGTCCCGTGCTATCCTCTCCTCTAAGGAATAGGAGGTGAGGCTGTAGGTTCCAGGAAGGTCGACCAGTTCTATCCGCATATCCTGGTAACGATATGTCCCCGACTTCTTCTCCATGGTCACCCCAGGGTAGTTGGCTACGTGTTGGCGGGCACCTGTGAGCATGTTGAATACTGTTGACTTACCCGAGTTTGGCTGTCCTGCCACTGCCACCGAGGCCTTTTCTTTCCTCTTTATAATGGTTCCACCTCCACATATCTCGCCTCATCATGGCGGATACTGACTTGGTATTCCCCCAACTGGATCTCCACCGGGTCTGTGAGGGGGGCATTGCGGATGACCTTTATTTGGGCTCCGTGGATAAAACCCATGTCCAGCAACCGCTGGCCCAAGAGACCCGTGACACTTACCCCCTTGATCCGACACTGCCCGCCAGGTCTGATCTCGTCCAAGGTCATTTTCCACCCCTTTCATTCCATCCAGCCCTTCTAGGCCATTCCATGAAAGATAGTGATCGATTCATTTCCTATTACATCCTTTGGATTAGGTTTTCACTTACGCCTCATTCTCCTGCCACACTCCGGGCACAGCTCTTCTCGACACGGGATGCCTGGCCTGTGAGATGTAGCCTTACCGCATACCAAACATATACACTCTCCCCCCGGCCCAAGCCCCCTTCCTGTCAGGCTCAGTTGTGAGCGGCTGTTTATGCGCCCTGGCCTGATGCTGAGATCGCCCTTTTCATCATTTTGCATCTTTTGCTTCCTTCTCTATCCCCATTCCCAAGCCCCTGTACAAAGAGGTCAATCCAGTGCTGGGCAGGGGAATGAAGGGTTTGTCCTCCTTCTTGCAGAGCTTTTTTGCTATGGTAGAGGCGTAATGGCTGACACAATTGACCGGAAACAGCACAATGTCAGCCCCTTTTACCTTGTCCTCAAGCAAGCCTCCCCCATTACCCGCCGAGTAGCCGTCATGATAGTCGAAGACCCCGCCAAGCGACTCTATGACCTGCCGGTAGCGATCCTCCATCCTATCCAGACCACCGACAAACAGGACCCTTTTTCCCTTCAATGAAAGGGTGGTAGAGGGCAAAGGTACAGGAGAAGGGAGAATTTCTTCTTGCCCTGAGGTCTCCTTCTGGCCTATCTTTTCCAACTCTTTCACCTTCTTTTCTAATAAGAGGCGGAGGTTCCTCTCCTGCTGTAGCCTCCCCAGCAGTTGTGCCCTCTTCTCCCTCCATCGAGAGGTTGCCTCCGTGGAGACTGAGACCGTGCTAGCCGGAAGCCCCTTCAGGCCATCGAGCTTTTTTCTCAAGGATTGAAGGGCTTCTTCTTTTTCCCGTCTCTCCCCCTTCAGCCGATTTCGCTCAGAGCGAACCCTGGAGAGTCGATCCTGGGTCTTTGTGAGCCTCTGCTTTAGGTTCTCCAACTCCCCGCCCAGGCTCGCTATCTTCCGTACCCTCGTGATTTGCTTTGTAGAGGTCCCAAAGCAGATCATGTGGACTTCACCGAAGATCTTCATCAGCAGCTCAGGGGGGGTGTCCTCTCGAGTCATGATCGCCCAAAAGGCACCTTTCATCTCTCCCTGCTGAATCAATTCTCTCCAAACCTCTTCAATATCTTTACCCTCTTTCCTATCCACCCTTCTCATGATCCACCCATATTTTTGGTTGAGAAACTTCTGCACCTTTCTGGCCATCTGCCGGTTGGCTCTGCAGCCTTCGATCAAATGGGTGTGGACCTCGAAGGGTGTGGCTGCACCATCCTTGCTGAATCCCGTCTGTCTTGCCAGCGTTCTTGCCTCCTCATCCGTAAGGCAAATTCCCGATAGGGGGCACAACAACCCTTCGATCTCCCAGAGAGGGCACCTTCTCTTTAGAGGAACTAATGTTTGCATAACCCACCTCCACTTTTGAATTTTGCGGTTTCATGTTACGCCCTCCCTTTCCCTGCCGTGCAGGGTCCGTAAGACGCCCCAATTAAAAAGGCGTAATCCAATGGCTCTACCATCAAGTTACGCCTTCACTTCCCCTGCCCATCGCAGGGGCCGTAAGATGTCCCTAAAACAATCTCAAGCTGTTTTTATTAACACATCCATTAGCATTTTTCTTAATCCCTCCAGCCTTTTTGATAGACACGATATTGGCCTTCCAGGATTTCATAAGGTTAACAAAACTAAATTAGGCTTAGCTAATTTTGACATCAAAAAATTTTACTTCTCTCTACTAAAATCTTACGAGCCATCCCATAACCCAGGGCCATCCGCGCCTCCTTTACTAGGACCATCAGGGGTCCTCGCCCACCATTGTTCAAGACCTTTACCCTCACCCCGGGCACCAGTCCCATGCTGTAAAGTCTTGCCTGCAATCCACGGCCAGCATCTACAGCCACCAGGGTGACCTTCTCTTCTGGCCCTGCCATGGTAAAGGGCATAAGCCTTTCCTCCATCTAGACCTCCTCTATATAGACGTGGGAGGCCTCTTCCTTGCGCAGGGAGAGGTGATACCCTTTTAGCTTGACCCCTACGAAGTCTCCGAGGGGGGCTACGTGTTCCATCTCCACGATGGCCCCAGGTACCACCCCCATATCCAGTATATGCTGGTGAACTGGGTCTGCCCCCTTGACCTCGACGATCCTCCCCTTCTGCCCGGGTGAAAGCTCCATCAATGGCTTTTCCGTAGACTGCACCTCCTTTTTTGCTTCCATCTCTTGTAACTTGGAGACGAATTCCTCTGCAAACTCCTTCATGTGCTTCAGGCACTCTTGCGGTGAATGACCCTTGGTACGATAGGTGGTGAATAATTCCAACCAACCAGGGCCGCTTCGAGGACAGACCTCTATGAATTCCATAAAATCTACTATCCGCTCCATGGTCTCTGGACTTACGGCATGCTCCATCTTGCATGCATCCTCCTCGGCCCTTTTATGGTCTATACCCAAGATGTTGGACAGGAAAATGGATAGTAACTCGTGCTTGCGCCTGACCTCTTTGGCCAGATCCAAACCCTTTTCGGTCAGCTCCACATATTCATATTTTTCGTGGTTGATCAAGCCCCTTTGCATGAGGGTGTTGAGCATACTGGTCACTGTTGGGAGCTTAACGTCCATGTTTTTGGCTATGTCCTTGACCCGGACAGCCTTCTTTTCCTTTTCTAAAAGAAGGATGACCTCAAGATAATCTTCCATGGTGGGGGTCAGTATTTCATTATTCATTATTAACCCCTCAAAATAGAATTAGATACTTCTAATATAATGCTTTAAAATTTTTTGTCAAGCGCTTTTTTATTTTTTTTCTTACGTTTCTGATCCCTCAATCTATCTTTTGTTACACTATGTTAGAAGGTTTGAAGAAAAACTCGGGAAACTCCAGGGGGATTTTGTCGCCATTTTCCATCTCTGACAAAATAATAAATTTCCTTAACCTTCTTCTCTTTAGTTTTCAGATTTAAAAATTTCTTTCTGGTCAGCTTTTGAATTTCTTCTGCATAATAATTCAATATGCGTGTTGGTTGTAAATATTGTTGCATCTCCATCTTCTTCACCTCTATTTATCCTGTGGAATGATAGCACGGACCGAGCTATCAGTACTACCCCACCACCAGCATTGAAAGCTACCGGTTTGTTTGGCAACCCTTATCAATTATCAATCAGTTAATCTAAATAGGTTTTATTAATAATATTATACTTTACTAATTGCAAATAATCCTTGACAAATTAAGGTTACTGTGTTATATATAATATTGGCAGAGTCAATTATGCTCGTCCTTAGAAAGACCTAAAATAAGGAAAGGAGATAGACCCTATGGCTCAGAGAATTGATCCCCAAAAGTGTGTTTCTTGCGATGCCTGCCGCCTTATGTGCCCCAGGAACGCAATCAGTAACGCAGAGACCGAAAAGACGTACGTGATCGATCCTAAACTGTGCAATGACTGCGTTAACCTGCCTGCTGTCCGGTGTGTTCCCCATTGCCCGGTGGATGCGATTTTACCTGCCTGAACCAACATAGAGCGAGCATGCATCCGGCCGAGACGGATCCGTCCGTCTCGGCTTTTTTTGGCTTGATCACATACTTATGAACGCGGCTGCCTGCCCCCTGGCCTGCTCGAATTCGCGGCTCCTGCGCAGGGAGAGGCTGGGATTTCCATAGATCCTCCAGCCACAGTTCCCTGTGGGCCGCAACGGGACCAACCCCATGTATCCCAAGACGTCTTTGATGGGATAGCCGAGGGCCAATCCGATCTCATGGGGTATCTCTTCCTTATATCTCCAGCGCCGCCCTACCTCTTCCAAGAACTCGGTGGGCCCGATGTCGTGCGGGTAGCCCATTTTATCAAAGACCCACTGTGGCACGTTCGACAGCGTTTTTTGTACCTTCGTTTGGTCATAGATGATCACCCTGGCGCACACTTGACTACGGCAAAGCACGAGGTACGAAAACCCCCATGATCGCGAAAGCGCTGCGATACGCTCGATACGTTGATCAATGCTCAACTCGGAATGTTCGGCCCTGAGCATCAACAACTCACCAGCTTTGTCCGCAAACAGCACGCTGGCCATATCAAAAAACAACCATTTTTCGAATTCGGTTACAGCCTCAGGCAAATGGCTTGCTTGCATTTTCCATGCTTTAAATCGTGGGCTCACCTTTTTCCCTCCATTAATACAGTTCTCACCCCAAGAAGTAGTGGCACTTCTAGGGGCCTCTCGAAACGACGGCAATTACTTCGTGTTGTTGTGCGTTGCCCAGTTGTTAGTATGAAACAATAATGTTAGGATTATCTAATACATGAATTATTCTTTGTCAAGCATTTTTTTAAATTTCTCGTTCCAATTCTGAGCCATCAATTAGGGTATTTTTCGTTTACTGCCTTTGTGCCAAACCATGAGTAATCGCCAAAACTAATTTAGAGGCCATTACCGTAATTTTAAGTTGTTTCCTCCATTAGCACCTCCATGAGCCTCTTTTTCAATCCCTGAGATTGATGCCTGTTTTTAAAACTCCAGGGTACCCCTTATACCTATGATTGTCACAGGATCGAACCTATCATCCCCCTGGGCATTCCAGAGGACTTGAAGATCAGGTGAGATGGAGATATGGTCGTTTAACTGAAAGCGATAGTAGAGCTCCAGGTGGGATTCGTCCTTCTTGAACCATGGCTCACCGGAAGACTCCATAAAGTCCTTATAGTCATCGCTGATCATCGCCATACCATACGCAACGCCAAGGGCATCGTCCTTCCTGCCCCAATAACCACCCCTGAGCTCCGCACCCAAACTCCAGGCCCAAGCAAACTCATAGACCTCCTTGTCCTGGTACCCAACA
>DAOVGN010000092.1 GCA_030672385.1 Deltaproteobacteria bacterium | reverse complement strand
TATATGCACTTTTTGCGTGACCGGAAGGACATGCGTGGATCTGTTCTTGCCTTTTACCTTTCTTATCAAGACCCATGAAGATTACGAGGCGAAGAGTTGATTTTGTCCAGCGTAGTCATCAAAGGCACGGCCCTGCGCCATAACATAGAGGAAATATAAGTAATTTTGGGTAATTTCCACTTGACAAAAAGGGGGGGACTTGATATCAGAAGGAATGGTTTTGGGGCAGGCACGTAGCTCAGGGGGAGAGCGCTACCTTGACGCGGTAGAAGTCGACGGTTCGAAACCGTCCGTGCCTACCAGCATTCATTGTTTTTCATGAGAGAAAGGCAAGGGGTTTTTCTAATCTTCGTTTTTTAAATTAGGGGAAGGCATCATTGATTTTTCTAAATTGATGATGCCTTTTCTTGGTTTTTCTAAATGGAAACCCAAAAATGGTTGATGATCAAGAAGTTATAAAAGAAGAGGGTGATTTTCTCGTCAAGTTGAGGCACAGTACCTCCCATGTGATGGCCCAGACGGTACAGGAACTCTTCCCAGGGGTCAAACTCACCATAGGCCCCCCAATAGAGGATGGTTTCTACTATGACTTCGATTATGAAGGCACCTTCTCTCCCGAAGACCTCCCCAGGATCGAGGCCCGGATGAAGGAGATCATCGCCCAGGATCTTCCTTTTATCCGAGAAGAGGTCCCCAAAGAGGAGGCCATTGAGTTTTTTCAAAAAAGCGGGGAGGTATATAAAATAGAGATCTTGAACGGCATAGAGGATAAACAGGTAACCCTCTATCGGCAAGGTGACTTTGTGGACCTCTGCCGTGGTCCCCATCTCTCCTCTACGGGGCAGATAAAGGCCTTTAAACTTCTCAGCGTGGCTGGTGCCTATTGGCGAGGTGATGAGCACAACAAGATGTTGCAGAGGATCTACGGTACTGCCTTCCTCACCCAAGAGGAGTTGGATGTTTATCTGGAGAGGCTGCAAGAGGCCAGAAGGAGGGATCACCGGCGGTTGGGACGTGAACTCGATCTCTTCAGCATCAATGAGGAGGCGGGGGCTGGTCTGGTCATCTACCATCCGAAGGGGGCCCTTTTGCGCTCCATATTGGAAGAGTTCGAACGGCGGGAACACCTTAGGAGGGGATACCATCTCGTCATCGGCCCGCAGATCCTGAAGTTGGACCTCTGGAAGAGATCAGGACATTTTGACAACTATAAGGATTACATGTATTTTACCAGTGTAGAGGATCAGGAATATGCCCTGAAACCTATGAACTGCTTGGCCCATATGCTCATCTACAAGTCAAAGCAGCGTAGCTACAGGGATCTGCCCCTTCGATATTTTGAATTGGGGATGGTACATCGCCATGAGAGATCTGGCGTCCTGCATGGACTCTTGCGGGTGAGAGAATTCACCCAGGATGATGCCCACATCCTCTGCCGGCCTGATCAGTTGCATGATGAGATCAGGGGTATACTTAATTTCGTCAAGGATGTTATGGCTGTGTTCGATTTTTCATATGAGCTGGAGGTAAGCACAAGGCCGGAGAAGTCCATCGGAACTGATGGAGATTGGGAGGTGGCTACTAAGGCCTTGATGGATGTCCTGGACAAGGACGGTCTTTTATACGAGGTCAATGAGGGAGAGGGGGCGTTCTACGGCCCCAAGATCGATGTGAAGTTGAAAGACGCCCTGGGCAGAAGGTGGCAGTGCGCCACCATCCAGTGCGACTTCACCATGCCCGAGCGATTTGACCTCACCTATATAGGTACTGATGGGGGAAGTCACCGTCCGGTGATGCTCCACCGCGTCATCTTGGGGGCGATGGAGCGTTTTATCGGTATCCTGATCGAGCATTATGGTGGGGCCTTTCCCCTCTGGTTGTCGCCGGTGCAGGTGGTCATCCTGACCGTCACAGATAGAAACGTCCCGTATGGAGAGAAGGTATACCAGCGGCTGTGGCAGGAGGGGATCAGGGTGGAGAGGGACTTTAGGAACGAGAAATTGGGCTTCAAGATCAGGGAGGCCCAGTTGCAGAAGGTCCCCTATATGCTGGTTATCGGCGATAGAGAGGAGCAGACGGGGACAATAGCCCCTAGGAGGAGGGATGGGGTGGACCTAAAGGGGATGGCGCTGGAGGGATTTCTGTCCTTAATCCGAGAGGAAGACAAGATTCCAGGGGCTAATTCTACTATAAGGAGGTGAAAGGACATAGCGAGAAACAAGGTACGGGTCAATAGGGATATTAGGTCCCCTCAAGTGAGGGTCATAGGTCAAGAGGGGGATCAGTTGGGTATTATGTCCGTCCAAGAGGCATTGGAACAGGCGAGCAATTTTGGGTTGGATCTGGTAGAGGTTTCCCCCAACACGGATCCTCCCGTATGTAAAATCATGGACCACGGGAGGTATAAATATCTCCAGAGCAAAAAGTCCCACGACGCCAAGAAGAAACAGGCGGGTGGCCACCTGAAAGAGGTGAAGATGAGGCCGAAGACAGAGGAACACGACCTTCAGGTTAAGCTCCGGAACATCGAGCGTTTCTTGGGGGGGGGATACAAGACGAAGATCTCCATTGTATTTCGGGGGAGGGAGCTGGCCCACAAGAATCTGGGGGAACGAATGATGGAGCGGATCATCGAAGAGACCAAGGAATGGGGGGTGGTGGAACATACCCCCAGGTTCGAGGGGCGAAGCTTTGTGGTGATATTGGCCCCTCTGTAGAGATCTGGAAAACTACATTTTTCGAGAGCGATCCGTCGGATAGGATTAAGTGCAGTAAGGACATAGTTTCCTTTTATTAGGATTTTGAGGCTGCCGGACAGCCTCAGAGATAGAGGAGGGTAGTGGTGCCAAAACTGAGGACCAAACGAGGGGCGGCAAAGAGGTTTAAGATTACGGGATCGGGGAGGAAGGTCAAGCGACAAAAGGCCTTTGCCAATCATATCCTTACCAAGAAAAGCCCCAAAAGGAAACGGGGTTTGAGGAGTTCTGGTCTCGTTCACGGTACAAATATGAAAACAGTGAAAAGACTGATTCCTTATGGGTAGATAGGAGGACTTTTCCATGCCAAGGATAAGAGGAGGAGTTAGGGCGGGCCGCAGAAGAAAGAAGATCCTCAAGATGGCCAAGGGATATCAGGGGGCGCGAGGGAAGCTTATGCGCACCGCCCGCTTGGCGGTGGAACGGGCCTTACGCTATGCCTACCGCGACCGGCGGGTCAGAAAGCGGGAGTTCAGGAGGTTGTGGATTACGAGGATCAATGCCGCTGCTAGGGCCCAAGATATCACCTATAGTCGCTTCATGGAGGGGCTGCGGAAGGCGAACGTCTCCCTCGATAGGAAGATCTTGGCAGATATGGCCGTGCACGATACCGAGGGTTTTGCCGATCTCGTCCGGATAGCCAAGGGGAATGTCTAGTTCCTTTGAAGAAGCCTTGGAAGCCGTCAGTGAGTCGGTACAGGAAGAGCTTGTCCGGGCGAATACCGAACAGGAGGTGTCCCAGATACGGATAACCTACCTGGGCAGAAAGGGAAAACTCACCCTCCTGCTCAGGAGGCTGAGAGAACTCCCTCCTGAAGAGAAATCCCGGGCCGGCGAACTGGCCAATGCATTGAAGGCGGAGCTGGAAAGAAAGATCGAGGGAGCCCTCGTTCGTTTCTACGAAGAGACAAAGCAGAAATCGCTGGCCCAGGAGGGAATTGATATAACCCTGCCTGGCACCCCCCTGCCACGGGGGAGGCTTCACCCAATCACACAGGTGACGGCACAGGTGGTGGATATATTCACCAGGATGGGCTTTCAGGTGGCTGAGGGGCCTCAGGTAGAGTTTGATTACTACAATTTTGAGGCCCTGAATATCCCCCGTGATCATCCCGCACGGGACATGCACGATACCTTCTACTTCTCCGAAGAGGTATTGTTGCGTACCCATACCTCCCCTGTCCAAATCAGGGTGTTGGAGAATCAGCGTCCCCCCATCCAGATCATTGCCCCCGGGGTAGTCTATCGGCGGGACTCCGATATATCGCACACCCCCATGTTTCATCAGGTAGAGGGGTTCATGGTGGACGAGGGGATCTCCTTCGCCCACCTAAAGGGAGTGCTGACCCTCTTTATCCAGCAGATGTTCGGCGAGGGGACCTGTTTGAGGTTTCGCCCCAGTTTTTTTCCCTTTACAGAGCCCAGTGCCGAGGTGGACATCGGGTGTGTCATCTGTGGGGGAGAGGGGTGCCGCGTTTGCGGGGGCACCGGCTGGCTGGAGATCCTCGGGGCTGGGATGGTCGATCCCGAGGTCTTCCGTACGGTGGGTTATGACCCCGAGGAGGTGACGGGTTTTGCCTTCGGTATGGGGATAGAGCGGATTGCAATGCTGAAGTTTGGGATCAATGATATTCGTCTCTTTTTCACAAATGACTTGCGCTTTCTCAGGCAGTTTTAAAGCCGATGAGGGTAAGTGTTAATTGGTTAAAGGAATATGTGGATTTTGACCTGGCCCCCTCTGAGCTTGCCGAGCTGCTCACTATGGCCGGTTTGGAAGTGGAAGGTGTAGAGGAGGTGGGTCTCGAGCTGGAGGCGGTAGAGGTGGCCCAGATCGCCTCCATCTCCCCCCATCCACAAGCAGATCGACTCTCCCTCTGTAGGGTCAGGGTTGGTGAGGAGGTCCTTTCCATCGTCTGCGGTGCCCGGAACATGAAGGAAGGGGACAAGGTGGCCCTGGCCCTAGTGGGTGCGCAGCTTCCCAGCGGGATGAGGATAAAGAGGTCAAAGATACGCGGGGAGATCTCCGAGGGGATGATGTGCTCAGAGGCGGAGCTTGGTCTTGCTACGAACTCTGAGGGGATCATGATCCTGCCTCCTGAGGCCCCTATAGGGGCCCCCTTGACGGACTTTCTCAATTTGAGGGATCACATACTGGAGGTATCCCTGACCCCCAACAGAGGTGACTGTCTTGGTATGGTCGGCATAGCCCGTGAGGTGGCTGCCTTGACAGGAGGGATGTTTCACCCTCCTGTGCCGCAGCTGCGGGAGGGTGAAGAGCGGGTAGGTGATTCTGTCCAAGTCTCCATCCTAGACCCCGATCTATGCCCCAGGTATTCTGCCAGGTTGATCAATGGAGTGCGAATAAGTTCCTCTCCCCTTTGGTTGCGGACCAGGCTGGAGCGGGCGGGGGTGAGGTCCATTAACAATGTGGTCGATGTGACCAACTATGTCATGTTGGAGTATGGTCAGCCGCTCCATGCCTTCGATTTTGATCGGCTGGGCGGGGGAGAGATAGTGGTGAGGAGGGCGGGCGAGGGTGAGATCTTTTGTGCCCTGGACGGTGTGGAGCGGGTCTTGGACAGGGATACCCTCATGATCTGCGATACAGCCATCCCTGTGGCCATCGGGGGGATCATGGGGGGGCTGAATTCAGAGATCCAAGGGGACACCTCCCGGGTCCTCTTGGAGAGTGCCTATTTTTCCCCTGTGGGTATCAGGCGTACCTCCAAGGCCTTGGGCCTGCAGACGGAGTCTTCATATCGGTTTGAGCGGGGTGTTGATCCCGAAGGGGTGATGCCTGCCTCTCTGCGGGCGGTTGTCCTCATTGCTGAGATCACCGGAGGGGAGGTGGCAAAGGGGGTCATCGATTGCTATCCTTCCCCCCTTCCCAGGTCTGAAATCGGCCTGAGGTGGGCCAAGGTCAACGCCCTGCTGGGGATGAAACTGGAGCGGGAGGAGGTAAAGGAGATCCTGAAGAGCCTCCGGATAGAGGTCAAGGAGGATAAGGGTGAAGAATGGGTAGTTTCTCCCCCCACCTACCGAGGTGATATCACCAGGGAGATAGACCTCATCGAGGAGATAGGGCGTCTGAAGGGATACGATAGTATCCCTGTTCAGACCCCCAAGATGTGGGTGTTGCCCTTCAGGAAGCGTAGGGAAGAAGAGATGGAGGAGCGGGCCAAGGGGGTATTGGTTGGCCTTGGGTTCTATGAGGTGATTACCTATAGTTTCATTTCCCCCCAGTCCATCCAAATCCTGGGGTTGCCCGACGATGATCCTCGTCTCCGACCTTTAGCCCTCCTCAATCCGCTTACAGAGGAGCAATCGGTGATGCGGACCACGCTGTTGCCGGGATTGCTGGGGACGGCCAGGTATAATCTGAGCCATAAAAACAGAGACCTGAAGATCTTTGAGTTGAGGGAGATCTATTCTCCCAAGGAGGGGGAGGGTCTTCCGGAGGAGAGTAAGTCCCTGGCGGGTCTGGTAATGGGCGCATTTACGGGAGGTGGGTGGAGTGTCTCCCCTAAGGAGGTGGACTTCTACGATGTCAAGGGGTGTGTAGAGAGGTTGCTTGTTGAGCTGGGAGCTTCTTCTCCTACTTTTACCACTGGTGAGGGGATCCCCTACCTTCACCCAAGCATGGGGGCAGTGATAAGGCTGCAGGGAGAGGGTGTAGGTGTGTTGGGGGAACTACACCCTGAGGTGGCCGAGGCCTACGACCTTCCCTCTGGAGTCTATATCTTTGAACTAGATCTCCTTCCCCTGCTGAGCTACCTTAGGAGGGAGATAGAATTTACCCCCCTTCCCAGGTTCCCCTCTGTGGACAGGGATGTTGCGGTGGTGGTAGATGAACAGATGAGCGCTGAAGAGATAGCGGAGGTTATCAGGGGGGTGGGTAATAGGTTTATGGAGTCGGTGGATGTCTTTGACTACTACCGTGGGGACCCTATCGCCTCTGGCCAGAAGGGGTTGGCATTGAGGATAGGGTATCGTTCGCCAGAGAGGACCTTGATTGATGAGGAGGTGAACGGGTTTCACCACGAGGTACTGGAGAGGTTAAAGGAGGTCCCTGGATTGAAAATCAGGTAGATCAATAGAGGAGGTGAGGGGATGACCAAGGCCGATATCGTTGATAGCGTCTATGAGAGAGTGGGGTTTTCCAAAAAGGAAGCGGCTCAAATGGTGGAGATGTTCTTTGAGATCCTCAAGGAGACCATGGATCGGGGAGAGAAGATCAAGATCTCCGGTTTTGGGAACTTTGTGGTCAAGGAGAAAAGGGCGAGAAAGGGAAGGAATCCCCAAAGTGGGGGGGAGATAGAGATCTCCCCACGTAGGGTCTTAACCTTCAAGCCGAGCCAAGCCTTGAAGAAATTGTTGAATACTTAAGGATTATTTCCCAAGGTAATGGGAAAGCTCGCTCACTTTGACAAACTTTATTATCGTATTGGAGAGGTTAGTCGCATCACGAAGGTTAAACCCCACGTGTTGAGGTACTGGGAGCAGGAGTTCAAATTGCGTCCCGAAAGATCGGGCAGGGCGCAGCGACGTTACAGGCGGGAAGACTTGGAAACGATCCTCACCATCAAGAAACTCCTCTACGAAGAGAGATTTACTATTGCAGGGGCAAAGAAGAGGATACAGGAGCTGAGGCGCCGTCGGGGTGGACAATTGGAGATGGAATTTTTAAAGGAGGGCTACAAAGAGGTCTTGCGGGAGGTCAAGAAGGAGTTAACAGAGATAAAGGAAGTACTTGACTAGGAAAAGGAAATCTGCCATGATAAATTTGGTACGGGGCGTGGCGCAGTCTGGTAGCGCACTGGTATGGGGTGCCAGTGGTCGGAGGTTCAAATCCTCTCGCCCCGACCATCCTTGAACAACGTTTCTGTTTTCCGTCCCTTCTATTGCCTTCCGCCTGCCCAATGAAATGGAAATGAAGATTTTGGTTACCAATGACGATGGTGTTTTCTCTGAAGGACTGCGCATCTTGGCCCAGAAGATGGGGGTCTTAGGGGAGGTTTACATAGTGGCTCCGGATCGAGAACGAAGCGCCGCCGCCCATTCTCTAACCCTCCACCGCCCCCTGCGGGTGGAAGAGATCTCACCAAGGGTATATGCAGTGGATGGGACGCCGGTGGATTGTGTCAACCTTGCAGTCTATGGTATCCTCAGGGTACACCCTGACCTCGTCGTCTCAGGGATAAATAAGGGGCCCAATTTGGGCGAAGACGTGGTATATTCGGGCACGGTCTCAGCAGCTTTTGAGGCCGCCTTTCTGGGGATACCCGCCTTTGCCATCTCGCTGGCATCCAGGAAGGACTTCAAGTATCAGGTGGCGGCCAATTTTGCCCTGAAGGCGGCCAAACATATCGTGCAGGGGAGGCTCCCCAAGGAGACCTTTTTAAACATTAACGTCCCCAACTTGGAGGAGGATGAGATCCGCCCCTGCAAGATCACCCGCCAGGGAAAGAGGGTCTTCGGGGATGCGGTGGTGGAAAAGGTCGATCCTCGGGGCAAAAAATACTATTGGATAGGGGGAGAGGATCAGGGATTTCAGGAAATAGATGGGACGGATTTTCATGCTATAGCGAACCATCACATTTCTATGACCCCCTTATGCGTGGATTTGACCAACTCCTCCGCCGTGAGGGCGTTGGAAGCGTGGGAGCTATAGTACGCTAAGAGGAGGGAAGAAAATGAGGTTTGAAGGGAAAGTCGCATTGGTCACGGGGGCGGGAAGGGGAATGGGCAGGAGGTATGCCTTGGGGCTGGCCAGGGAGGGGGCGGCAGTCGCCGTCAATGACCGTTCTAAGGAAGGTCTCTTAGAGACGGCCAAAGAGGTGGAAGCTCAAGGCGCCAGGGCGTTGGCCCTGGGGGGGGATGTAGCTAAAAAGGAAGATGTAGGGCTTATGGTCAATGAGGTAACGGAGGCCTTGGGGAAGGTCGATATCCTCATCAACAATGCCGGTGTTAACCCCTTTATCCTCCCTGCCGAACGGATAGAAGAAGAGGGTTGGGACCGGATAATGGACGTCAACCTGAAAGGAGTATTTCTCTGTTGTCAGGCGGTCTTTTCCGTGATGAAGGATCAGGGAGGAGGCCGGATCGTCAACATTTCCTCCCAGGCAGGCCTCTTTGGGGAGCAAGGTATGCTACCCTATTGCGTTAGCAAGGCGGGGGTGCAGGTCCTCACCAGGGGATTGGCATATGAATGGAGCAGGTACGGCATCTACGTGAACGCCGTTGCCCCAGGTTTCATCGCCGGTGGGATGAATGAGCCTATCTTGGGCAAAACCGAGATGGTATCCGCCTTGGCGCAGAGGGTCCCGCTGAAGAGGTTCGCCGATCCCGAGGAGGTGGTCTCAGTGGTACTGTTTCTTTGCTGCGAGGAGACAAGCTACGTCAATGGGACGACCATCGTGGTGGATGGTGGGATGACCGGTTATCCACCCAATCCCATCATCGATTTGCTCGGACGGAAGTGAAGGCCATTTTCCTTTACACCGAGGGAGAAGGGACTAAAATATACGTAAATGAAAATTTCTTTTTGTTCCCCCTCTCCAGCTGGCGGGTGAGGGCGGGGGTGAGGGTGGAAAGATTCATCCCCCCCCTCACCTTAAACCTCTCCCCCAAGGGGAGAGGAGATAAATTATAGGTCCTCAGTAGAAGAAGAGGAATGTTTTAAGTAAATTTTTTTCTATGTAAGGAGAATAAGAGTAAAAAGGAGGGAACCATGAAGACCACTTTGAGTATCATCAAGGCCGATATAGGGAGTATAGGGGGGCACATCAAGCCGAGCCGGAAATTGCTCGAGAGTGTCCGGGAGTTTGTTAATAACAACGGCAAGGGCCTGATAGATGACCTTTATGTGAGCCACACCGGGGATGACATTGCCCTGCTATTCACTCACCAAAAGGGGACGGAGAATGAGGATGTCCACAAGTTGGCCTGGGATGCCTTCGTAGCGGGGACCGAGGTGGCCAAGGAACAGGGCCTCTATGGGGCTGGGCAGGACTTGTTGAAGGATGCCTTCTCCGGCAATGTCAAGGGCATGGGTCCCGCGGTGGCGGAGTTAGAGTTCGAAGAGAGGCCCAATGAGCCCTTCCTATTTTTTGCCGCTGACAAGACCGATCCAGGGGCGTATAACCTGCCGGTCTTTCTCGCCTTTGCCGATCCGATGTTTTGCTCTGGTCTGATGTTGAGCCCCTCCATGGCCAAGGGCTTCAAATTCACCATCATGGATGTGGGGTACACCGAGGGGGACAGGATTATAGAGCTGAATGCCCCTGAAGACCTCTACGATATCGCAGCGCTTCTGCGGGATAACGAGCGTTTTGTGATCGAGAGCATACATTCCCGCAATACAGGTGAGATAGCCGCTTCGGTGAGTACCACACGCCTCCACAATATAGCGGGGAAATATACAGGGAAGGACGACCCCGTGATGCTCGTGAGGGTCCAGGGGAGTTTCCCTGCCACAGGTGAGGTCCTCGCACCCTACAGCATCGGGCACTATGTTGCAGGGTTCATGAGGGGTAGCCACACCGGTCCCCTTATGCCTTTGCGAATCAACTCCCCGGTCTCCTATTTTGATGGTCCCCCGATGGTGTCGTGCCACGCCTTCTGTGTCCATAACGGCAATCTCACCGAGCCTGCCGATGCCTTCGATCACCCTTTCTGGGACTATGTGCGGGAGAAGGTGTCGAGAAAGGCCATCGAATTGAGGGAACAGGGGTTTTCTGGTGTGGCCATGCTCCCCTACAGCGAGCTGGAGTACGGAGGGATCGTGGAGAAGATGAAACGTTTAGACAAACTGTTTAAGGTTCGAGGTTAAGGGAAAGGGGCGGGGATCATCCCCGCCCCTTTTTGGTTATGGAGAGGTTGGTCTACATCAAGACGTTTGGTTGTCAGATGAACGAGCACGACTCCGAGCGGATGCTCGCCCTCTTAAAGGGGTGTGGCTATCGGGAAACACAGAGGTATGAGGAGGCCCACCTGATACTGGTAAATACCTGTAGTGTTCGGGCAAAGCCAGAGCAGAAGGCCTACAGCATATTGGGGCGTTTCCAAAGATTCAAGATGGAAAGACCCAACGTTATATTGGGCGTGGCTGGCTGTGTGGCGCAACAGGAGGGAGAGCGAATGTTGGCAAAATTCCCCTCTCTCGATTTTGTCTTTGGGCCCGGTAAAATCCACCACCTCCCAGAGATTTTGAGGGAGGTGGAGAGAGGGCAAAAGGGGTTGTGCGAAGTGGGCCTTGAGGATCGTCCTTCCACGGATGTCCCCCTTCCCCGCACCAGGCAGCTGCGTGCCTATGTCACCATCATGGAAGGCTGTGACAATTTCTGTAGTTATTGTATTATCCCCTATGTGCGGGGGAGAGAGCGAAGCTGTCCTAGTAGCGAGATCTTGGCCGAGATAGAGGCCCTGGTCGAGAGGGGGACGAAGGAAGTGATCCTTTTGGGCCAGAATGTAAACTCTTACGCTGAGGGCGATAGCGATGAGTTGACTTTCCCCCGGCTCTTGGCTAAAATAAACGAAATTCAGGGGCTGGAGAGGATCAGGTTCACCACATCACATCCCAAAGACCTTACAGAGGAGCTCATCGGGGCCTTTGGGAGGTTGAACCGTCTATGCGAACACATTCACCTTCCATTCCAGGCAGGATCTAATGTAGTGTTGGAGAAGATGGGAAGGGGCTATACGAGGGAGGAGTATTTAGCAGAGGTCAGGAGGTTGAGGGAGGTGGTTCCTTGCATCAGCATTACCGCCGATGTAATGGTGGGTTTCCCAGGAGAAGGGGGCGAAGACTTCGCCCAGACCATGGGGCTCCTCCGGGAGGTGGAGTTCGACGGGCTTTTTTCTTTTAAGTACTCCGCTCGCAAAGGGACCAAGGCGGCCCGTTGGAAGGATGATGTTCCCCCTGAGGTCAAACAAAGGCGTCTGGAGCTTTTACAGGAGCTTCAGCGGGCTATAACTATTAAAAAGAACAGGGAGCTAGAGGGGGAGGTACTAGAGGTCTTGACAGAGGGGTCCAGCCGAAACTCTTCCCAAGAGATGATGGGCAGAGCTAGGTGTAATCGAATCGTTAATTTCCCTGGAGGGTCCAAGTTGGCAGGAGAGTTGGTCAGGGTGAAGATAGAGGAAGGTTTGCCAAACTCCTTGCGGGGAGAGCTTTTTTGATAAAGGAGGAAAGAAGGGATGTTTAGGGAAATGAGGGTAAGTGGTTTAACAACAGATCCTTTTACCAATACCCCCGTTGTGCTGTTAAAAGATCTAGAGGAGAAAGAGGTCGTCCCGATTTGGATAGGATTCTTTGAGGCCAGTGCCATTGCTACCCAATTGGAAAAGGTCCAATTATCCAGGCCAATGACCCATGACCTAATGAAGAATGTCCTGGATACCTTAGGGATTAAGATCATCGAGATAGAGGTCAATGACCTGCGGGAAAACACCTTTTACGCAACCATCCACCTGGATATGGATGGTACACACTACACTATCGACGCCCGTCCTAGCGACGCCATCGCTTTAGCCCTTAGAACCAATTCCCCCATCTATGTGAAGGAAGAGGTGATCGAGAAATCGAGGAAGATAGATCTGCACCAGCAAAAGGAGGGAGGTGGGGAACTGGACGAGCTCCTGGAACGTCTCTCCCCCGAGGATTTTGGCGATTATAAAATGTAGGTGGTGGGGGTACTCTCACGTATCTTTTCCCCTGACTTTTTAGCAGAGCTTATACAGGGTTTCCCCTGTAATTTTTTATCCCAAATAAGTAACTTGGGAGTAAACAATAAAATTAACTAATTTCCCATGACGGGTTCGTCACCCTCGAACGATGAAAATTCCTTCTTACTCCCCCTCTCCCGCTGGCGGGAGAGGGCGGGGGTGAGGGTGGAAAGATTAATTCCCCCTCACCTTAATCCTCTCCCCCAAGGGGAGAGGAGATAAATTGGAGGTCCTTAGCCGAAGAAGGGGGATGTTTTAAGTAAATCTATTTTCTATCTAATCAACCCGGAGGGCAGGGTTCCACGGGCTTTGCCCGTGGGTATCTACATTGAACAGATAGGAAGGAGGCCTCAAAAAGGAAGATGAGGAAGGGACTCATTTATTTGCTTTCGGCACTTTTGGTCTTTCTGGCTGCCGGCTGCGCGCAGCTCACGGGCCGTCTCCCTGCTGAAACGAGCGAGACCGAGCGTGCGCAGGAGGAGGTCTCCCCGCCCCCCGAGGCCCTCTACCACTACCTCGTGGGCAGGGCCAAGGTAAAGGCGGGGGAGCTGGATGGGGCCATCGAAGAGTACCGCAAGGCCGTCTCCTTGGATCCACGATCCCCTTTGCTCTATGTGGAGCTCGCCTCCCTCTACCTCAGCAAGGGGCGCATAGATGAGGTGATGGCGGCCTGTCGGGATGCCCTGGCCCTGGACCCTGACTTTCTCCCTGCCCACTATTTGCTGGGGGGGGTCTACTCCGCCAAGGGGAGGCACAAAGAGGCCCTGGAAGCGTATCGGCGTGTCTTGAAGATCGATCCTGACCACCTCCAGGCCTACCTGATGATCAGCACGCTGTACGCCGAGATGCGGGATTATGAGCGGGCTGTGGATACCCTGCGCCAGCTCCTTAAGCGGGCGCCCACATACCTGATGGGCCGCTACTGCTTGGCCAGGATCTATGCACAGATGAAACTCTACGATCAGGCCCTGAACTATTACGAGGAGGTCCTTGATCTCAACCCCCACTTTGAACCGGCCCTTATGGATATGGGCAGCGTCTATGAGCGCAGGGGAGAGCCGGATCAGGCCATGGAGATGTACACTAAGGTCCTGAAGTTCTATCCTATTAACTTCCAGGCCAGGGAGCGCCTGGGACGGCTCCTCCTGCAGGGGGAGCGCCTGCAGGAGGCCCTGGATCAGTACCACATCCTCAAGGACCTCGATTCGGAAAACATGAGTGTGCGGGTGAGGATAGGGCTGATCCTCTTTCAACAGGAGAGGTATGAGGAGGCGGCAAGGGAGTTTCGCTTCATTTTGGCCGCCCGTCCTGACAACAGTGATGTCCGATATTACCTCGGGATGACCCTTTATGAGATGGGCAACCCCCAGGTCGCCCTGGCAGAGCTGAAGCAGATCCCACCTGATGGGAGGGGGTTCCCCGAGGCCGTCAGATACATGGCCTTCATCCTCCAGAAGGAGGGCCGGCTCGGGGAGGCCCTGGAGGTGGTTCAGGCCGCCCTCGAGGCTAGGCCCGGGGACATGAAGCTACGCCTCACCCTCGCCTTCATCTATGAGGATCTCGCTCGATATACGGAGGCGGCCACGACCCTGCAGGGGATCGTTACGGAGGAACCCGCCAACACCGATGCCCTCTTTAGGTTGGGGGTGGTGTATGACAAGATGGACAATACAGAGGAGACCATTCGCTACATGCAGGGTGTGGTGGAGGTTGACCCCAAACACGCTGACGCCCTCAACTATCTGGGATATACTTATGCCGAAAAGGGGATACGGCTCGGCGAGGCCGAGAGGCTCATCAAGAGGGCACTGAAGCTGAAGCCCAACAGTGGCTACATTACGGATAGCCTCGGGTGGGTGTACTACCAGAAGGGGGACTACTCAGGGGCAGTCCAGTGGTTGGAGAAGGCCCATCGTCTGGTCCCCGAGGACCCCACTATCACCGAACACCTGGGCGATGGCTACATCAAGTTGAACAAAAGGGAGGAGGCCCTGCGGATGTACCAACGGGCCCTGGAGCTGAAGCCTAAAAAGGAGCGGGAGGGGGTCTTGCGCACAAAGATCGAGGAGCTAAAGGGTGAGCAAGGACCCCATTGATGAAGGGTTGTCAATGGGACCTTTGGTGACGTTTGAGGGGATAGAGGGCAGCGGCAAGAGCACCCAGATAGGGCTGGTGAGGAAATTTCTGGAGAAAGAGGGCTGCCCCTGTCTGGTGACTGAGGAGCCTGGAGGGAACCCTCTGGGTGAGGAGATCAGGAGGCTTGTCCTGAACAGGGGGGACCTACAGATAGGGCCCTTGACCGAGCTCTTCCTCTTTGGGGCCGACAGGGCCCAGCATGTGGTAGAGGTCCTCAGGCCCGCCCTGGAGGAAGGGCAGGTGGTGCTGTGCGACAGGTTTACCGACGCCACCGTCGCCTATCAGGGATATGGGAGGGGGATGGACATTGGGTTGATCGAGGAGGTGAACCGTTGGGCCACTGATGGGCTTGTGCCTGATCTCACCATATTGCTGGATTGTCCGGTGGAGGTGGGCATGGTGCGGTCCCGGGGAGGGGACAGGTTTGAACGGGAGGGGTATCCTTTTCACCAGCGGGTGAGGGAAGGGTATCTGCGGATCGCTCAGCAGGAGCCACAGCGTGTAAAGGTGGTCTCTGGAGAAGGCGAGCAGGGGGCCATCCAGGAGGAGATCCTAAGAATCCTGCGCCCCCTTTTGGAGATGAGGTAACGATGGCCTTTCGGGATGTGGTGGGACATACAAGACCTTGTCAGATCCTCCAAAAAGAGATCAAGACGGGGAGGGTCCACCACGCCTATCTCTTCACCGGGTTGGAGGGGATCGGGAAGAGGAGGGTAGCCTTAACTATGGCCAAGGCCTTGAACTGCCCCACCCAGGAGGAGGATGCCTGCGATTGCTGTCCTTCCTGCCAGCGGATCGACAAGGGGGTGCACCCTGATTTCATCCTGATAGTCCCTGAGGGTGAGGTCATCAAGATAGGGCAAATCAGGGAGCTTCAGCGGGCCATCGCCTTCAAGCCCTATGAGGCCCGCTGGCGGGTGGTCGTCGTGGATGGGGCAGAACGAATGACCAGGGAGGCGGCCAACGCCTTTTTGAAGACCCTAGAAGAACCCCCTCCCTGGACGATGATCATCCTTTTGGCAACCGATGTTGAAGCCCTGCCTCTTACGGTGCTTTCCCGGTGCCAGAGGGTACGGTTCAACCCTCTGCGGCAGGAGGAGGTAAGAGAGGTCTTGGCCCATCACCTTTCGGAAGAAGAGATTCATCTCCTTGCCCCTCTAGCTGGGGGGAGCCCGGGGAGGGTCTTGCGGATGGATCGGGAGGAGATAGCCGGGGCCAAAAGGGAGTTAATGCTCTGCGTCTCAAGCTCACTGGAGCGGAGGTTGAAATTGGCCCAGGAGCTTGCACAAAGAGAGGGGAGAGGGAGAATATTCTTGGAGATCTTTCAAGGGTGGCTCAGGGACCTAATTATATATAGAGAGACAGCGGAGGAAGGGGGCCTGCTCAACAGCGACCTCACTGAGGAGGTGAAAAAGTTCGCCTCTCGCATGGAGACGGAGGAGTTCCTGCGCGATTTTTGGGCCCTTCTTCAGATCCAGAGGGGGATAGAGGCCCATAGCAACCTTCAACTCTCCCTGGAGTCTGCCCTTGTGGGACTGGGAGGAGCATGAAGCAATGAATCTGATCGGGGTGAAGTTCGGTAGGGGTGCACGGGTGGAGTACTTTCAGGCCCAGGATCTAGAACTGCAAATGGGGGATTTGGTGGTGGTCGATGCAGAAAAGGGGCCCACCCTGGGCACGGTCGCCGTCCCCTCCAAGGAGGAGCGGCTGAGATTCTTTAAGCGCTCCTTCCGCAAGGTGATCAGGAGGGCCACGGCCGAAGATCTGGAAGAGGGGGAGCGGTTGCGTGAAAAGGAGAAAGAAGCCTTTGAGATCTGCCGGCGTTTGATAGGTGAGCTGGAGATTCCGATGAAGTTAGTTGGCGTAGAATATCTCTTCAATGGATCCAAGGTCATCTTCTATTTTACCGCCGAGCGCAGGGTCGATTTCCGAGAGCTGGTCCGCAGGCTTGCCGCCAAGATGAAGATGAGGATCGAGTTGCGGCAGATAGGAGTACGGGATGAGGCCAAGATGATCGGAGGTGTGGGCTGCTGCGGGCGTGAACTCTGCTGCACCAACTTCATGCAGGACTTTGGGCTGGTCGCTATCAAGATGGCCAAGGAGCAGGGCCTTTCCCTTAACCCGGCGAAGATCTCCGGACAGTGTGGCAGGTTGATGTGTTGCCTCTCCTTTGAGGTGGATACCTACCATGAGCTGAAGAAGAATCTCCCCAAGATAGGCAAGAGGATCACAACCAAGCATGGAGAGGGGAAGGTGATCAGGCAGAACCTCCTCCTGCAGACCATCACCTTGGAGATGGAGAGCGGTGGTATCATCACCATCAAGGTCGACGAACTACGGAAATAGGACGGTTTCATGCCCCGGACCTTTTATGTTACCACCCCCATTTACTACGTGAACGACATCCCTCATATCGGCCATGCCTATACCACTATTGCCGCCGATTCCTTGGCTAGGTATAGACGTTTGACCGGCTATGACTGCTTCTTCCTCACCGGGACCGATGAACATGGTCAGAAGGTGGAGAAGGCCGCCCAGGAAAGTGGCCAGACCCCCATTGAGCTGGCCGATCACGTGGTGGAGAGGTTCAAGGGGCTATAGGCCGGGCTGCACATCTCCCATAATGACTTTATCCGAACTACGCAAAAGAGACACCTAGAGGCCGTAACCGCCCTCTATCAACGAGTCTGGGAGAGGGGAGATATCTATCTGGGGGACTATGAGGACTGGTATTGTACTCCCTGTGAGACCTTTTGGACCCAGACCCAGTTGGCCGAAGGGAACAGGTGCCCTGATTGTGGGCGGCCCACCGACAGGTTGAAGGAGAAGAGCTACTTCTTTCGGATGTCCAGATATCAGGATGCCCTCCTGCGGCATCTTGAGGAAAACCCCGATTTTATCCAGCCCCCTGGCCGTTATAACGAGATCCTGAGCTTTGTCAGGGGGGGGCTCAAAGACCTGAGTATAAGCAGGACCACTTTTAGGTGGGGGATACCGGTCCCCAACGACCAGGATCATGTCATCTACGTCTGGTTCGATGCCCTCACCAATTACATCACCGCCATTGGATACCCCCGGGACCAGGAGAGGTTTCAGCGATACTGGCCCGCCGACTGCCATATCATCGGCAAGGACATCTTGAGGTTTCACGCCGTCTATTGGCCTACCTTCCTCATGTCCACTGGCCTCCCCCTCCCTAAGAAGATCTTCGCCCATGGGTGGTGGACGGTAGAGGGGCAGAAGATGTCCAAGTCCCTGGGCAACGTGGTGGATCCAAATCAGTTGGTGAGTGAGTATGGGGTGGATCCCATCCGCTATTTCCTCTTGCGGGAGGTCCCTTTTGGGGTAGATGGAGACTTTTCCCGTTCTGGCCTTATCCACCGCATCAATGGAGATCTGGCCAATGACCTGGGCAACTTGGTCAGCCGTGTTCTGGCCATGGTGAATAAGTACTGTAAGGGCCTGGTCCCTCCCCCCCAGAGGGGGTCAGGGGGAGAAGGACACCTCTCGGCTCAGATCAAGGAGACCTTTGCGCAGGTAGAGCTTTATATGGATCAACTGGCCTTCCACAGGGCCCTGGGGGCCATCTGGGATTTGGTGGGTGGCCTCAACAAATACCTGGATGAAACCTCCCCATGGAATCTGGCCAAGGAAGAGGGAAAGAGGAGAGACCTAGAAGGGGTGCTCTATAACTCCCTCCAGGTCCTCCAAGTGGTAGCGGTCTTACTTGTTCCCTTCGTCCCCTCTACTGCCCATAGGATGTGGGAGATGCTGGGATTGCCCGGGACGATCGAGGAGCAGAGGATTGATGAGGCCCTTATGTGGGGTGGATTCCCTGAGGGGCTGCAGGTTGCAAGACCTGCACCCCTCTTTCCCAGGATCGAGGCGCATAGGTAAAGGCGTTGTCGAGCGGGCGAAAGCGGATAGATTTCAACCTCAAGTTTGCCCTGGGAGAGGCCCTCCGTAGGTTGAACTTGGATACCAGGATGAGGGGGTATGCCGTTTGGGGGGTATGGGACAAGGTAGTAGGGGAGACGGTGGCCCAACAGGCCCAGCCAGCCTTTGTGCGCAGAGGTATCCTCTTTGTAAAGTGCTCCTCCTCTGCATGGATGCAGGAACTTCATTTTATGAAGGGCACTATTCGTGAGGAACTCAACCGGCTCCTGGGGAAAGAGGTGATCAAGGAGATCAGGTTTCAGATGGGGGAGGTATCGGTCAAGAAAGAGGGAAAGGATGACTTTCAGAACAGCGAAGGGGTTTCTCTTAACAAGGTAGAGAGGGAGAAAATAGAGGAAATCCTCAGCCCACTACAGGACCTCGAGACCAAGGAGGTCATCAGGCGGGTCATGGTAAAGGGGGCCTCTGTGAAAAGGAGAGTATAGGGATTTTTCTCCCCCTCCAGACGAGTATGATCGAATTCATCTAACAACAATTTTTAGGAGGGTTAGAAGATGAAAAGGGTATTTTTTTTGGCTATGATGATCGTAATAGTAGTAAGCCTTGCCACTGCCAAAACTCCAGCAAAACCTATTACTCAGGATGACCTAAAGGATCTGAAGGGAGAGTGGACAGGTGAAAGAGAACGTGTTGGCATTTTTAATAGGACGGATTTAAAAATCTACAATGATAGCCTCCCGTTAAGAGGGGAAGTAACATTGCATTTCGAACAGCGAGCAGCACCGAAAACCTGGTTTTTTAAAAATGGCCGCATTGAAAATGGACGTCTCATTGTCGTCTGGAGTAAGGATAGATCGATGGACTTACGCCTTCGGAAGGGTGATGGCAAAATGAAACTTGAAGGAGATATTACGACCATGGGTCTTAGATGCCTGGTTTTCTTCAAAAAGGTACAAAAATAAATAGAAAGGAAGCCGACACTTAAGAAAAAAGCCATTAAGGTTATCTCCTGGGCACTCTGTATCATTGAGTGAAACGTGGTGAAGATTGCCTGGATCATACTATTTATTTGAGGGCCTTTCTCCCCTCTGCCAGCGCCTCTTGATATACCTCCTTTAACGGGACCTTCTTCTCTTCCGCTGCCTGGCGGCAGCTCTCATATTCCGGCATAATGTTGATGATCCCTCCCTCGTGGTCAAAGGCCACCTTTATCCTGATGGGACCATACTTGGTTGTAACCTCCCTCTCTTCTCGGGGCAGGGTTACCCTCTCGACGCGGTACATCCGTACCCCTAGGGTGGTGGATTCTTTAAGTATGAGTTGTATAAGCCTCTCCCGCTGCGACTCGGGTGAGAGGACGCTAATGGTAAACCCAGGACGCCCTTTTTTCATCTGGATGGGGGTCTGAGAGGCGTCAAGGGCCCCCTCTTGGAGGAGAAGCTGGTTGAGGTATGGAAAGAGCTCGGGGGACATGTCGTCCACATCCGCCTCCAATACCCACATACCTTTCTCCCTTTCCCGCTCCCTCACCCCGTGGATGATCCGCAGGAGATTGGGGACCTCCTCCGGGTCCCTCATTCCCGCACCATACCCCACACCCTTGACCGCCATCTCTGGCAGGGAACCAAACCCTGCGGCCAGGGAGGTCAAAATGGCTGCCCCGGTAGGGGTGACGGTCTCTCCCCCTATCCATGTGGGCGTTATCGGGACCCCCTCAAGTAACGCAACGGTTGCAGGAGCGGGCAGTGGCAGGCGGCCGTGTCCCCCTTCAACCCACCCCCTGCTCAGGGGAAGTGGGGAGGAGATGATCTCATCCCAGGAGAAATGGGCGGCTCCTAAGGCGGAACCGACTGCATCGATAATGGTGTCTAACCCCCCTATCTCGTGGAAGTGGACTTCCTCAACATCCAGCCCATGGATATTGGCCTCCACCTGGGCCAGCCTTCCCAAGATCTTCATGGTGAGGTCCTTTACCCCCTCCGGCAAAGCGCTCCCAGTGACCATCTCCTTCATCTCTCTATAGTTCCTGATCCTGGCCTTCCCCTGGCTCACCACCTCCACCTGCGTCCCCATCAATCCCCCACGCTGGGCCTTTCGCACCTTCAGCTTCACCCTTTGTAACCCCAACATCCGCCAGCCCTCATCCAGGACCTCTGGGGGGAGCCCCAGGTCTAGGAGTGCTCCCAGGACCATATCCCCGCTTACTCCGGCAAAGCAATCAAAATAGGCTATCCGCATCTGCGACATGGTGATACGGTAGCATAGAAATTTAGCGTCTGTCTATAAATATCGAGGCATTTGGACCGAAGGGAGTGAGCAATTGCTCCGACCTAGCTTGTTAAAAATACGTTACTGTATTTGCGAACCGAAGCACTAAGGAGAGGTGTGGGTGATGATCTTCTTGACCTCTAAGAGGTCGTCGATGTGATAGTCAGCCTTTAAGGAACGGTTTTTATAGGCGATAAAGGGAACCATTGCCCGTAGAGCGGAGTCTTGGTCCACCCCTGAATCCCCGACAAACAGTGCCTCTGAAGGAGATATGGAGAAGTGGTGCAAGATCTTCAAGATGGATTCAGGGTGAGGTTTGGAGTTTTTTACGTCCAGGGCTGAGATCACTAGGTCGAACTCCCCTTTTAATCCGTGGATACGCAGGACATCGGTGATGGTATAGGTGCGGTTGGTGGCGATGGCCCTTTTGATCTGGTGTGGAAGTGAACTCAGGAGTTCTTTGAGATGGGGTTCCATCCGCATAAGGCGGATAAAGGGGGTGTAATCCATGCCCTGGCGGTGGGTAAGGGCCTTATCCAATAGATGGGAGTCTCTCCTGGTGAGGAGGTAACGGAGGGCCCCCTCAGCCGTGCTGGCGTGGACATATTCGACCTCTTCTTGGCTCAGGGGAGGGAGGTGTAACTGGGAAAGGATATTGTTGTAAAAGGCGATGTTTGCATCTTTAGAGTCGAACAGCACACCGTCGCAGTCAAAGATGATGACCTTGGTTGCCATATTACGGTATCCAGAAGCTTTTTTTCTTTTCTATCACAACTGCAAGGGAAAGTTCAACATTGAAAATTTTACTGACAAGTGTTATCTATGCAATAAAATGGGTACTAGGAGGCAGGGAATGGAGCTGGATCTAGTCATCGCGGAGCGCAAGAGTATCAGGGCCTTTAAGAAAGATCCTGTCCCGCGGGAGTTGATTGAGGAGATATTACAAAGGGCCATCCAGGCCCCCTCTGCCATGAACCTCCAGCCGTGGGAGTTCACCGTCGTCTTAGGCGAGGAGAAGGAGAGGTTGAGCCGCCTCCTCCTGAGGTCCTATCGCGAGAGAAGGATCTCCTGCTCACCTGGGGCCAAGGGGCCTCTGCCCGCTGAGCTTAGCACGAGGGGGGAGAAGTCCTTTGAGGCCATGAAGCCCTCTCTTGATGAATTGGGCCTCGACTTTGAGGAGTTTATCAACGAGGGCAGTTGCAGGTTTTACGGTGCCCCTGTGGCCATCATCATCTGCATAAACAAGATATTTTCTCATCACCGCTACATCTGTATCGGGGCTGCCCTCGGTTACTTGGTCTTGGCCGCCCACTCCCTGGGCCTGGGAACCTGTCCCATCGGCCTTATCACCGCCTATGAGGATGATATAAAGGACTTTCTCCATATCCCCGATGACAGGGAGATAGTTATAGGGGTTGCCCTGGGGCATCCGGACTGGGACTCCCCTATCAATAGATTCAAAAACTCTCGGGAGCCGTTGGAGCAGGTTGTTAGGTGGTTTGATTGAAGAGGGCCTCAACAAAGGCATCGGCAGAAAATTCCTGGAGGTCATCTATCCCCTCTCCCACCCCGATAAAACGCAGGGGGATCCCCAGTTCCTGGGCAACGGCGACCACTATACCCCCCTTGGCCGTACCATCCAGCTTGGTCAGGGCGATCCCGGTCACCCCTAAGGCCTGATTGAAGGTCCGGGCCTGGACGATGGCGTTCTGCCCGGTGGTGGCATCCAGGATCAACAGGACCTCGTGGGGAGCAGAGGGGGACTCCTTTGCGATGACCCTCGTGACCTTTTTGAGTTCCTCTATCAGGTTTTCCTTGGTATGGAGTCTGCCTGCGGTGTCGATGAAGAGGAGGTGGCATCTCCTCGCAATGGCGGCCTTCAGCGCATCGAAGGCAACCGCAGAGGGGTCTGCCCCGTTGCGGTGCCTGATCAGGTGGGCCCCTGCCCGTTGGCTCCAGATCTCCAACTGCTCAATGGCGGCCGCCCGGAAGGTATCGGATGCGGCCACCATGACCTTTTTCCCCTGGGAGGTGAATCTGTGGGCGAGCTTTCCGATGGTGGTGGTCTTGCCTGCTCCGTTGACCCCGATGACCATCATCACAAAGGGGTACTCGACTGCTGTATCAAGGGAGAGAGGGACCTCATGGGGCTTAAGGATCTCCAAGACCTTTTGGCGCAGCAGTGGCAGGATTTCTTGAGCGCCGGTTATCCCCCCCCTTTTTGTCTCCTGCCTGAGCCCTTCGATGAGGCTCTGAGTTACCAACACCCCTACATCGGCTGCGATGAGGACCTCCTCCAGCTCCTCCCAGAGTTCCTCATCCACCCCCCTGCCCGATCGCAAGAGGCCGTCCACCCCCCCGACCAGTAGCCTTTGGGTCTTGGACAGGCCCTGGCGCAGCCTTTGGAAGACTCCGCTCTTGTCCCTTTGCTCCATTGGTGGTTGTTCTTCAAAAGGGTTAGTAAAATGGTGCAAAGACGATCTTTAGGTCATTTACTTTAGGGGTCTCATCCACAAACTCGGTTAGAGTACCTATAAGAGATGATCCAGGTTATATTATAGACCATCCAAGGCGAGCAGGGACGCCCCCAGGGCCCCCACGATCTGGGGTTCATGATAGATGGACAGGGTTACCCCTAGCTTCTCCTCCAAGGTCCTGACCACACCGATGTTTTTGGCCACCCCTCCGGTCATGACCACCTGGGGCTGTATCTCCCCTATCCTCTCCAGGAGCCCTATGGTCCTGTCCGCAATGGCGTTGTGGATGGCGCGCAGGATATCCTCCACCTCTTGCCCTTCCGAGACCAGGGAGACCACTTCCGACTCGGCGAAGACGGTGCAGATGCTGCTGATCTTGATCTCGTTCTGGTAGCGGAGGGACCTTTCTCCCATATTATCGAGCTCTACATTCAGGGCCTTGGCCATTACCTCTAGGAATCTTCCCGTGCCGGCAGCACATTTATCGTTCATGTCAAATTCAGCTACCCTTCCCTTTTCATCCACTCGGATTCCCTTGGTATCCTGTCCGCCAATGTCGATGATGGTGCGGCAGTCTGGGAAGAGGTGGCTCACCCCCTTGGCTATACAGGTGATTTCCGTAATCTTTTTGTCGGCAAACTCCGCAATCTCCCGGGCACACCCTGTGGAGATGATCCGCTCGACCTTTTCCTTATCGATGTTGGAGTGTTTTACGGCCTGTTCCAGGGAGATCCTGGAAGCATCTTTGCTGGAACCGCCGGTCAAGATAACGGAGTAACCAAGGATTCCCCTCTCCTTGTCGAATACGACCGCCTCGGTGGAGAGGGAACCTATGTCTATCCCTGCCACGATCATCTCATCACCCTCCTCTCTATTCTCCCTTCCAAACAGGTTTTCTCTTCTCCATAAAGGCCTTAAGGCCTTCTTGAGCATCATCCGTATGCATAAGGACCTCTTTGTAGATGACTTCAGAATTCCTGAGTCCCTGTTCGAAATCGATGCCGAGTCCCGCAAGCACAGCCTTCTTTGCCCACTTCAGCACTACTGGACTATTGTTTGTGATCCTCTCGACGAATTTAGCTACTTCTTCGTCAAATTTATCCTTGGGGATAGCGAGATTGATGAGCCCGATCCTTTCGGCTTCTTTGGCGTCGAGCGGATCACCTGTGAGGATGATTTCATAGGCCTTCTTTAAGCCAACGATTCGAGTCAGCCAGGCTACCACCATCGATGGGTAGACCCCCACTTTGATCTCGGGTTGGCCGATCAGCGAGTGGTCAGATGCGATGACCATGTCGCAGAAGATAGCCACTTCACATCCTCCTCCAAGGGCATGTCCATTCACCACGGCCAGGGTGGGCAGGTCCAGCGTCATCATGATCCTGAAGATGCGGTGGAAGACCTCGATCATCTCATCCATCTTCTCGGGTGTGTGATCCGCGACATCTACGCCGGCAGAGAAGGCCTTTTCCCCTGCGTTGGTGATGATCAGGAGGCTGAAATCGTCCTGGTTTGCCCGGACCTCCTCGAGGGCCTGGTTGATTTCGCGCATCGTCGCAATGTCGAGAACGTTGTGAGGAGGGCGGTTGATGGTTATGGTGGCTACTCCCCCCTTCACCTCATAGAGAATATTATCATATGCCATTTTTCCCTCCTTACCCTATGATCATGAGGACGGTATCTGATGTCACCTCATCACCGGGTTTGACGTTTATTTCCTTCACGACCCCCGACACAGGAGCCACGACGGGCATCTCCATCTTCATCGCCTCGAGAGTGGCTACCTGATCGTTCTCCTTTACCTGATCCCCTGCCTTCACATTGACTGACACGATCTTTCCTACCATGGGTACATTCACCGGTGTAGCCATATCCGACCTCCTTTTCCACTATTTTTTAGACCTTTTCTGATTCCACATAGGCCTCTTGTACCCTACCTTGTGCATTTAATAACAAAACGGGGGGGGTATGTCAAGACTTCTCTAGCCCACAGTTGCCAGTTCCAACTTCCCCTGCCACTTCTCCCTGAGGATCTCCCTTAGGGGAAGGTGTTCCTCTTTGTTGAGTTGTGGGTCTTGGTCGATGAGGGCAAAGGCCTCACGGCGGGCCTGCTGGAGGAGGCGGACATCCCTGATGAGGTTGGCCACCCGGAAATCGGGCAAACCCCATTGTCTGACCCCCAAAAACTCCCCCGGCCCCCTGATGGCCAGATCCTCCTCTGCGATCCGAAAGCCGTCGGTGGTTTCCTCCATTACCTTCAGGCGGCGCCACGCCTCTCTGCTTACCCTCCCCTTGGCCAACAACAGGCATAACGAAGAGTGGGATCCCCTCCCTATCCTTCCCCGCAACTGGTGCAGTTGGGAGAGGCCAAACCTCTCGGCGTGTTCTACCACCATCACCGTGGCATTGGGGCAGTCTATCCCCACTTCGATCACCGTGGTGGCCACCAAGATCTGGATCTCTCCATCCTGAAAGGCCAGCATGGTCTTCTCCTTTTCCTCCCCCCTCATCCTTCCGTGGATGAGACCGACCCTATAGTTGGGGAATACCTCCCCCTGGAGACGCTGGGCGCCTTGTGTGGCATCTCGCAGGTCCATCTTCTCCGATTCCTCCACCAGGGGGTAGACGATGTAGGCCTGTCTCCCCTTTTCTATCTCTGCCTCCACTTTTGCGTAGATCCCCTCCCTCTCCTTCTCTCGGTGGACCTTGGTGAAGATGGGACCCCTTCCCGGGGGAAGTTCATCCATGATCGAGACCTCCATATCGCCGTAGAGGGTCATGGCCAGGGTGCGTGGGATGGGTGTGGCGGTCATCACCAGGAGATCGGGCACCTTCCCCTTCCTCCTTAAGCTGGCCCGCTGCATAACCCCAAAGCGATGTTGCTCGTCCACCACGGCCAGGCCCAATCTTTTGAAGGATAACCCCTCCTGGATGAGGGCATGGGTCCCCATCACCAATTGTGCCTCCCCCCCCTTGATGGCTTGGTAGAGTTCATCTCGTTTACTACCCTTTATCCTTCCTGTCAGCAGGACAACCCCTATATTTATTCTCTTTAGCAACCCTCTGAGGTTGAGGTAATGTTGTTCCGCCAGGATCTCCGTGGGGGCCATCATGGCCGCCTGGTAACCGTTGTCGATGGCGATCATCGAGGCGATGAGGGCCACCACCGTCTTTCCACTCCCCACATCCCCCTGCAACAAACGGTTCATGGGGTGGGGCTTGAGCATATCCCCCTTGATCTCCTCTATTACCCTCTCTTGGGCCCTGGTCAGGGTGAATGGGAGTTTCTGCAGGAACCTGTCGGCCGTGGGAGTTCTCTTTGTCTGAAAGGGGATTCCCTGCTCCAGGGCATTCCCCTTTCGGCGCAGCGCCATGCCCAACTCCAGCAAGAAGAACTCCTCAAAGGCCAACCGCTGATGGGGCTGGGATGTCTTTAGGTTTAACCGCTCTATATCGATATAATCTCGGGGAAAATGGACCTCGCACAAGGCCTCAGAGAGGGGCGCCAAGTTACATCTTTTGTTTACCTGAGGGGGTATAGGACTGGTTACCTTGGGTGCGTACTTTTGGATCACCTGGTGCATTATCCCCCTGATCCTGCGCTGATAGAGTCCCTCTGTCTCGGAATAGAGAGGGACGATGTGTCCGAAGTGGATGGAATCCTCTTCCTTTTCCTCCACCCACTCCAGGTCCGGGTGGTTGATCTCCATTTGTGCTCGATATCCCCGTATCTCCCCGCAGAAAATGACCCAGTCCCCCTTTTTTAGGCGCCCCTTGATGTATCTAATCCCTTGGAACCATTTGGCGGTGATAAAACCGCTTCCGTCCCCCAGGATGGCCTCGTAGACCTTGCGACGGCTCTTCGGGTAGACTACCTCCCCGGTGGCGATCACCTCGGCATAGCCCACCACACGTTCCCCGATCTTTAGATCAGCGATCCGTCTGATCTCCCGGCGATCTTCATACCGGAGGGGGAGATTATAGAGGGCGTCCTCTACGGTTTCAATTCCCTTCCTCTTGAGGAGGAGGGCGAGTTTCGGCCCTACCCCTTTAACAAATTGAATGGGGGTATTCAGCAATTGGGAGGTCTCCCCTTGACCGCGGGGTTGGGCCATCCCCTCCGAGGGCAACGATTGCCTGATCTCGGCCAACAACTCCCTTCCCCTCCTGATCATCGCCTCTTTTTCGCTTGTTTTAGCCCCCTCAAAGCCAGCGAAGTTCTCTTGGAGATCCCTGA
>DAOVGN010000074.1 GCA_030672385.1 Deltaproteobacteria bacterium | reverse complement strand
AGGGGTTGTCCTCCCGGATCAGCAGGGCCTCTAACGCCCCCCTCCTCCTGTATGTCTTGGTGTCTTTGGTAATGAGGGTCCTTCCCTCCCCTTGGGCCCGGCGAAATAACCTCTCCAAGTCATCGGAGCGCCAATAGACGGTATCGTAGCCCAGAATGCGGAGCCATTTGACCAGTTTCCCTAATGTCCTATCGGCGATAAACTTCATAGAGTAGCACGCCTGATCAGGTCAAAGGCCACCTCTCGGGTCTTCGCCATGATCTCATCTTCGCCCTCCACCCGGCGTCCCCGCATCAGGACCTTCCCATCGCAGATCAGGGTGTCGATGCACGAGCCGCTGGCGGCGTAGATGAGGTCGGAGTCCAGGTGGAAATGCGGGGTGAGCTGGGGACGGTTCAGATCCACCAGGGAGATATCGGCCCACTTACCCTTCTCTATGGTACCGCACTCCAGGCCGAAGGCCTGGGCCCCCTGGGAGGTGATCATCTCCAGGGTCTCCTGTGCCGGCATCACCACTGGGTCCCCCATATGAAACTTCTGCAGGAGGGAGGCGAACTTGGCGGTCTCCAGCATGTCGAGGTCATTGTTGGAGGCACACCCATCGGTCCCCAGGGAGATGCCCACTCCCCGCTGCCTCAACTGAGGGTAGGGGAAGACCTCTCCTACTGTGAGCTTCATGTTGGAGATGGGGTTGTGCACCACCCGCACCCCATGGGCCTGCAGGATGTCCATCTCTTCATCGTTTAACCAGACGCAGTGGCAGGCAACGACATGAGGACCCAAGAACCCTATTTGCTCCAAATAGTGCACCGGGCGCACCCCATGATCCCGCAGGCACCCTTGGACCTCCTCCTCGGTCTCGGAGAGGTGAATGTGGATCAAAAGCCCCTTCTCCCGGGCGAACTCGGCACACCATCGCAGCGCCTTCTCCGAGACCGTGTAGATGGCGTGGGGGCCCAAGGTGAAGATTACCCGGGGGGCAAAATCTCCGCTGGCGGCAAAGAGCTGCTCGTTCAGCTCTATCTGCTCTTTGGTCTTTGCCTCATCAAAGAGGTCTATGAAGACGGCGCTCACCGCGGCCCTGATCCCCATCTCCTGCACTGCCCTGGCGGTTCCCCGCCAATGCCAGTACATATCGTTGAAGAAGGTGGTCCCCGTCTTGATCATCTCCAGGCAGGCCAGCTTGGTCCCCCAGTAGATGTCCTCCTCCGTCATGTGGGCCTCGATGACCCAGATCTTCGTTTCCAGCCACTCCTTCAGCGGCATATCGTCGGCATATCCCCGCAACAGCGTCATGGCGGCGTGGGTATGCCCGTTGACAAAAGATGGGACTGCGACCTTCCCCTGCCCGCTGATCACCTCCTCGGCCTGTATCTTGAGGTGATCCCCGATCTCTTTGATCCTGTTTCCCTCGATGTAGATATCCTTCTTCTCTCCGTTCAGGCCCACCCCTTTGACTAAGATGCTCATCCCATCTCCTCCATCGTCCTGGCTAAAATCTTATTTATCTGTGCTGCGTTTTTTCTCGCCATTTGTGAGATCTCCTCCTCGGTGAGGGGTCGTTCGCCGATGCCGTGGCAGTGGTTGTCCACCGAACAGATGCTGGCATAGGCCAATCCTACTTCCTGGCAGAGGGTGGCCTCGTGGGCCATGGTCATACCCACCACATCGCCGAAGTTCCTCAGCATGGCGATCTCCGCCTTGGTCTCCAGGCGGGGGCCGATGGTCTGGATGTAGATTCCCTTATTCACGAAGTTTATCCCTGCCTTGGCAGCGGCGCTGATGATGAGTTCCCTTAACCTCTCATCCAGAGCAGGGGTGATGTGCAGGGTCTGGTGTTCGTAAAAGGTCATGATCTGCCAGGGGTTGAGGTAGTCGTGGGGGATCACAATCCACCCCAGGGGGATCTCCTCCCTTAGGCTCCCCACCGAGTTGACCCCTATCACCTCGGAGATCCCAAGTCTTTTGAGGGCATAGATGTTGGCACGGTGGTTGATACGGTGGGGCGGGATACCCTGTGCACCATGGCGGGGGAGGAAGACTACCTCTCTCCCCTTCAGGTAACCGAGGATAAAATGGTCGGACGGCTCCCCGAAGGGAGTCTCCATGACCTTCTTTTCTTTCACCTCCATCCCCTCAGGGGAGAAGTTCCCTCCGGCGATGATCCCTAGCATGATTCCTCCCGTACATGATCCATAATAAGGTAAGAAGACGGTGATTGTCAATTTTCCTCCTCCTTGACTACACCCCGGAGAATTGCTACATTCTAAGGACTCTATGGAGGGTACGATGTCCGGGATTACGCGCAGGGAGATGCTGAGATGTATACTGGCTGGAGCCGGGCTGATCCTCTCCCCCTGGCCGTGGAGGACTATCGCTTCTGCTGCACCGGCAGGACCTCTTGACCTGGTGATCTCCACGGGGACCTCCGCCACTCTGATCACGGAGGCGGCCGTGCAGGCCCTGGGGGGAATGAAGAGGTTCATCTCCCGCGGGGATGTGGTCTTGGTGAAGCCCAATATGGCGTGGGATCGCGTACCGGAGCAGGCCGCCACCACCAACCCAGAGGTGGTGGCGACGCTGGTGCGGATGTGTCTGGAGGCCGGTGCCAGGAAGGTGAAGATCTTCGATAACACCTGTGAGGATCCTCGACGCTGCTACGTGCGTAGCGGGATCATGGAGGCGGCCAAAAAGGCAGGCGGCAAGGTCACCTATGTGGATGAGAGAAGATTCCGGGAGATGGAGCTCAAGGGAGAGGTCCTCAAGAGGTGGCAGGTCTACCAAGAGGCGGTGGAGGTGGACAAAGTGATCAATGTCCCCATCCTCAAACACCACAGCTTGGCCCGGCTTACCATGGGGATAAAAAACCTCATGGGCCTCATCGGTGGAACCCGCTCTCAGCTCCATTGGCATTTAGATCAGGCCCTCGTGGATCTCGCTGCCTTCTTCAAGCCGACCTTGGTCGTCCTAGATGCAGTACGGATATTGACGGCGAACGGCCCTCAGGGGGGAAGCCTGAAATACGTGAAGAGATTCAATACAGTGGCGGCGGGGGTGGACCAGGTGGCAATGGACGCCTTAGGGGCTACTCTTTTCGGACTCACACCCGAGGAGATGGATCATATCAAGCTTGCCTCTCAGCGGGGTTTGGGGCAGATGGACCTCGCGCAGCTGAGGATGAAGGAGGTCAAAACAGATTCCTGAGGATGAACATAAAAAAAAGTTTTCCTTAACAAAGTGGTGGCGGTTGAGGCGTATCAGCCAGTGGTTTTTTCTGATCCTCTTCCTCTTCCTCTTTATCAAGACGGCGTATAAAGGCACTGATCAGATCGCCTATCCGGTCAGGATCTTCCTCCACTTTGACCCCCTTATTATGGTTACTACCTTTCTCTCCTCCCATCAGGTCCCACAGGCCCTCTTTTTGTCCTTTATTACAGTCGCCTTCACCCTTGTGTTTGGAAGGGTCTTCTGCGGCTGGGTCTGCCCCTTGGGGACTCTGAACGACTTCATGGGTCGTTTTGCCCCGAAGGAACGAAGAAAAGAGCAACAGGGAGACAGGGGACAGCGGATCAAGTACTATATCCTTTTCTTTCTCCTGGTGAGTTCCCTCTTCACCCTGCAGATAACGGGGCTAGTGGACCCCATCTCCCTCCTGATCCGCTCGCTTGCGGTGACTGTGGAGCCTGTGGTGAACCTGATGGTTCATGTCACCTTTGATCTATTCTACCGTGCCGATATCCCCGGCGTGACGGCCATCTCCGAACCCCTCTATTTATTTCTTAAACGCCATGTCTTGGCCTTTCGCCAGCCCCTCTTCTACCAGGGTGTTGTCATCGGACTCATCTTTGCTGCACTACTGGCGGCCAATCTCTATCGGCGGCGTTTTTGGTGCACACACCTCTGCCCCCTGGGGGCCCTGCTGGGGCTCATCGCCAGGATCAGCCCGATGAAGAGGATCGTTGGGGATCAGTGCAACTCCTGCAGTCTGTGTGTTCAGGAGTGCCGTACAGGGGCGGCAGCCGATCGAGAAGGTGCATGGAAAAAGGCGGAGTGTGTGATGTGCGGTGAGTGTCAGGAGGATTGTCCCCAGGATGCCGTGCGCTTCGGGTTTGCCTCCTTCAACGGCAAAGGCCGCCGGGCAGGCATCGACCTGCAACGACGGGGGGTCATAGCTGCCCTCCTTGCCGGGATCTTCATGGTCCCCCTCGTCAGGATCAACCCCCTCTACAAGAGGGGCCAGGGGAAGCTAATACGTCCCCCGGGCGCCCTCCCGGAGGAGGAGTTCTTGCGCCGGTGCGTCCGGTGTGGAGAGTGTCTGAAGGTCTGCCTCACCAATGGCCTGCAGCCATCATTGTTCGAGGCAGGCCTGGAGGGGATCTGGACACCCAGGTTCGACTTTCATATCGGCTACTGTCAGTACTACTGTACCCTCTGTGGCCAAGTATGCCCCACCGGGGCCATCAGAGAGCTCACCCAAGAGGAGAAGGGGCGTACCAAGATCGGCCTCGCCTATATCGACAAGAACCGGTGTATCCCTTACGCCCAGGGGATCGAGTGCATTGTGTGCGAAGAGCACTGTCCCACCCCAGACAAGGCCATAAAGTTCGAGGTGGCGGAAGTGATGACCAAAAAGGGGAGGAAAAAGATAAGGCGCCCTATTGTAGACCTCAATCTCTGCATCGGCTGCGGGATATGCGAATACAAGTGCCCCCTGCACGATCAACCCGCCATCATCTGCACCCGCCTGGGGGAGACGAGGGGGGAGGATTTTCTCCTGCCCCTTTGATCCGGTGCATAACCTCCCTTTGTCACCGTCGAGACCAAGACTCCGATATACTCTCCCTTGTAGTAGCACAGGGCGCTATTCCCTCCTGTGCGGAAACCCGAGTATCTCATCCTTTCCCCCTCTTCTTTTCTCTATCATCCCTCGCGAAAAAGCCAAGGAATCATCATAGGCCAAAAAAATTTTCCGCCAGGGCGAAATTTTCCTTGACAAATGCTATATATATGGCATAAATATACTATATATAGTGGTAATTGAATATAGAAATACAATATATCCTGTAAGGAGATGATATCATTATGATTTCTGTAGCTGAGCTGAGGAAGAGAGATAGGGAGGTCTCTGGAGGAGACACCACAGACATGGCCCTCTTCGTGCGCACCTCCGAAGAGAGCATGGAGGGGTGGGATCGTCAGAGGATCGTAGATGCACTGATCAGAGAGACCTACGTCGACCCCGACACCGCCGAGGCCATCAGCCTGGAAGTGGAGGAGATCATCAGGAGCAGCAACATCAATATGATAACTGCACCTCTTGTCCGGGAGCTGGTAGATGCTAAGCTCATTGAACGAGGCCTGGAGGAGGTCCGCAGACAGCATACCAGGCTCGGTATGCCCCTCTATGACGTAGATCAACTGATCATGGACCCCAACAAAGAGAACGCCAACGTCCCCCATGGGCCGGAGGCCACCAATCTGACCTTGGCCGAGACCATCAAAAAGGAGTACGCCCTCCTGCGAGTATTCTCCCAGGAGGTGGCCGATGCCCACATGCGGGGGGATATACATCTGCACGACCTGGGGTTCATCGATCGCCCCTATTGCAGTGGCCAATCCCTGGAGTATATCAAGAAGTTCGGGCTCAATCTGCCCAACTCCATCTCCATGGCCAAGCCTGCCAAGCACCCGGAGGTACTATTGGCCCACATGGTGAAATTCGCCGCGGGCCTCCAGAGCCACTTTGCCGGGGCCATTGGGTGGGATGCGGTCAACCTCTTTTTCGCCCCCTACCTGGAGGGGATGGGGGACGCGGAGGTGAAGCAACTGGCCCAGATGCTCATCTTTGAGTTCTCTCAGCAGGCCGTGGCGCGCGGGGGGCAGGCCATCTTCACCGACCTCAACCTCTACTGGGAGGTCCCCAAGCACTTCCGGGACGTCCCGGCCATCGGCCCCAAGGGGGAGTTCACCGGTAAGACCTACAAGGAGTACACAAAGGAGGCACAGCAGCTCGTTTGGGCACTCTTCGAGGTCTACAGTGAAGGAGATGGGGCAGGGCGTCCCTTCTTCTTTCCCAAGCCCTTGGTCCACATCACAGAGGACTTCTTCATGACACCCGGCCACGAGAAATTCCTTCATCACATATGTGAGGTCGCCTCAGAGAAGGGGAATACCTACTTCGTCTTCGATCGGGGAGAGACGGCTAAAATATCGGAGTGCTGCAGACTGAGTTTTAAGCTGGAGGCCTCAGACCTGGAGGACGCCAAGCGACCGTGGAAGATGCGCTATACCGCTCTGCAGAACGTCACCCTGAATCTGCCCCGCATCGGCTACCTATCTGGAGGCAATGATACCAAGTTGTTTGAGAACATCTCCCGCTTTATCGAGATAGCTGTCAAGGCCCACCTGGAGAAAAAGGCCTTTGTGGAGAGGCTTCTTTCCTTGGGGGAGAAAGGGCCCCTGGCCTTGCTGACCATGAACCAAGACGGGGAATCTTACCTCAGGATGCACCGTGCTACATACCTCATCGGTATGGTGGGGCTCAACGAAATGGTGAAGATCCATGCTGGCCAGGAGATGCACGAATCAAAGGAGGCCTTTAAGTTAGGCTTGCAGGTGATCGCCCATATGAAACTTCTGGTCGACAAGATGAGCAAGAGGCACGGGATGAGGTTTGTGCTTGAACAGACCCCGGCAGAGAGCACCGCTTACAGGTTTGCCAAGCTGGATCTGAGGTTTCATTCCCCCCAAGCAGGCCATATCGTAATGGGGGACATCGCTCGTGGGGAAGTCTATTATACCAACTCCACCTATTTGAACAATGCCGCCGCGATCAACCCGATAGAGCGGGTGCAACATGAGGGGCTCTTTCATCCCCTCATCGAGGCCGGCTCCCTGACCCATATTTGGTTGGGGGAGGCAAGACCTTCGCCCGAGTCCTTGGCCAACTTTGTGACCAAGACCTTCATGTACACCCAGAACGACCAGATAGCCTTCTCCCCGGAGTTCACCACCTGTAACGATTGTGCGCGCACCTCTCGGGGTCTGAGGGATCTCTGCCCTTACTGTGGCTCAGAGGATGTCGATGGCATTACCCGCATCACCGGCTACTTCACCAAGATCTCCAGTTGGAACAAGGGGAAACTTGGGGAGTTGCGGGATCGGTATCGCAATCAAGGTTTTATGAAGAAAAGCTCGGATAGTGCGGAGGTGGAGTTTACTTTAGAATAGGGAGGTAGAAGAATGGGATCCATCAAGATTTTCATCAAGGATGAGTGCCCCAAGTGTCCTGCTGCCAAGGAGATGGGTGGTATCCTCCAGGGGAATGGCCTACAAGTCCTCTACTATGACCTTGAGACCCCTGATGGTCTCGCCGAGGCCGCTTTTTACAGCGTGTTGTCCACCCCCACTATAATCATCGAAGACAAAAATGAGAAGGTCCTGGCAGGTTGGCGGGGATCGGTCCCTACCCTCCAGGAGATCCAGGGGGTGATTAGGGTCCAATGGAGCTGACAAAAAGAGAGATAGTACATTTCCCCCAGGGAATGACCTGGGAGGATATCAAGGTTAAGGGCTTTCTGGAGACTTCTTTTGTGGACTGGGCTGGAAAGGTGGTCTCCGTGCTCTTTCTGCCCGGGTGCAACTTTCGTTGCCCCTACTGCCACAATCATTTGTTGGTGCTGAACCCGGAACAATACGAGGATATTTCTTTAGCGCATATTGTGGGCCGTTTGGCCGAACTGAAGGGATGGGTAGATGGTGTGTGCATCAGTGGGGGGGAGCCTACCATCCATCCCCACCTCCCCCTCCTTATAGAAGAGATCAAGGCCTTGGGATTCCTTGTCAAACTCGATACAAACGGGAGCCAACCCCATGTGCTGCGGTCCCTGGTGAATGAAGGTCTGGTGGACTTCGTGGCTATGGACGTCAAGGCCCCCTTGGATGAGATAAGTTACACCCGGACAGCGGGTGTGCTTGTGAATCTGGAAAGGATAAAAGAGAGCATCTCCTTCTTGCAGAAAGGAAGGATCGAATATCAATTCAGGATCACCGTAGTCCCAGCCCTCCACAGGGAGGAGGACCTGCTTAAGCTAGCCCTCCAACTCCGCGGGTCCTCTTCCCTGACCCCCCAAAACTTCAACCCCCAGGACCCCTTGGACGAAAACTTGAAGGGGACCTCTCCTTATCCTGATGAGTGGATTCGGGAAATGGAGGCTAGGATCGCCGCTATTGTGAACTCGTAACGTTCACACGTCAAGAATCACTACCCCTCTTGCCATTTTTTGCCAAACCAATTATAGTAGTTGTATACTACCTATCCCTCTCACAAAGATGAAGCTGAAGGATACCCATCTGATTAGATTGGCCCACGGCTCCGACCTCTTGGAGGCGCTGACAGAGCAATGCCGATACAGGGAAATTCGGATGGGATTTTTGTCGGTGATCGGAGCGGTACAGGGGGCGACCATTGGATATTACGACCAAAAAGATAAGGTCTACCGAAGCAGGCAACTTGATGGCGGTTTGGAGATAACTTCCTGCAGTGGAAACATATCACTGAAGGATGGCGATATCATAATACACGCCCACATCCTTCTTTCCGATGCTGAAGGAAAGACCTATGGGGGTCACCTCCTAATCCCCCACCATCCTCTTCGTCGAAGCCAGTAAGATGCCCGGCAAGAAGGCCCTTTCCCTCACCGGGCAATTGGGGGAGGTGATGCAGGAATCGGCCAAGGCAGCGGGTATTAGGAGGGTAATCCTCCCGGCCCGTAACCGAGGCGATGTGGAGAAAATCGGGGAAGAATTGAGAGAAGGGATAGAGTTCATCTTTGTGGAATCCGCCGACGAGGTATTCAAGTTGGCCTTAACCGACTCAGCCAAGACCTCCTCAAGAACGAGTATAGAATAGGACGATAACATCATGGCCCTTAGAGAGATAACCATCAGGAGACATGCTCGGGGTATGGAGCAAAACCTGAAGGGGGTTTATCACTCCATTAAGTATAGGTATGATGAGTTTAGGAATATGTGCAGGGTCTTCAACCCTGAGCGGGGTTACTCTACTACGACTGTCAAGGAGATCAAGGAAAGGTATAAGGAGATCAGCGCCAAATTGGCCGAGGCCAGGACCTTGCAGCAGTTGTTGAGGGGCAAGTACAAAGCACATGTACAATTTGATCCGCAACTACAGAGGGAATTGGAAGAATTCTACTTACTGTACAAGAAGGATTATCGTTACTTTGAGCAGAATCAGAGCGAGTGGGAACAAAGGGAATTGAGGAAACAGAGGGCATTAGAGGAAAGAAAGAGGGTTTTTCAAGTGTTGCCACTCCGCATCCTCCCCCACATTAAAGATGTCTACCGGGAAAGCCCATCCCTTCCCTCTCTAATCCTCTGCTTTCGAGGTGATTCCTCCTTATTGGAAACGATAAAGAAAAAGATCAAACTGGGCAAAAGGGATATCTACGAGGAGGGGGAAGGTGAGCTATGGGTATTTCTGGCGGGTATAAAACCCTTGGAAGACTCCATCCTCCAGCACAAGCTCCTTGAGACCTTTTTTCAGGGTTTGAACGGCGGGATTAAAGGGGTGGCCTTTAAAATAACAAAGGGGGAGGATGGGAGAGAAGAGACCTTGAGGGATATACAACAGGCCATCGCTGAGGTAAAGGAGGGGGAGATTAAGATACTGTGATCTTTCCTCGTAGTTGATTACAGGCGGCTAGTTCAGCTTCAGTCGGCTGCCCCGCGGTTGCAATTCTATCGGAGAGCTTTTTGTAATTTAAGTCTTCCACAATCCGTGCAGGTTGCAGTACTCACGGACCTCGACTCTCTCTGCCTTGATGTCGAATAGGGCTTCTGGTGCATCCCCTGGCTTCAAGAACTGGCGGTAGGCCTTGCCGTCGGCGATTACCTCGATCCATTCGATGTAGTGCTTCTCCTCCATGGGATGGGCGACGCTCCCCACCCTTACCTTAACACCACTTGGGGTCTTTTCCACCACCGGCACGTGCTTCTCCTGGGCGGCGTCCACGGTGTTCTCCACAAGGAGCTTCATGGGCTGGCCGCAGCACACAAGCTCTCCCTTGCCCTCATGGAGGACTTCTACGATGTTTCCACAAATTTCACATTTGTAAACCTGTAACCTTTTCGTCATCTCAACACCTCCTATTAAAAATCTGCTTAATATCTTCTTCTGGGTCCCCGATAAGTCTTAAATCATATTCTTCCTTTAAAACCTTCAGAATGTCGTCATTCACCCAGGCAGGGACGATGGGACCCAGATATATACCCTTGATCCCGAGTGCAAACAGACTCCAAAGGATAGCAACAGCTTTTTGCTCCATCCAGCTCAAGACTATTGTCAAGGGAAGTTCATTGATTCCTACGCCAAAAACCTCTGCAAGAGCAGTGGCTATGTCAATGGCAACAATCGCATCATTGCACTGTCCAAGGTCAATCAGTCTTGGAATACCTTCAACTTCACCAAGATCCAGGTCGTTGATCCTGAACTTACCACAGCCAAGAGTTAAGACAACTGTATCTTGTGGCAACCTTCGGACAAACTCCCTATAATACTCCATCTTCTTGAGCGGTGAATCACAGCCCCCTACAAGGAAGAAGTGGCGGATTTTACCTGCTTCCACCAGTTGTTTGATCTTGTCTCTTAGGGACAAAACTACGGATTTGGAAAACCCTGTAGGAAGTACAACATCGCCAGGCTTTTCCTCGAGTTCCGGCAACGATTTCGCTTTCTTTATCACTGGAATGTAGTCGTATCCAGCAATATGCTGCACACCAGGCAGGCGCGCAGGTCCGGTGGTAAACATTCTGTCTCTATACTCCTCCCTGGGTATCAGGACGCAATTTGAGGTTCCAAGGATTGTCACTGGATACCTAGAAAATAAATTTCTCTGATCTCTCCAGGATATCCCCAGATTACCAACCAGATGTTTGTACTTTTTTAGACCCGGATATCCATGTGCGGGCAAAAGTTCTGAATGGGTATAGACATTTATCCCAGTTCCTTCTGTTTGTTTGAGCAATTCTTCAAGTGCTTTCAGGCCGTGTCCGGTGGCAATGATACTACGCCCCTTGGCCGTCCCAGTTTGCACATCAGTGGGCTCCGGCTCTCCGTAGGTTTCGATATGGGCCTTTTTGAGAAGCCTCATTGTCCTCACATTCATCTCGCCAGCCTCAACAGCCAGCCGCACAAGGTCTTCTGCGTCAAAGTTGACATTGGTGAATGTCGAATAAAATACCCTCTCTAAAAAGGCATCTATCTCGGTATCTGTATATCCTAGTTCCCTCGCATGGTAGAGATAGGCTGCCATCCCTTTCGTAGCAATTAACAGGTTGTCCTGCAAACGGGCGACCGTGGGTTCCTTCCCGCACACACCTTTTACAGTGCAACCTGTCCCCCTTGCAGTCTGAGAACATTGGTAGCAAAACATATCCAATCTTTCTTTCTCAGCCATTTCTATTCCTCCTTTTTATAGGATGTCCTCACATCAGGGTTTTTTTCTCCAAATTTTTCAACTAACTCTTTTAAGACTTCTGATCGCGATTTTCCCTTTTTTTCCAGGTTTTTTATCAGCATATATGCGCCAAATAGTGGCGAAGGACCAATCTCTGAGGCAAAGGTGCCGACTCCCTGGTTCCAGACAAACATGGAAAAGAGCTCATCCAGTTCCGCTACAGTAACACCAGCGGCATACCCTTTTACCAGTTCTCTTGTTGCTTGGCGGTATCGCCCTCCCCCAACACCGTTTGCCAAAGACAGCAGGTATCTTGTTTTCTGATCAATGGCTGGGGCTTTCCTCTCCCATATCAATTTCCAAAATGGGACAATGATATTTACCAGTTCATCGTCAATCTCTTTAAAATTCAGTATAGCCGTCGGCTTCAGCGGAACATCCATTCCTCCTGGAAGGATTGATTCCTTATGCTCAGTTCTATAAAAATATACCCGATATTCGTTGTCTGAGATCTTTTCAGTCAAATGTTCAAAGCCCAAATCAGCCAGGGCAGAATACAGCGGAATGGGCTCGAAGCTCTGAATTACACATATTCCTTCACCAACAGAAAGGGTTCCCGCCTTCTTGAGGACCATTGGCAGGAAATTGCCCGTCAGCTTTCTCACATCTATGACCTCAAAGGATTCTTTCTTCTTTTCCCACTCTTTCCTATCCATCTTTTCACCTCCCTTTCCCCATTTCCTCTATATCTTCTAGGAGGGCTTGGAGGCCTTCTTCATGCCCTACCTCATCCTGGAGGATCTGAAGCGCCCTTACCCCTCACTTTTAATGATATTGTATTCCTTATGCTTCTTTAATATTTCATCTGCCAGTTTGTCCAATGCCTTGAAATCCTCTTCTTTAGGAAAGCCTTTTACAACGACGGGATCAAACAACTCTACCTTTAAATTTGAAGTTATCCCCTTAATTTGTTCCACCATTCTGCTACCCCAGCCATATGATCCAATAACTGCTGCGAATTTCAATTTTGGTCTCAGGGCATTGGCAAGATAGACCGCATAAACCACATTTGGATGTGGACCAACTAAGACCGTGGGTGATGCTATTACTATTGTTGCCGCATCTACCAGGGCCATGGCCAGTTCTCCAATGTCGGTCTTTGTCAGATTGAAGGGCTTAACAGTGATAGCTCTTTCGATCAAAGAGTCCATCAGATAATCAACTATCCTCTTTGTACTCTCATGCATTGAGATATAAGGTATAACCACTTCGTTCTTTACCTCATCAGAGATCCAATCTCTATAAGCACTTAGGATGAATTCCGGCCTGTTATAGATTGGGCCATGACTTGGCGCAACTATCTCTATATCCAGATCCTTTATCCTCTCCAAGTTCTTCTTAATGGTTGTCCTGAACGGCATCATGATCTCTGCATAGTATCTCTTGGTTGCCTCATATACGGTGCCTCATCGGTTACAAACAGATCGCTAGTGGCCAGATGGGAGCCAAGAAAATCACACGTAAAAAGTACTTTGTCTTCCCTTAAATATGTGAGCATCGTCTCTGGCCAGTGGACCCAGGGCGCATGAATGAACTCCAGGGTTTTCTCTCCTAATGATAAGGTCTCTCCATCTTCCACCGTTATGAACTTGTCCCCTGGAATGAGGAGCAAATCCATAAGTATACCCTTACATTTCAGCGTGCAGACAACTTTGGCAGGCGGATAGATATCGAGTATCTTTGGTAATGACCCTGAGTGGTCTTGCTCGGCGTGATTGACGATGACATAATCTACATCCTTGCCCTCAAGCTGGTGGAGATTCTTCGTCAGCACCTCCGTCATCGTTGGGTCCACCGTATCTATCAGCGCTGTCCTTTCTCCCCCCCTCACCAAATAGGCATTATAGCTTGTTCCATCGGGCAGGGGTATGAGTTCATCAAATAACCTCCTATCCCAGTCAACTGCACCGACTGAGTAAATATTTGGTTTTAGTTGTCTTGGAACACCCATTTTATTCCTCCTTCTCATTCCCTCGTCTTACTCTCTCCGCAATTTTCTTGCCGAACTCCCGGCATTCCTTCATCTCCATCCTCTATGGTATGGTCTCATTCCTCAGGTTCGAATTCGTCCTTGGCTGCTCCGCACAACGGACATACCCAATCATCAGGAAGTTCCTCAAAGGGGGTACCGGAGGCGATTCCATTGTCCGGATCCCCCTCCTCGGGATCATAGATATACCCGCATACCGTGCACTTGTACTTCTTCATTGTTTTTCCTCCTTTTTTGTCTCCACATAAGTAGGGGCCGTCTTGGGTGTTGTCCCCCGCTTCACCAGGTGGTAATAGGCGTAGCTCATAGGCTCCCCCTCCTTGAAGACCTGACCATCTACCACTTCCCCGATGAAGATCGTGTGGGTCCCTGCGTCAAGGTCCTTTACCACCTTGCATTCCAGATAGCCCACGGTGTGTTCCAGAAGAATGGGGCAGCCGTTCTTGCCTAGGCGGTAGGCGAGGCCATCGAATTTGTCCACCTCCCTACCCGACTTGAACCCGAACCTTCCGATGAGGTTCAAAGGGGCCTCCTGCGAGAGGACTGAGACGGCAAACAGACCACTTTCCTTGATGAATTCATGGGTGAGATTCTCCTTGTTGATCCCCAAGGCAAACTGCGGAGGGTCTGATGTAACCTGCATTACTGCGTTGGCCGTCTGGGCGTTGATGCATTCTCCCTTTCTGGAACTCACGATGTAAACGCCGTAGCTGATCTTGCGTAAGATCTTGGTGTCCATGGCCTTCTCCTCAAATTATTTTAACCTCCATCCAACCCACCCTTCTCTTGCAGCCGAAGCCACCCCACGGGGTCGGTGAGGTACTCTATGGAATCCATGATCTGCAGATAGTGCCCCCGTTCCTCATGGGAGAGGGTCAGGTAAAAGCGCCTCTCCTGTGGGTCCGCGGTCTCTTCGGCGAGATCCCCGTAATATTTTATGCTTTTCTCCTCCCTGTCCAGGGCGAAGCGCAGGGCCTCCAGATCGTCGGTGGTGTCCATGGCCTTCTCCACAAGAGAGTCCTGAAAGACCTTCTCCAACTTCGAGGGATCGGCCACAGAGGTGATCCACTCCCCAAGGAGTTTTCCCTCTTTGAGTCTGCCGTAGATCTCCTGTATCTTCTTGATGTGCAAATCCTCCTCCCGGGCAAGCTCCTCGAAGAGCCTCCTGGCCAGAAGGCTCTGGGACTTATCCGCCGCCTGGAGGTAGAACCGCTTCCCCTCTTCTTCCATCCTTATGGCCCTTTTCAGGGCCTCCTCCTTCTTTATGTCCATGGCGCTCATATCTTCCCCACCAAATCAATCCCTCTCTTAAAAGGCCATATCTGGTTTCCAAACCTTCCATACCTTGCCTGCGAGGTCAGGGCCGGGTTTTAATGTTGCCTTGCCTGGCTGCCATCCAGAGGGCGTGGCCTCGCCTGTTTTACGCACATGCTGGAATGCCTTGACCTGCCGGATCAGCTCAGCCACGTTGCGACCGACCGGGGGAGTCAAAACCTCCATCGCCTGAATCACACCATCGGGGTCGATCAGAAAGCGGCCCCGGATATCAACGCCTGCATCTTCGTCATAGATCCCGTAAACCCTGCCGATGCGTCCGCCGGCATCTGACAACATTGGAAAGGGCACACCGCCTGGCACCATCTTGGAGAGCTCTTCCTCCTGCCAGATCTTATGGGTAAAACGGCTATCGGTGTTCATCGCCAAGACCTGCACATCCAGCGACTTGAGTTCCTCGTATTTGACGGCAACTGCCGTCAGCTCGGTGGGTCAGACAAAGGTGAAATCACCAGGATAGAAGCACAGGACCACCCACTTTCCCTTGTAGTCTGAGAGCTTGATGTTTTTGAACCCCCCGTCCACAAAGGCGCTCGCCTCAAAGTCAGGAGCGGGTTTGCCAACTTGAGCAATCATCTTAGGTCCCTCCTTTTGAATTTGTGTTGGTAAAGATGCCTCCGCTTCCGGCAAGATTGGTCCACCTGCCGGTTCCACACATTGGTCTTTTGCTTCAGCCATAGTATCCCTCCTTTCTTCTTACTTATTTAGATTTCTGGTCCTGTATTGGTAGCTTTTTCAAGAATGCTATACATTTTTACCAATTCTCCGCCAGTAGTTCGAAGTAGGCCTGTGGGTGATCGCAAGCTGGGCACCTATCCGGGGCCTCCTTACCTTCGTGGATGTAGCCACAGTTGCGGCAGCGCCACTTCACCACATTATCTTTGCGGAAGACCTTTCCCTCCTGGACGTTCTTCAGAAGACTCAGATAGCGACGCTCGTGCTGCCTTTCTGCGACGGCTATAGCCTTGAAGACCTCGGCGATCTCAGCAAATCCTTCCTCCTCAGCCACCTGTGCGAAAGAGGGATACATCTCGGTCCACTCATAATTCTCGCCAGATGCGGAAGCTTTTAGATTCTCCTCAGCAGAACCGATCACTCCAGCGGGGAAGGACGCCACAATCTCCACCTCACCCCCTTCGAGGAACTTGAAGAGCCTTTCGGCGTGTTCCTTCTCGTTGTCGGCGGTCTCGGCAAAGATGGCGGCGATCTGTTCAAAGCCCTCCTTTCTTGCCTGGGATGCAAAGTAGGTATAGCGGTTGCGTGCCTGGGATTCCCCGGCAAAGGCCGTAAGAAGATTTTTCTCCGTCCTTGTCCCTTTTAGGCCCTTCATCTCAAAACCTCCTTCTTTATTTTTGACAGGAGGGACAGAGATAGGTCCCCCTGCCATTTAGTTTCCTGCGCTGAATCTCCCCTCCACACTCAAAACACCTTTCTCCTTCCCGATTGTAGACCAACAGATAGTTCTGATACTCTCCCTCCTTGTCGAAGAGATCGCGCCAGTCGGAGATGGTGGTTCCACGACAGGAGATAGCCTTTCTGAGGATAGTCCTTGTGACCCCCCCAATCCTCTCCCATTCAGCCAGAGAGAGATCGCAGGCCCTCCGCCAGGGGCTTATGTGCGCTTGGTGGAGGATCTCGCAGGCATAGATGTTACCGATGCCAGCTATACGGTGTTGATCCATGAGGAATGATTTTATGGGAAGACGGCTTTTTTGAGAGATTCCCCACAGGTGGGATGGGTCGAAATCCTCAAGCAAGTTGCCCCCACAAAAGGGTGATCTATCTTTCTTTTGAACTGATAAGGTCGCAAAGCGACGGGGATCTATAAGGATGATCCTCCCTTTGGGGAAGGAGAGGACAAGGCGTGTATGGGGAGGCAGCCCATCCCCGTTCTGCCAAAGGAGCCTTCCTGTCATGCGGAGGTGGAGCAAGAGCATAAGGCCCCCTTCTAACTCCATCTCCAGGGCCTTTCCATGGCGGTTCATTGCCAAGACCTTCCTCCCTCCAAGTTCCCTTATCTCTCCCAGTTTGGGATCGAGGACCTGGGTCTCCAAGATCTCAGCACCCAAGATGACCTGACATAGTTGGCGACAGAGGGTCTCTACCTCAGGGAGCTCCGGCATCTCCCCCCTCCTTGAGACATTTGGAACATATACCGATGATGTAGGGCCTTAACTCCTCCACCTTGTGACCGTCCACCCATTCCTCCTTCTCAATGGGACATCCCTCCACGTCCACGTCATAGATCCGACCACATTGACGACAGAGGAAGTGATGATGAGGTTCGATCCTGTAGTCGTAACGGGCCTTATCCCGTTCGATGGTTATCTCCTGAATGAGCCCATGTCGTTTGAAGAGCTCAAGGGTATTGTAGACCGTGGCCCGGGAGAGGGCGGGGTAAATCCCACTTAATGATTGGAAGATCTCTTCGACCGTGGGATGGAGTCCATTATCTTGGAGAAACTCCAAGACGGCATACCTCTGGATGGTCAACAGGATTCCCTTCTCCTTGAGTCTAGTTATCTTTTCCTCTAGGGCCATTTTTCTTCCTCCATTTAAAATAACACAGAAATCATTATTTGTCAAGAATTAATCTAATTTTTTATTGATTATAAATTTTATATGCCTACGTCTTTCTAATATATTGTCCCTTGAGAGTTGAGTGAGAGGTTATGAAGGGGGGATTCCCTTTTCCTCCAGGAAGGTCTTTCTCCTCGTCTTGGTGCGGATGCGCCTCTTGCTGATCCAAGACCACTGAGTAGGGTATTTCTTGATATAGGACTCGATGACCCGGGTGACCTGGGCGGTGATGGTGAAGATGTCCCTTTCTTCATCACCGCTCAACTCGACCTTTAGGGGCGTGTCAATGATGACCTTATGCCCTCCATCGACCTGGTGAAGGATGAAGATGGGGAGGATGGGCCCCCCGGTCTTTAGGTGATAGATGGCCGGGCCCGCGGGCATGGCCATGACGCGTCCGAGGAACTCCACCAATACCCCTCCTCTCTTCTGGTTCTCATCGGAGATAAACCCCACGATCTCCCCTTTGCGGAGAGAACGCATGATTTCCCTCTGACACCTCAAGGGGGGGTCGACAGGGATGGAGCGCACCCCCACCCTCTCCTGCATCTCCTGAAAGAGCCGGGCAAGGCCAGGATGGGCTGGATCGTTGATGATCAGGGAGAAGGGGTAGCCGCTGGCATTTAACTTCGCCCCCAGGATGGCAAAGTTGCCCAAGTGGGCGCTGACGGCGATCACCCCCTTACCCTGGGCTAAGGCCTGATCGAGGTTTTCCCTCCCCTCCAGTTCTATCCGTGGGTATAACTTCTTTTTATAAAAGTGAACACAGTACATGGTCTCCACGAAACCCCTGATCATGTAGCGGAAGCTCTCTTGTGAGATACGTCTCTTCTCTTGTTCAGTCAAGGGATCCTGGAAGGAGAGGGTGAGGTTGTCCAACATTTTTTTCCTGTATTCTCCGGCCAGGTGCCAGCCGATCCTTCCCACTATTCTCTCAATAATGAAAAGGGCCCATTTGAGCGGGAAGAAGCGGATGACAATAATAAGGCCCCTAAGAGACCAGCAGGCGATCTGGTAGCGTATCTCCCACCATAGCTTTTTCCATCCCCCTTTTTTTCTTCTCACCCTCACTGTGATACCTCTATGCTTCAGGAGTGGAGGATGGTTTTTGGAACTTTTTTCTCACCAACCATACCCCCCAGGTTAGGACAAGCCCTACCATGCCTCCAGCGATCACATCGAGGGGGAAGTGCACCCCCATATAGATGCGAGACAGCCCCACACCTCCAGCCAGGGATACAAAGAGCAGGGTCCATCGGGGCAGCAGGAGCGATAGATAGGTCCCCGCAGCGAAGGCGGTCTGCGTGTGGCCAGAGGGGAAGGACCTATACCGCAGGTGTTCACCCAGGATATGGAGCTGTACCTTGCCTGCCTCGATGAGCGGGGCAAAATCGCTCAGGGGGCGGGGCCTGGGGACCATCTTTTTTAGCAAGAAGATGCAGAGTCCACCCAAGAGCATGGCAGCAACCAACCAGGGGAGGTGTTGGCGGAGGCACGCCGGCCTTTTCAGGGCGAAGAAGATGGCAACCGATACGATGATGATCCAACCGTTGCCCAACCAGGTTATGGCAGAAAAGAAGATATCCAGGTAGGGGTTGGTCCATTGGGTGTTGATCCACAAGAAGGCCTTTCTGTCCAATGTCAACAGATACTGCATTGTCCCTCCAGGGCGGTTTTGCTTGGCCCACCAAAATAACTATAGAGGGGTAAAAAGTCAAGGGTGGCGGGTTGACTTCCCTTTTCCCCTTCTGTTAGATTGATGAGTCAAAAACTATAATCGCTTGTCTTCGCTCTCATACGTTGAAAGGGCCACGTTTCTTACATGATAAATTTCAAAGACCCTTACTCATCAAAGAGTATAATGATGAGAAGGGGGATTACTCTCTTTTAAAGGAGATGTATGATCGATTTGAGCCTAAGGAGTCGACCCAGGGTCTCCCCCCTCGTTCGGATGAGAGGAGGGAGGAGTGGTTAAGGGGTGTGGTCCGAGACGGGGTAAATCTCCTGGCCATCATGGACGGGAGGGCCGTGGGACATGCCGCACTTTTTGAGATGGAGCCCCGCAAAAGTTGTGAATATTTGGTCTTTGTCCACCAAGACTATCAATATCGGGGCATCGGGATAGCGCTCACCCAAACGATGAGGGAACTGGCCGAAGAGTTGAATTACCGCCAGATTTGGGTTACGGTGGAGGTGATAAACTTCAAGGCCATCTGTGTATACGAAAGGTTGGGTTTTCGTCGTGTGGGACCGATGGAGGAAGAATGTGGGATGGTGCTCCACTTGAAAGAGGACGATGAAGGCCCATAGGGCAGCCCCCCCCTTCTTATCTTCATCTTTGTTCACGGCTTGGGCAGAAAGACCGAGAGAAGATAAGCTGATCCCAATCACGAAAGGATGGAGATGGTGAGATAGACCGGAATCCTCTCCACGATCACAGTGAGTCTCAGCTCAACAATGTATCTATCTTAGTAGATTCAAGCACTCGAGAGGTGGTTTTAACGAAAGCGGAGGAGCCCACGTGGTAAGGCTCAACATGGAAGAGATCTTTGGGAAGCGAGGATTGCTGGCCGAGGGGCTGGAGTCCTATGAGTACAGGCCTCAACAGGTAGAGATGGCTGAGGCGCTCTGGAGGGCCTTGACAGAGGGGGGGGATCTGATCGTGGAGGCCGGGCCTGGGACAGGTAAGACCTTCGCCTATCTGGTTCCTGCCCTCTACAGCGGTAAGCGGGTAGTGGTTTCTACAGGGACCAAGAACCTACAGGAACAGATTTTCTTCAAGGATATACCCCTCCTGAGAGAAATCCTCCCGATACAGCTTAAGGTCGCCTATATGAAGGGAAGGGAGAACTACCTCTGCTGGCACCGGTTCGAACTCTTCAATCGACAACCCCTCTTCAAGGCCATGGAGGAGGCATCCCTCTTTGGAGAGGTGAAGAAGTGGGCATCCAGAACCCAAAGCGGTGATCGCTCCGAGTTGCAGGGTATACCAGATGAGTTTGCAACCTGGGGTGAGATATGTTGTAGTCGGGATTACTGCCTCGGGACGGAGTGTCCCGATTACAAGAGGTGTTTTCTCACGCGCATGCGCCAGGAGGCGGCCCAGGCCCAGATGATTGTGGTCAACCACCACCTCTTTTTTGCCGATTTGGCCATCAGGGACGTGGGAGGAGAGGTAATCCCGAGGTACAAGCGGGTGATCTTCGATGAGGCCCATCAATTGGAGGAGGTGATCACCAACTATTTTGGCCTGACCATCAGCAACTATCGGGTGGAGGAATTGGCCCGGGATGTGCGCAGGGAGTTGGCGAAAGGTGACAGACCTACGGCAGGTCTTCAGGGAGCGGTGGATGATCTTCTGGGAAAGGCGGCAGATCTCTTCTATCTCTTTCAGGGCGAGGAGCGGTATCGTTTGCAGGAGCTGGACCCCATGGTCGCAAGCCTCCTTTCGGACATCAAGAGGAGCTTGAACGCACTGAGAGAGGTCCTGATGAAAAAGCCCTGGGGGGATGAGATCGCCTCTTTGATTCGACGGACCCAGGAGCTGCAGGGAGACCTCGAGTTCATCCTCTCCATGGGGGATCCAACATACGTCTACTGGTGTGAGAATAGGGTGAGGGGGACGTTTCTCAGGGCGTCACCCATCGATGTATGGCCGGAGTTGAGCAGGAGGTTGTACCCACGGGTTGAGGCGATGGTCTTCACCTCCGCCACGCTTTCCACCCAGGGGGGGTTTGATTACTTCAGAGAGCGGCTCGGCTTAGCAGAAGCCGATGAACTCATCCTTTCCTCACCCTTTGATGTGCAGAACCAGGTGGTGATCTATCTTCCCGAGGGGCTCCCTGATCCCAATTCTCCTGCCTTTCCCAAGGCGGCTGCGGGGCAGATCAAGTCCATATTGGAGGTCACCGAAGGGAGGGCCTTCGTACTGTTCACCAGCTATAAGAACATGCGGGAGGTCTACGGTATCCTTAGGGGGAGATTACCCTACCGCCTCTTGATCCAGGGTGAGGGTCCTAAGCACCTCCTCGTAGAGGAGTTTAAGGCGGATCTGCACTCGGTCCTGTTCGCCACCAGTAGCTTTTGGGAAGGGGTGGATGTTCCGGGGGAGGCCCTCAGCTGCGTTATTATTGACAAGCTCCCCTTTGACCCTCCCACCGAGCCGGTGGTCCAGGCGCGGATCGAGCGGATCGCCAGCCAAGGAGGGAACCCCTTTTATCAGTATCAAATCCCCTCAGCCATCATTGCCCTGAAGCAGGGTCTGGGAAGGCTCATCAGGAACAAGGAGGACCGGGGGGTCCTCTCCATCCTGGACAGCCGTATTTTGACCAAGGGGTACGGAAAGCTCTTCCTCCAGAGCCTCCCCCCTGCCCCTTTGGTCCAACGGCGGGAGGAGATCAGGAGGGTGTTTGAGTAGAAAGCATTCTTATCACTTCTTGGGAATTTCTCATGACGGCACCGTCACCCCACGAACGATGAAAATACCGTCTACTCCCTCTCCCGCCAGCGGGAGAGGAAATGAATTCATTTTCTACGTAATGCTGGGGATGGGGTTTTACTTCTCCACATACGCATAGGCGCTGTGGTTGTGGATGCTCTCGAAGTTCTCTGACTCCACGGAGAACCAGGTGATGTTGGGATCATTGGAGAGCTTTTTGGCCACCTCCCTCACCACATCCTCAACGAACATGGGGTTTTCATATGCCTTTTCGGTGACGTA